>JBOGGX010000180.1:0-25053 GCA_050744245.1 Acidimicrobiales bacterium
GGTCTGGGGTTCGGCCCCTCCGCCCCGGCGACGGGGCGGCTCCATTGCGGCGGGTCCAGCGGATTCCAAGGGCTGGTCGGGGGCGGCTACCCTCCGCCCCGGCGACGGGGCGGCTCCATTGCGGCGACTCCATCCACGTACACGACGCTCGCTTGGCGCCAGTCCCTCCGCCCCGGCGACGGGGCGGCTCCATTGCGGCGACCCCGCCTACGGATGTGCCCGGTGCGGCAGCCCGACCCTCCGCCCCGGCGACGGGGCGGCTCCATTGCGGCACGATGGTGCCCGGCCCGGCGTTCTTAACGCCCCCCCTCCGCCCCGGCGACGGGGCGGCTCCATTGCGGCGAGATTCTCCCCATCGAGCGCCGCATCGAGGAAGTTGGCTCTCCGCCCCGGCGACGGGGCGGCTCCATTGCGGCGGCGACTTCTCCACCGGGGAACCAACCTTCACCCCAATCCCTCCGCCCCGGAGCAGCGAAGGACATGCCAGTTGATCTGCGTGTTTCCGAGACGGTCGCACCCCGAGATATATGGAACCGACTACGTATATACTCACCGAGTGGCGAAGCATCTGGTGGACATCGATGAGGACGCTCTGAGCGCCGCCCGGGCCGAGCTGAGAACCGACACGATCCGAGACACGGTGAACGAGGCACTCGCTCGTGCGGCCGGACGGCGTGCAGGGGCGGTGAAGCGGTCGCTCGACGTGCTCGGGCGGGCGCAACTCGAGGATCGCGAGGGTGCGTGGCGCTGACGCACCTCGTCGACGCCAGTGTGCTGACGCGGATGAGGCACCCGTCCGTGCGCGAGGTCGTCGAACCGATGGCGGCTGCGGGTGTGCTGGCGAGAGCGGGCGTAACCGATCTCGAGGTCGGTTACTCGGCCCGGAGCGCCAAGGAGTGGGATCGGCTCATTGGTTCCCTCGATGCCTTCGAGCTCGTCGAGACGACGGCTGATCACATGCGACGGGCGCGGCAGGTGCAACGTCTGCTCGCCGCGAGGCACCAACGGGGTCGGAAGATCCCCGACCTGCTCATCGCGGCAGCCGCGGAGGCGAGGGATCTTGCGGTACTCCACTGCGACACAGACTTCGACCGGATCGCAGCGATCACCGGCCAGCGCGCTGAATGGGTCGTGCGTGCGGGCACGGTCGACTGACGCATCGTCGGGCCGCCGCTCACGCCAGCTGACAAGGCGCCCGAGTTCACGCTGCTCGACCCGGACGGCTCGGAGGCGAGAACCCGGCTACTTCAAGGGCGGTTCGGTGGGCGTCGACTCCGCTGGTCAGGGCGTGGCGTCGAAGGTGAGCACGACGCTTCCGACCTTGTGGCCGCTGTCGACCCGGCGGTGCGCCTCGACGATCTGGGTGAACGGCAGGACCGAGTCGATCACCGGCTTGAGCTCTCCCCGTTCGGCCCGCGACATGAGGGTTCGATAGTCATCGGCGCCGAACGAGGTCGTGCCGCTGACGACGGCCTTCCGCCGCGTCGCGGCGAGCATCTGCCAGAGATCGCCGATGACCATCAGGAAGCGGCCGCCCGGTGCCAGCGAACCTTGACCCGCGCGTAGGGCGCGTTGCCGTGATTGTCCATGATCACGTCGTAGCGCCGCCCGTTGCGGGTCACGTCCTCCGTCGTGTAGTCGATGACGTGGTCCGCCCCGAGCCCCCTGACCAGGTCCGCGTTGGCGCCGCTGCACACGGCGGTCACCTCGGCGGCGGTGTGCTTGGCGAGCTGCACCGCCATCGTGCCGACGGCACCGGAGGCGCCGTCGATCAGCACCGTCTCGCCGGGGGCCGAGCTTGCCTTTCCGGAAGAAGTAGATCGCCGTCGCGCCACCGAACCTGAGTGCGACGGCATCCTGATCGCCCAGGTCGTCGCGGATCTTGGCCATCGCCCCCTGATCGTCAACGGTGACGAGCTGGGCGTGGCAGCCCAGATCCAAACCCCGCGAGGCGACCACCCTGTCGCCGGGCTGGAAGCCGGTGACCGCCTCGCCCACCGCCTCGACCCGTCCGGCCACGTCGAAGCCGAAGACGGGCTGCTTCGGTTTGGTGACGCCGGCACTCAGCCGCGCCGGCGGGGCCATCCCGCGAGGGACGCGCAGCGCCCGCAGCCGGGCGTCGCCGGAGTTGACCGTCGTCGCGGACGCCTTCACCAGCACCTCACCGTCGGCCGGCACGGGCGTCGGGACCTCCCTGATCTGCACGACCTCGGGAGGCCCGTACCTCTCGCAGACAGCGGCCTTCACCGGATGTCAAGGTGGAGCCGGGCGGGCGACGGAATCGCTCAGATCGGGGTTGCGGTCCGGATGCCGAGTTGCTGGGCGGCCGCGGTCATCCGGTCGTCGTAGGTCACGACCTGCCGGACGTCGTCGCCGAGCTGTTGCGCGGTGGCGAGGTGGATGGCGTCGAGCGAACGCACGTCCGTCGGTAGCAGCGTTCCCGCGGCGCTGAGGATGCGGTCGTTCACCCGGATCAGGTTGATCCTTCCGAGCACCGCTCGGCCGCGGGAGATTCCGAGCTCGCCCTCATCCAAGAGAGCCCGCACCACCTCGGTACGCGCCAAGGCGCTCGAGAGCAGCGGACCTCGCCGTCGTAGGTGGCGGCGAAGTCCTTCCGACTGTGGCTCGTCGATGGCCAGCTTCACGATGGCAGACGAGTCGAGATACGTCCCTGGCATCAGCGCTCGTCGCGACGCAGCCGGGCGAGGACTTCGGAAGGCAGCTCCTTGCCGCGTGACGGGAGGGGCGGAGGGAGATCGTTGATGTCGCCTGTCGCCTCCTCGACCTCGCCGGCGGCGCGGAGACGCTCCAAGGGGCTCCCACCGGGCAGCGGGGTGAGCATCGCGACCGGTCGACCTCTGTCGGTGATCTCGACGGTCTCACCCTGCTGGACGAGCCGGAGCAGCTCGCTTGCTCGCTGGCGAAGCTCTCGGACTCCGACGGATGTCATGCGCTACTTGTAGCACACTCTCAGTTCGCGCCGTCCCGCTTCGTTCTCGACTCGGCGCCTCGCGGTTGCCCGCGGGGCGCGCAGATGTTGGCGATGGTCTGACGGCTGAGCCCAGTCGCCTCGGCGAGCGTGCGCAGGGTCGCTCCCTCGCGTCGGGCACTACGGATCACGCGGTCGCGATGGACGACCTCTTGAGCGGCGCGTTGTGCGAGCAGCGCCGCCGTCGCCACCGCCGCACCGACCGAGTCATCGCTGGGACGAGCAGCCGACAGCTCGGCGAGCGCGGCGTCGGCGACCCCGATCGAGTGCCTCAACGGTCTTCGTCATCGGTCTGTCCGCTTGGTTCATGAATCGGACTCCCCGTCCATAGCCTGGACGTTCTGGGTTGCCGGCGCGGTGCGCGCTCGGCGATCAGGGCTCGGCGTCCCCTACCGCACGGAAGCCCGAGTCGTCGCCGAGGTGGAAGTAGATCCGGCCGGTCAGCTCGCCCTCGTTCGACAGGTTCGCCCACCCTCGTCCGCTGGCGGCATCGCCCTCGTCCGTTCCTTCCCACGTGAACTCGACCGCCGGGCGGCCCTCGCGTTCGGCCGATCGCACGTCCATCCAGCCCTCGACCGCGATGGACCGGAAGCTGCCCTGCCGGTCCCGGCCGAACTCGATGAACCCCGGCCCCAAGAGGTCGATCGCCTCCCGATCCCAGAGCTCCATCTCGACGATCCGCCAGCGGCCCTGGAAGCTCGCGCCTGTCATCGTTCGTCACCGGTCATGGACGCAGTCTCGCGTCCCTCGTGGCGGCGCAGATGCGGGCGACTCCGGCCTAGCCTCATCACATGCCGCTCAAGCCCGGTGACCAGGCGCCCGAGTTCACGCTGCTCGACCAGGACGGCGCGGAGGTGAAACTCGGCGACTTCAAGGGGCGCAAGGTGCTCGTCTACTTCTATCCGAAGGCCGACACGCCCGGCTGCACGGCCCAGGCCTGTGGGCTCAGGGACGTCCGGGCCGATGTGGGCGACACCGCCATCCTCGGCGTCAGCCCGGATGCTCCGGCCAAGCAGAAGCGGTTCGACACCAAGTACGGCCTCGGTTTCTCGTTGCTCGCCGACGAGGACCATGCGGTGGCCGAGGCCTATGGGGTGTGGGGCGAGAAGACGAACTATGGGAAGAAGTACCTGGGCATCATCCGCTCGGCGTTCCTCGTCGACGAGGACGGCGGCATCGCCAATGCCTGGTACAAGGTCAGCCCGGCCGACACGGCCCAGAACCTGCTCAAGTCGATCTCGGCGTGAGGGGGCGGTCGGCGCCGTGATGCCGAACCCGGCCGACGTCATCCCGCACCGGCCGCCGTTCCTGTTCGTCGACGAGGTGACGGCGATCGAGCCGGGGGTGTCGGCCGCCGGGCGGTGGCACCTGACGGGTGACGAGGCCTTTTTCGCCGGCCACTTCCCTGGGTGGCCGACGCTGCCCGGTGTGCTGATGGTCGAGGCGATCGCCCAGCTCGGTGCGATCGCCGTCCTGACCGACGAGCGCTTCACCGGAAGGCTGCCCCTGTTCGGCGGGGTCGACCGGGCCCGGTTCCGACGCCAGGCCGGGCCGGGCGACACGCTCGACCTGGAGGTCACCCTCGGCCGGCTGTCGGCCCGGGCCGGCAAGGGCCAGGGCCGGGCGTCGGTCGGGGGCGAGACGGCCTGCGAGGTCGAGCTGTTCTTCGTCATCGTCGACCGGTGATCTCACGGGAGGGCGCCGCCGGTCGTTCTCCCCGCGTGAACCAGAGCGTTGCGGTGCGGCTGCCGCCGTTCCAGGGCGTCCTCGACGCCAACCGGGACGCCGTGTGGCGGTTTCTGGTGGCCTCGGTCGGTCGTCACGACGCCGCCGACTGCTTCCAGGAGACGATGATCTCGGCCCTGCGGGCCTACCCGGCGCTGGCGTCCGACTCGAACCTGCGGGGCTGGCTGTTCACGATCGCCCACCACAAGGTCATCGACCTGGCCCGGGCCAGGGGCCGGCGGCCGCTCACGACCGACGCTCCTCCCGAGCAGGCGGTCGACGACGATGCCGCCCACGCCGTGATCGAGGCCGACGGCGACCTCTGGATGGCGGTCGACCGCCTCCCGCCCAAACAGCGCATGGCGGTGGTGGCCCGGTTCGTCAACGACCTGCCCTACGCCGACATCGCGGCGATGGCGGGAGGAACGGAAGCGGCCGCCCGGCAGAACGTCCGGGCCGGCCTGGCAACGCTACGGAAGGTGGTCAAGCGATGATGTCGATCGAACAGTTGCTGCGGGACGGTCCAGGCGATCCGTCGGCGCCCGATCTGGAGGCGCTGGCCCGCCGGGCCGAGGCCGACGAGCTGGTCGACGTGGCCTGGACCACGACCGACTCGCCCGTGGGGGAGCTGCTGCTGGCGGCCACCCCGGCCGGGCTGGTGCGGGTCTCGTTCACATCGGAGCACGAGGACGCGGACGAGGTGCTCGAGGCGCTGGCGGCCAGGTTGTCGCCCAGGGTCCTGGCCCTGCGCAGCCGGCTCGACCCGGTGCGACGCCAGCTCGACGAGTACTTCGCCGGCCGCCGCGACCAGTTCGACGTCGCGGTCGACTGGTCGCTCTCCCACGGTTTCCGCCGCCGGGCGCTCGGCGTGCTCGCCGACGAGGTCGGGTTCGGCCAGGTGGTCACCTACAAGGAGCTGGCCGAGCGGACAGGGAGCCCCCGGGCGGTTCGGGCCGCCGGCTCGGCCTGCGCCACCAACCCGATCCCCATCGTGGTGCCCTGCCACCGGGTCGTCCGCACCGGCGGGGGACTGGGTGGCTACGGCGGCGGTCTCGACGCCAAGCGCCTTCTGCTCACCCTCGAGGGCTCGCTCCTGACGTGAGCCCGCAAACTCGACGCAGCTCGCACCGCATTCCGGTGTCCGGTGCGTCGAGAATGAACGGCACCGTCAGGCCGGCGGCGGTCCGAGGACGACGCAGCCGTTGTGGCCGCCGAACCCGAACGAGTTCGACAGCGTCGGGCCCGGCGTCCACGGCCGGGGTTCGCCGATGACCAGGTCGATCGGCGGCAGCTCGGGATCGCGGGCATCGGTGCCGTCGGTGGGCGGGATCAGCCGGTGCTCCATCGACAGCAGCACGGCCACCGCCTCGAGCGCGCCGGCGGCCCCGAGGGCGTGCCCGGTGACCCCCTTCGTCGACGTGACCGGCGGACCGGGCGTGCCGAACACCTTCGAGATGCCCTCGGCCTCGGCCGCGTCGTTGAGCGGGGTCGAGGTGCCGTGGGCGTTGATGTGGGCGATGTCGGACGGGGACAGGCCGGCGTCGGCCAGCGCCAGCTCCATGCAGGACACGGCCCCGCTGCCGCCGGGGGCCGGGGCGGTGATGTGGTGGGCGTCGGCCGTGCTCGCCGCCCCGAGCACCTCGCCCAGGATGGTCGCCCCTCGGGCGTGCGCCGACTCGAAGTCCTCGAGCACCAGGGCGGCCGCCCCCTCGGCCATGACGAACCCGTCGCGCCGGGCGTCGAACGGCCGGGACATCCCCGTCGACGACAGGGCGGTCATGTTGGTGAAGCCGGCGATGGCCACGGGCGTCATGGACGCCTCGTACCCGCCGGTGAGCACCATGTCGCAGCGCCCGCTGGTGATGAGCCGCGAGGCGTTGCCGATGGCGTGGGTGCTGGCGGCGCAGGCGGTCACCGTCACCTCGCACGGCCCGCGGAACCCGTAGCGCATCGAGATGGCGGCCGCCCCGGCGTTGGCCATCATCATCGGCACCAGGAACGGCGAGACCCGCCGGGCGCCCTTCTCTTGATGGGTGAGGATCTGGTCCTCGAGGGTGTACAGCCCCCCGATGCCCGTGCCGAGGATGACGCCGGCCCGCTCGGGGTCGCCCGGCACGACCGGGTTGTCCTCGACGCCGTCCGGGCGGCTGGCCAGCCCGGCGTGCTGCAGGGCCTCGAAGCCGACGGCCAGGGCCAGCTGGGTGCCGAGATCGCTGCGGCGGATCTCCTTGGGGTTGGTGAAGTAGGGCGCCGGGTCGAAGCCCCGGGTCCGGCGTTCGCCCTCGGGCTGGGGCGCCAGCAGCCCGGACCAGAACCCGTCCCGGCCGTGGCCGCACGGGCCCACCACGCCGAAGCCCGTGACCACGACCCGTCGCGGGGCCGTCATCGCAGCTTCACCCCTGCTCCGGGAGCTTCGAGCTGATGAGGTCGTAGGCCTGGCCCACGGTGGCGATGTCCTTGAGCTCTTCCTCCTCGACCTTGACGTCGAACTCCTCCTCGAGCGCCATGACCAGCTCCACCAGGTCGAGGCTGTCGGCGTTGAGGTCGTCACCGAACTTGGCGTCGGCCATCACCTTGGTCACGTCGACGCCGAGCACGTCGACCGCGCACTTCTGGAACCGTTCGAAGCTGTCGTCCACTTGCCTGTCTCCTGTTGGGGGTTGTCTCAGTGTCCCATGCCGATGCCGCCGTCGACCGGGATCACCGCGCCGGTGATGTACCCGGCGTCGGCGGACGCCAGGAACCGCACCACGGCGGCCACGTCGTCCGGGGTGCCCAGCCGGGCGGCCGGCACCCGGGCCTTGATCTCGGCCACCCTGGCCTCGCCCGCCGCGTCGAGCATCTCGGTGGCGATGGGGCCGGGGGCGACCACGTTGGCGGTGATGTTGCGGCTGCCGTACTCCCGGGCGATCGAGCGGGCCAGCCCGACCAGCCCGGCCTTCGACGCGGCGTAGTTGGCCTGGCCGGGACCACCGGACAGTGCCACCACCGACGACACGAAGATGAGCCGGCCCCAGCGGGCCCGCAGCATCGGACCGATGGCCCGCCGGGCGACCCTGAAGGCACCGCCGAGGTTGGTGTCGACGACCGAGCCGAACTCCTCGTCGCTCATCCGGGCCAGCAGCTTGTCGCGGGTGACGCCGGCGTTGGCCACCACGACCTGCACCGGCCCGAGCTCGGCCTCGACCTTGGCGAAGGCCGCCTCGACCTGGTCGGTGTCGCCGATGTCGCAGGGGACGCACAGGAGCTCCTCGGTCGTGCTCGACCGGGCCAGGGCCGCCACCCGGTCGCCGGCCGCGACGAAGGCCCGCGAACAGGCCAGGCCGATGCCGCGGGCCCCGCCGGTGACGACGACGGTTCGAGGCTGAAGCTCGGTCACGGTTCCCATCTGATCAACGCGCTGGCCCAGGTCATCCCGGCCCCGAAGCCGACGATCAGCACGAGCTCACCGGGTGCGACCCGTCCGGCGTCGACGGCGTCGACGAGGGCGATGGGGATCGACGCCGACGAGTTGTTGCCGATGCGGTCGAGCACGATCGACGTCCGCTCGATGGGGATGCCGATCCGGTCGCAGGCGGCCTGGATGATCCGGATGTTGGCCTGGTGCGGGACGACCAGGGCGATGTCGGAGGCCGACACGCCGGCCTGGGCCATGGTCTTGTTGGCCGAGTCGACCATGACTCGAACCGCCCGGCGGAAGACCTCGCGCCCCTCCATCTGGATGTAGCCGCCGACATCGGCGTACAGGATCGGCCGGGCGCCGCCGTCGCAGCCCAGGTCCCACCCGAGCAGCTGGCCCGGACCGTCGCACGCCTCGATGACCGCGGCCCCGGCCCCGTCGGAGAACAGGACCGCCGTCGTCCTGTCGTCCCAGTCGACGATGCGCGACAGCGTTTCCGACCCGACGAGCAGCACCTTCTGCATGCCGGCGTCGATCATCCCGTGGGCCATGACCATCCCGTAGGCGAAGCCGGAGCAGGCCGCGTTGAGGTCGAAGGCTCCGCACCGCAGACCCAGCTCGTGCTGCACCTGCGCCGAGGTGGCGGGCACGGTCTGGTCCGGGGTGGTCGTGCACAGTACGAGCAGGTCGATGTCGGCCGGGTCGACGCCCGCCTTCGTCATCGCCGCCTGGCCGGCCTCGACGGCCAGGCCGGCCGTGGTGCCGCCGATGCGGCGCTCCCTGATGCCGGTGCGCTCGGTGATCCAGGCGTCGCTGGTGTCGAGGCTGGCCTCGAGGTCGAGGTTGGTGACGACCTTGTCGGGCAGGCCGACGCCCCAGCCGGTGATCCGTGCGCCACGCATGGTGGTTCTCCTCTCGGCCGGGCCGGCTAGGCCGTGCGCAGCCAGGCGACGGGCTGATGGGTCATGACCCGCTCGCCGTCCTTGGCCAGCACGCCCATGAGGGTCCCGTCGAACGGCGAGACGACCTCGTCACCGGCCACGCTCCCGAGCCGGCGGCCGACGGTCAACGGTTCGCCCGGGGCGAGCGCCGGATCGGGGACGAAGATGCCGGCCGAAGGGCTGACCACCATCCGTTCGGTCATGAACAGGTGCTCGCCTTCGGCGCCGACGTCGGGCTGATGCCCGGTGAGGGCATCGAGCAGGCGGTCGAGATCGTCTGGCGTGGCGACCGAGTGGGCCCGGGCGCCGGTGACGGTGCGCCTGGCCAGCCCCGTGAGGACGGTGCCGGGGCCGAGCTCGATGAACGTGGTGACGCCGGACCGGTCGAGGTTGTGGAGCGCCTGCCGCCAGCGGACCGGGCTGCAGAGCTGGGCCGCGAGGAGCGTGGCCCATTCGTCGGCCTGGGAGTGCGGTTGGGCGTCGACGTTGGAGATGACGGGAACGTCGCTGTTGCGCACGTCGACCTCGTCGAGGGCCTTGGTGAGCAGGTCGCGCGCCGGCGCCATGAACGGCGTGTGGAACGCGCCGCCGACGTCGAGGCCCATGACCCGCCTGGCCCCGAGCTCCTTGGCGAACCCCCCGGCGGCGGCGATGGCCGCCGGGTCGCCCGCGATCACCACCTGGCCGGGAGCGTTGTAGTTGGCCACCCAGACGTTGTCGACGGCGCGGTGGCAGGCGATCTCGACGTCGTCGTCGTCGAGGCCGAGCACGGCGGCCATGGTGCCGGTGCGGGCCTCGGCCGCCTGCTGCATGGCCTCACCCCGTTCGACGACCAGCCGGATGGCGTCGGTGAACTCGACGGCGCCGGCCGCGGCTAGGGCGGTGTACTCGCCCAGGCTGTGCCCGGCGAACCGGGCCGGCTCGACGCCGAGACGCTCGACCGCGTCGAGCACGACCAGGCTGAGCACGAACGTGGCCAGCTGGGAGCTGCGGGTCTGCCGGAGGTCGTCGGCGCCGGCCTCGGTCAGCAGCCAGCCGACGTCGCGCCCGGCGGTGGCCGACGCCTCGCCGACCAGCTCCCACGATGGGTGCTCGACCCATGCACGACCCATGCCTGGCTTCTGCGAGCCTTGGCCCGGGAAGGTGAACGCGATCATGAAGAAGAGAGTGCCCCTGGTTTCTCGCCCGATCGGTGGGCTGACAGTGTCCGACCCGTGCCTGCCCCCGTACGTTTCATTTCTGTCACGATCTCGTGAACGTGAGGTGCACGGGGGCGGGCGGGGGACCGGACCGGGTCAGGGTACCGGGGTAGGCTGCCTGACCCCGCCCGGGTGGTGGAATCGGGAGACACGGCGCCCTCAAAAGGCGTTGCCCGCAAGGGCGTGCGGGTTCGAGTCCCGCCCCGGGCACCTCAACCAGAGAGATTGCTGACGTCGCCCACCGCCTGCACCCCGAGCAGGACGAGCACCCCGATCCCGATCACGGTGTAGGCCCACTTCCAGCGGCTGTCGGCGGCCCAGAACCGGCGGATGCCGAGACCGATGGCGACCGCGGACACCGCCCCCACCACGAGGCCCACCACGGGGCCGACGCCTCGGGTCAGGTCGATGATCGGCGCCAGCGCGGGCAACAGGACATAGGCGAACAGGCAGCGCACGGCCGACACGAGGATCGAGGTCTTGAAGGCGGCGCGGGCCGAGGCCTCGGTCGCCGCCCGGTCATCGGACCTGGCGTCCACCCTGGTTGCGGGCGACTGGGAGTCGACGGCTTCCACTTGCGGGCGAACGGTACGGCAGGGCCGGCGGTCGAGTCAGATCGCGGGCCGTCAGTCCTTCCTGGCCCGGCTCGGCGCCACCCGCGGGGGTTCACCCGGCATCTTGGGGTAGACCGGCGGCCAGGGTGCGTCGGCCAGGCCGGACGCCAGGTCGCGCTCGCTCATGGCGAGGAACGGCTCGAGCGACTGGGGTCGGTCGTTGATCGCCGCCCACGGGTCGCCGATCGACGCCAGCCGGGTGGGCACGTTGGCGATCGTGAACTCGTCGGGGTGGATGCGTTCGATCTCGTCCCAGGCCAGCGGGGTCGAGACCTGCCCGCCGGCCCGGGCCCGGGCCGACCAGGCGCCGAACACGGTCTTGTGCGGTGCGTTCTGGTTGAAGTCGACGAACACCCGGCGGCCCCGCTCCTCCTTCCACCAGGCGTCGGTGATGAGGTCCGGCCGCCGGCGGGCCAGCTCCCGAGCCACGGCCACGGCCGCGGCCCGCACCGCGATCGCGTCCCACCTCGGTTCGAGCCGAACGTAGACGTGGATGCCGCGGTTCCCCGTGGTCTTCGGGTAGCCGACGACCCCCAGCTCGTCGAGCAGCCGCTTGACCTCGGCCGCCGCCTCCCTGATCGACGCGAACTCGATGCCAGGCGTCGGGTCGAGGTCGAGGCGGAGCTCGTCGGCATGGGCCGGGTCCGCGGCCTGGTACGGCCAGACGTGGAAGCCGAGGCAGGCGAGGTTGACGGCCCACACGACGTGGGCCAGGTCGGCCACGACCAGGGCCCTCGACGTGGTGCCGTTCGGGGTCTCGACGATCGTGGTCGTCAGCCAGTCTGGGGCGTTGGCCGGAACCCGTTTCTGGAAGAACGAGCTGCCGGTGGCGCCGTGCGGAAACCGCTGCATCAGCACCGGTCGGCCGCCCATGGTGCGCAGCACCGGCTCCTCGACGGCCAGGTAGTACCGGATCAGGTCGAGCTTGGTGTCGCCCCGCTCCTCGAAGAAGACCTTGTCCGGGCTCGACACCTCCAGGGTGCGCCCCGAGACCTCGACCGTGGCGACGTCATCGGGCATCGACCCAACCCTAGGACGCGGGTTCGGCGCCCGGTCGATCGGGCGCCCGGCGGATCGACCCTCGCCCATGACCCGGGCGAGGGCGAGCACGTCGGCGTCGCGCTCGAGCTCATCGATCACGGTGGGCAGCGCCAGCCGCCAATTGGGCCACTCGTCGAGCGTCCCCGGCATGTTCGGCCGCTCCTCGACGCCGACGGCGTCCTCCAGCGTGGCGGTCACGACCATCGACGGCGCCCGGGCCAACCGCCCGCACGCCTCGATGACGACGCGGCGGACGGGCGCGTCGCCGGTCGCGGCCGATGCCGAGACCGACCGCAGCCGGGCCAGCACCTCGTCGGCCGCACCGTCGTCGACCGGCATGCCGATGCGGCGCTGGGCGGCCGTGTCGCGGCCGGACCACAGGCCGGTGACGGTGGGCAGGTCGTGGGTGGTGATGGCCGCCAGCGACTGGCGGGGATACCTCTCGGGCGGTCCCGGCTCGAACCACACGAGCCGGTACGACAGGATGCCGCGGTCGCCGAGCGCCTGACGGACGTGGTCTTCCACCGTGCCCAGGTCCTCGCCCGCGATCCACGACCCGGCCCTCACGCTCTCGAGGGCCACGATGTCGAGCAGCTCGTTGGAGGGGAAGCGGACGTAGGCCCCCTCGCTCGGGCTGGCGCCCGGCGGGATCCAGAACAGCCGGAACAGCCCCATCACGTGGTCGACCCGCAGGCCCCCGGCGTGGCGCATGACGGCCCGCAACGTCTCGACCAACGGGCGGTAGCCGGCGGCCCTGAGCCTCCACGGCACGAACGGGTTGAATCCCCAGTCCTGGCCCCGGCGGTTGAACGTGTCCGGGGGCGCGCCGACCGTGACCCCGGGGGCGAGCACGTCCTGCCACATCCAGGCGTCGGCGCCGCCCGGGTCGACGCCGACGGCGAGATCGACGAGGAGCGGGATGGCGTCCCCCGCCTGGCCCAGCTGCCGGTCGAGCAGCCATTGGAGCCACTCGTGGAACCTGACCCGATCGGCATGGGCCAGCACGTGGCGCATGGTGGCCGGGGTCGTCGGCCGCCGGTACTCGGTCGGCCACTTGGTCCAGGGGGCGCCGTGGTCCTCGGCCATGAGGCAGAAGGAGGCGAAGCCGTGCAGGTCGATGCTCTGGTGGTCGCAGTAGTCGTCGAAGTCCGGGTCGCCGCCGAACCGCGCCCAGAGGTGCTCGAGGGCGGCCAGCTTGAGCGCCCACACCCGATCGCGGTCGATGAGCCGGTCTGCGTTGAGGGCCCGGCCGGCGGCGGCCGCTTCGGCCAGCACCGGGTCGTCCGGGTCGTAGCCCGGCAGTTCCTCGATGCGGAGGTACAGCGGGTTGACGAACCGCCGGCTGCTCGGGAAGTACGGGCTCGGGTCCTGGTGGGCGAAGGGAAGCTGGGCGTGCAGCGGGTTGACCCCAAGCACGCCGGCGCCGAGCCCGGCCGACCATTCGCCCAGCCGGCGCAGGTCGCCGAGGTCGCCGATCCCCCAACTCGACGTCGCCCGGGTGGCGTAGAGCTGGACCATCCAGCCCCACACGTGCAGGTCGTCGGGGAGGTGGCAGCGGTCGGGGACCACGATGAGGCGGGTCACCGGTCCCCCGTCCGACGGCGCCAGCTCGTGGTAGCCGAGCGGCAGGTCCGGGGGCAGGGCCCGCGTGATCCTGAGCTCGGCGCCGTCCTCCAGGATCACCTCGGCCGGCCGTTCGACCGACGGGCCCGTGCCCTGGCGGACGAACCAGACCGGCCGCGACCGGGGCGGCGGGTCGTCGTACTCGGCCATCCCGCCCATGCCCACCCGCAGCGCCTGGCGGGTCTCCTGCGTCGTCTCGTGCCAGAAGCCTTCGACGTCGAGGTACCCGCTCTCGATGCCCCACGCGTCCGTGGTCATTCGCCAGACTCCCCTGCCCGTCGCCCTCCGGGCGCCGGTCAGTGATTGGCGGCCCCGACGTCGGCGTAGGCGTCGACGAAGTCTCGCAGGTCGGCCAGGTCGACGTCCGAGCACTCGAGCTTGTGCCGCCACGCGGTGGCGACGATCGGCTCGCGCAGGTCGGGGTTCGGGGCCACGACCACGTCGGGACCGAGCGCGACCAGCTCGTCGACCGTCGCCGGTTCGAGCGCGTCGACGTGCTGGATCAGCACCTGGCCCTCCTCGAGCAGACCGACCTGCACCGGCTTCGACAGCGGCTCGTCGACCGCACCGGACTGCGGGCGGCCCGGCTGGTGGGGGCCGGAGGTCGGCGGGTCGGAGAGATAGGTCGGCTCGGGCGCGTTGGCCAGGACGTGCTGGGTCGAGTCCGGGTCGAGGGCCTCGGTCCGCACCGACCCGCAGGCGTCGCCGCCGTCGGCCGACCCGTCATCGTCGGAGCAGCCGGCCGCCGCGGTCAGCAGGACCAGCGCCATGACGACGGCGGCCGTCGGGGCCGCAGGCAGCCGGCTCCGGCGGCCGAGCACCCGCTCGTGGACGAGGGCGACGCCGACGGCGATGACCGCCCCCCCGACGACGATCCGCAGCGAGAACGGCTCGTTCAGGACGACGACCCCGAGGACGATGGCCACGACGGGGATGATGTACGTGGTGAGCGAGGTCTTGGTCGGGCCGAGCTCGGCCAGCAGCCGGTAGTTGAGGACGTAGGCGACCCCGGTGCCGACCACGCCGAGCAGGACGACGGCCAGCGCCCGGGTCGGCGTCGGGTCGAACCGGTCGACGACCGAGGTGACGATGGCCAGCGGCGCCAGGAGCGCGGCGCCGACGAGCAGCTGGCCGGTGGCCGCGGCGAGCGGCGGGATGTCGACGAGGTGCCGGCGCATGAACGCGAACGACGCGCCGTAGCAGGCGCCGGCGGCGACCGCGGCCAGCGCGCCGAGCAGCGAGGAGTCGGCCAGGTCGCGCCCACCGAAGCCGGCGGCGATCGCGACGCCGGCGAACCCGACGACCAGCCCGAACGCCTGGAGCCGCCCGAGCCGTTCCTGCAGGTAGAGGGCGGCGGCCAGCGCGGTGAACAGGGGGGTCGAAGCATTGAGCACCGCGGTCAGCCCGGTGGCGATGTGTTCGGTGGCCCAGGCCAGCAGGGTGAACGGCACCGCGTTGGCCAGGATCGACGCGATGGCGAGGTCGCGCCATCGCGCCCGGCCGGTCGGCGGCGTCACGCCCATCGCCCGCCCGAGCAGCACCAGGGCGAGGGCGCCGAACGCGACCCGCAGCCAGGCCACGGTGACGGCGGTCATCCCGTCGCCCGCGACCTTGATGAACAGGAACGACCACCCCCAGATGAAGCTGAGCAGGAGCAGCCGCCACATCCACGCCACTGTAGGGAGCAAGGTACGATTCCGCCGATGTCCCGGTCGTTGGTCGAACGCAGGTTGACCCAGGTCAGCGAGCGGCTCAAGGAGCTGCGGGCCGAGCTGTCCGTCACCGACGAGCAGCTCGCGGCGCTGGCCGACGAGGCCGACGACACCCGGTTGCGGGCGCTGGTGTCGGAGACACCGCTGGCCGAGGCCGAACACCGCGACGCCCAGCGTCACGTCGATGCGCTGGCCAAGCACCGGGCCACCGTCCAGTCCGCCATCGAGCGGCTCGAGTCCGCCCAGGACGAGCTGCTCGACCGCCTGATCGCCCGCAGCCGCGGTTGATCTCCACCGCCGGCCCAAAGGGAGGGGGAGCCCGTGCCCACCCGTGTCGTGATCGCCGAGGACGAGGCCATCATCCGCCTCGACCTCAAGGAGACCCTCGAGGAGGAGGGCTACGACGTCGTCGGTGAGACCGGCCGGGGCGACGAGGCCATCGACCTGGTCCGCCGGCTCGAACCCGACCTGGCCATCCTCGACATCAAGATGCCCGGCCTCGACGGCCTGGCCGCCGCCCGCGAGATCTCGTCGGAGAAGAAGGCGGCCGTCCTCATCCTCACCGCGTTCAGCCAGCGTGACCTCATCGAGCAGGCCCGCGACGCCGGCGCCCTGGCCTATCTGGTCAAGCCGTTCCAGAAGAGCGAGCTCATCCCTGCGGTCGAGGTCGCCCTGGGCCGGTTCAACGAGATGCGGGCCCTGGCCGACCAGAACCTGTCGCTCGCCGAGCAGCTCGAGACGCGCAAGCTCGTCGACCGGGCCAAGGGCCGGCTGATGGACAACCACGGTCTGTCCGAGGCCGACGCCTTCCGGTTCGTGCAGAAGACGGCGATGGACACCCGCCGGAACCTCAAGTCGGTGGCCCAGCAGGTCATCGACGGCGAGCTGAAGCCACGTTGAGGGCGTTCGCGTGGCCTGGTGAGGGGGCCGCCGTCGCGCCGCCAGGCGCAGGCGGCCAGCCGCGGCGAGCGAAGCGAGTGCGGCCATAAGCATGGCCAAGTTGATGCTGATCGACGGGAACTCGCTCGCCTACCGCGCCTTCCACGCCCTCCCGGCCGACATCGCCCTGGCCTCAGGCCAGGTCACCAACGCGGTGTACGGCTTCACCGCGATGCTCCTCAACCTGGTGCGCGACCACCGGCCCGACGACATCGTGGTCGCCTTCGACCGGCCCGAGCGCACGTTCCGCCACAACGCAATCGACAGCTACAAGGCCAACCGCAGCGCCGCCCCCGACATCCTCCGGGAGCAGATGGGGCTGGTCCGCCAGGTCGTCGAGACCCTGCGCTTCCCGATCGTCGACGCCCCCGGCTTCGAGGCCGACGACGTCATCGCCACCCTGGCCACCCAGGCCCGCGATGCCGGAGTGAGCGTGATGATCGTGAGCGGCGACCGCGACGAGTTCCAGCTCGTCGAGGACCCGCTCGTCACGATGCTCTACAACCGTCGCGGCGTCTCCGACTACGTCGAGTACGACGAGGCCGGGATCGTGGAGAAGACGGGGGTGCCGCCCCGGCTCTACTCCCAGTACGCCGCCCTGCGGGGCGACCCGTCCGACAACCTGCCGGGCGTGCCCGGGGTGGGGGAGAAGACCGCGGCCAAGCTCATCACCACCTACGGCGGGATCGACGGCATCTACGAACACGTCGACGAGCAGACACCGAGGCTGCGGACCAACCTGGTCGACCACGAGAACCAGGTGCGGGCCAACGCCCACGTGATGGTGCTGGTGCGCGACGTGCCCCTCGCGGTCGGGCTCGACGATCTTCGACGCGAGCCCTTCGACCGGGACGAGGTGCGCAAGCTCTTCGACTTCCTCGAGTTCCGCACCCTGCACGACCGGCTGGTCGAGGCCTTCCCCGAGGAGACCGGGGCCGTGGCCCCGGCCGACGTCGACGTCATCGAGGCCGAGGTCGCGGCCGTGGGCGGCCCGGCCGCCGCGGTCGAGCTGCTCGACCGGCTGGCCGCCGACCGCGACGGCGACCACCTGCTCGCCATCGACGCGGCGTGGCTGGGAGCCGAGGGCCGCTCCGAGATCGTCGGCCTGGCCTTCGTCATCGACGACACCCTCGGCGACGTGGCCTGGGTGCCGGGCGACCTGCTGGGTGACGGCGAGGTGCTGGCCGCGCTGTTCAGGCTCGCCGGCGCCGATGGTCGTCGGCTGGCGGCCCACGGCGCCAAGGCGTTGATGCGGGCGCTGCTGGTCGCCGGGGTGGACGTCGGCCGGCTCGGGCTCGACACCCAGATCGCGGCCTACCTGCTCGACCCGGCCGAGTCTCGCTACCTGCTGCCCGAGATCCTGTTCCGCCACGCCAACCTGGCCCTGCCCACCGAGGGGGGACCGGCCGACGGCCAGCTCGACCTCGACGGCTCGGGCGCACCCCCGGCGCTCGAGGCCGCTCGTCGGGCCCTCGCCGTATCCCGGTTGATCGGCCCGTTGCGCGACGCCCTGTTCGACCAGGGGATGAGCCGGCTCAACGACGAGATCGAGATCCCGCTGGTGCGGGTGCTGGCCCGCATGGAGCACGCCGGCGTCGGCGTCGACGTCGCCGAGCTGCGCCGGCTCAACGACGAGATGGCCAACCAGGCGGCCGAGCTGACCCAGCAGATCTGGAACGACGCCGGCACCGAGTTCGTCATCAACTCGACCCCGCAGCTGCGCCAGATCCTCTTCGACAAGCTCGGGCTGAGCCCGCAGAAGCGCACCAAGACGGGCTTCTCCACCGACGCGGCCTCGCTCCAGAAGCTGGCCGGGCAGCACCCCATCATCGACCACCTCCTGCAGTACCGAGAGGTCGAAAAGCTGCGCTCGACCTACGGCGAGGGCCTCCTCTCCGAGGTCCAGCCCGACGGGCGGATCCGGGCCACGTTCAACCAGACGGTGGCCCGCACCGGGCGGCTCAGCTCCGACGCACCCAACCTGCACAACATCCCCGTGCGCAGCGACGTGGGCCGGGCCTTCCGCGAGGCGTTCGTCCCGGCCGCCGGCTGCGAGTTCCTCATCGCCGACTACAACCAGATCGAGCTGCGCTGCATCGCCCACCTGGCCGAGGATCCCGGGCTGATCGGCGCGTTCGAGGCGCGCACCGACATCCACAACGCAACCGCGTCGCGGGTGTTCGGCGTCGCCCCGAACCAGGTCACCATCGACATGCGGTCGAAGGCGAAGATGGTGAGCTACGGCCTGGCCTACGGCATGGAGGCCTACGGGCTGTCCCAGCGGCTCAACATCGCCGTCGAGGAGGCGGCCGAGATCCTGAACGCCTATTTCGAGGCCTTCCCCCACGTGCACGAGTACATGGAGCGCACGGTCACCGAGGCTCGGCTGCGGGGCTACACCGAGACGCTGTTCGGCCGGAAGCGGTTCATCCCCGAGCTCATGAGCGACAACTACCGGGTCCGTCAGGCCGGCGAACGCCAGGCCATGAACGCCGGCATCCAGGGTCTGGCGGCCGACATCTTCAAGGCCGCCCTGGTGCGGCTCGACGCCGCGCTCGAGCACGGCGCCCTGCGCAGCCGGCTGGTGCTCCAGGTCCACGACGAGGTCATCCTCGAGGTGCCACCCGACGAGCACGACCGGGCGGCCGAGGTGACCCTCGACGCCATGGCCCATGCGGCCGATCTGCGGGTGCCGCTCGAGGTCAACCTGTCGTTCGGCCGGACGTGGGCCGACGCCAAGGGCTGACGCTGGGATCGAGCCAGCGGGAAGTGATCGAGCCAATGCCGAAGAAGCTGATGTGGCAGGCGATCGGAGCCCTGGCCGGCGCGGTCGCCGGCGCGCTCACCCGGCGGCTCCTGACCTCGGCCTGGCAACGGTCGCGTGGTCGCAAACCGCCGACCAACCCGGCCTCTCCCCAGACGACGTGGAGCGAGGCGGTCATCTACACCGTCGCCTCGGGTGTCGCCATCGCCGTCGCCCGGCTGCTGGCCCAGCGGGGCGCGGCCGCCGCGTGGGAGAAGGCGACCGGGTCGCGGCCGCCCGGACTCGAAGAGGTGGCGCCCTAGCCCATTCGGGCTGGTAGATTGGTTCGCCGGTCGGGCGCCCCAGAGGTCGGCGCCTGGCCACTCCCCAATCCCGAAACCCAGAGTGAGCATCCCCTTGTCCGACCAGACCACGACGACCCCCGACGCAACCGACGAAACCGCAGCCGAATCGGCCGCTCCCGTCGCCGAGTCGGAACCCCAGGCACCGCAGCCCATCGAGGCGTCAGTCGAGGCGCCGACCGAACCGGCGGCCGAGACCACACCCGACTTCGGAACCTTCTCCGACGACGGGGCCTATCAGCCCCGCGAGGTCGTGGTGAACGACCTTGCGGGCCAGGACCTGCTCGACGCCATCGACGCCACATTGGTCGAGATCACCGACGGCCAGATCGTCGAGGGCGAGGTGGTGCGGGTCGACAAGGACGAGGTCCTGCTCGACATCGGGTACAAATCCGAGGGCGTGATCCCGGCCAAGGAGCTGTCGATCCGCAACGACGTCGACCCGAGCGAGGTCGTGTCGCTGGGCGAGCGGGTCGAGGCCCTGATCCTCCAGAAGGAGGACAAGGAGGGCCGGCTCATCCTGTCCAAGAAGCGGGCCCAGTACGAGCGGGCCTGGGGCAGGATCGAGGAGATCAAGAACGCCGACGGCGTGGTCTCCGGCCCCGTGATCGAGGTGGTCAAGGGCGGCCTCATCATCGACATCGGGCTGCGGGGCTTCCTCCCGGCGTCGCTGGTCGAGCTGCGGCGGGTCCGCGATCTCCAGCCCTACGTCGGCAAGTCGCTCGACGCCAAGATCATCGAGCTCGACAAGAACCGCAACAACGTGGTCCTGTCGCGCCGGGCCCACCTGGAGGAGACCCAGAAGGAGCAGCGGGAGGAGTTCCTTGAGAACCTCAAGCCGGGCGAGATCCGCAAGGGGGTCGTCTCCTCGGTGGTCAACTTCGGTGCGTTCGTCGACCTCGGGGGCATGGACGGCCTGATCCACGTGTCCGAGCTGTCGTGGAAGCACGTCGACCATCCCGGCTCCGTCGTCCAGGTCGGCGACGAGGTCGAGGTGCAGGTGCTCGACGTCGACCTCGACCGGGAGCGAATCAGCCTGTCGCTCAAGGCCACCCAGCAGGACCCGTGGCAGGAGTTCGCCACCACCCACAAGGTGGGCGAGCTCGTGTACGGCCGGGTCACCAAGCTGGTGCCGTTCGGCGCCTTCGTGCAGGTCGGCGACGGCATCGAGGGCCTTGTCCACATCTCGGAGATGTCGGCCCACCACGTCGACCTTCCCGAGCAGGTGGTCACGCCGGGCGAGGAGCTCTGGGTCAAGATCATCGACATCGACCTGCAGCGCCGGCGCATCAGCCTGTCGATCAAGCAGGCGGCCGAGGGGGGCGAGGTGGCCGAGGAGTACCGTGAGCACTTCGGCGAGCACGCCTTCGACGAGCACGGCAACTACATCGGCCCCGACTACGACGTCTCGAGCTACGAGGAGGCGTGGGCCGAGTACGAGCAGCTCAGCCCGGGCGAGGCCGCGGCCGCGGCCGCCGAGGCCGCCGAGGCCGAGGTCGAGGTCGAGCCGACCGAGGCCGCTCCGAACGGGTCGGGTCCCGCGGCCGAGTGATGCTCAGCTGAACCAGCTGACGGCGAAGCCGGAGTCGCCGTCGATGCGGGTCCACAGCAGGATGGCGGTGACGGCGAACGCCGCCAGCACCAGGACCAGGAACACCAGGTACTGGGCGCGGGTCGCCCCGCGCTCGGGTTGGCGCGGCGGATCCACCCCTACACCCTTCGGGCGGACCATCGGATGCTCGCTTCCCCTTCTCGCGCCGGATTCCGCAGCTCGGAACCCGTGCGCCACTCTGGACGGCCCCGCCCGCTCGCCGCATGGGCCATCCGACTCAATTCACGGACCGCGCTCGGGGCGGCTACCGCAAGTGGATGATTCCCATGCGCATGGCGTTGACGACGGCCTGGGTGCGGTCGCGGGCGTCGAGCTTCTGATAGATCGAGGCCAGGTGGTTCTTGACCGTCTTCTGGCTGATGTAGAGCTCGGACGCGACCTCGACCGGTGACAGGCCGTCGGCGATGGCCTGGAGCACCTCGACCTCGCGTCGGGTGATGATCGGATCGGCATCGTCCGGATCGGGCGTGAGCCGTCTGGCCTCGTCCAGGAACCCCCGGGCCAGGCCGGGCGACATGGTGGCGTCGTCGTCGGCCGCGGCCCGGATGGTGGCCACGATGTCGTCGGTCGAGCAGTCCTTCGTGAGGTAGCCGGTGGCGCCGGCGTCGACCGCGCGGCGCACCATGTCGGCGTCGGCGTGCATCGTGAGCATCACGACCCTGATCTCGGGCCAGGCGGCGACGATCCGTCTCGTTCCGGTGATGCCGTCGACCTCGGGCATGGTGACGTCCATGAGGACGACGTCGGGTCTGAGCTGCTCGGCGAGCCGCACCGCCTCGTCGCCGTTGCCCGCCTCGCCCACCACGTCGAAGCCCTCGTCGGTGAGCGATCGGCGGAGCGTTTCCCGAAGCATGCGGTGATCGTCGGCCAGCAGGAGACGGATGGTCATCGGTCCTCCCTTCTATCAGCCCGGCCGCCGTTCGCTCACCATGGGCGGAGCCGCCCCGTCCTCGCTCCTGACGCAGCGCACCCTGGTGCCCTGTCCGGGAAGGCTCTCGATCTCGAGGGTGGCGCCGACGCTGGCCGCTCGTTCGCGCATGCCGACGATGCCGTAGGAGTCGGCTCGTCCGGCGCGCCCGGCGGGAAAGCCCCGGCCGTCGTCGGTGACCTCGAGGATGGCGGCGTGGCCGTCCGACCACCAGGTGATGGCGAGGTGGGTGGCGTTGGCGTGGCGCTCGACGTTGACCGCGGCCTCCTGGGCGATGCGGAACAACTCCCGCTCCTGGGGCAGAGGGAGCCGGCCGCTGGGCGTGCCGCTCACGTCGACCTCGATGCCACTGCGGTGGCTCAACCGGTCGCCCAACAACCCCAAGGCGGTCAGGATGTCCTGGTCGGGGGTCACCTCGGTGCGCAGCTCGTACAGCGTCTCCCGGACCTCGCTCACCACCCGGCGCGTGTCGTCACGCAGCCGCGCCAGCTCGGCCGCCACGTCGTCGCCCCGTTCGTTGGCCCGGATGAGCCGGTCGAGCTCGAAGGCGAGGTAGGCCAGCGACTGCCCGATGCGGTCGTGGAGATCGCGGGCGAGTCGGTTGCGTTCCTCCTCGGCGCCGACGGTTCGCAGGCGGGAGAACCACCTGGCGTTGTCGATGGCCAGGGCGGCCGGCTCGACATAGCCGGACAGGAGCTCGACGTCGCGACGGTCGAAATGGTTGGGCTCGGCGTGCTCGAGGGCGATCAACCCGACGACCGAGCCGCGGGCGGGCAGCACGATGTAGAGCCCGGACCCGGCGGCCGGCCACAGCCCCGGCCCTCCGTCGGAGGACAGGTCGGACACCTGCACGAGGAACCCGCCGGCCACGGCGCGGGCCAGCGGCGGCGGCAGCCGGCCGGCGGCGATCTTGGCCGGCAGGTCGACCGTGGTGGCGGCCGGTCCGTCGGACCGGACCAGCTCCCATCCCTGGTCCGTCTCGTCGAACAGCAGGAGGGCGGCCAGCTCGTGGTCGAAGAGGTCGTGGAGCCGGGTGACCGTCGACTCGACCGTCTCGTTGAGATCGAGCGAGACCGGCAGCGTCTGCGCCACGCGGTGCAGGGCGAACAGCAGGGCGTTGGCGTCGGCCAGCCGGCTCAGACGGTCCATGGCCGCCAGTTGGCGCCGGCTGGCCTCGCCCGAGAGGCGCCGGGCGTAGGTCGAGGTGACCGCGACCAGCATGAGCCAGGCCACCCAGACCCACTCGATGTCGCCGGGCCGGTTGTCGGTGAAGGCCACCTCGGCGGCCCCGACGCTCAAGGGGGCGCCGATGGCGATGGCCATCGCCGCGCTCAGCCCGCGGGCCAGGCCGGCCATGACGACATGGGTGACCAGGGTGTAGACGATCGGCGAGGCCAGGTAGCCGGTGAGGGCCACGACGAGGGCATGGAAGGTGATCCCGCTGAGCAGGGCCAGGGCGTCGGCGGTCGTGCCCCGGTCGCGGAGGGGGCGGATCGTCCTGAACAGGCCGTTGGCCACGAGCACGGCGAAGCACACGATGTCGATCGGGCGGTGCCGGTCGCCGGTGCCGATGAGGTCGACCAGGCTGAGGCCGAGCGTCGCCCACCGGGTGAGCACGATCACCGACCGGAAGGGCTGGAGCCGGTCGACGCGCTCGCCCGAGCCCCGCGTCGAGACCGCAGCCATCGCCAAAGGGTACGGGGCGGCCGGCGGCCGGTGCGGCCGCGACCGCTCCGTGCCAGGATCGACGACGTGCTTATCGTCGGGCTCACGGGCGGGATCGGGTCGGGGAAGTCGACCGTGGCCCGCCGACTGGCGGCCAGAGGGGCGACGGTGATCGACGCCGACGCCATCACCCGACAGCTCCAGCGGCCGGGGACCGAGGTGTTCGACCGGATCGTCGAGCGCTTCGGGCCGGGCGTGGTCGGCCCGGACGGAGGCCTCGACCGCCCGGCCCTGGCCGCCGTCGTCTTCAACGACCCTGGCGCCCGGCGCGACCTGGAAGCCATCGTCCATCCGGCGGTGGCGGCCGAGGCCCAGCGCCGGATCGGGTCGATCGAGTGCGCCGACGGGATCGTCGTCTACGACGTTCCCCTCCTGGTGGAGGCGGCTCGGGGCGGGTTCGACACGGTCGTCGTGGTCGACGTCGACCCCGAGGTGGCCGTGCGCCGGCTGGTCGAGCAGCGGGGGATGGACGAGGCCGACGTCCGGGCCAGGATGGCCAGCCAGGCCGGCCGGCCCGACCGGCTGGCCGCGGCCGACCGGGTCGTCGACAACTCGGACGGGCTCGACGATCTCGACCGCCGGGTCGACGAGCTGTGGGACTGGCTTCAGAAGGAGGGCTCGTGACGGAACCGGCAGAGGAGGAGGCGCTCGCGGCCGCGTGGTTGGCCGGATTCGCCGAGCGGTTGGGCGTCGCCACGCCGACCGCGGAGGAGTTCGAGGACCTGTTGGCGCTGGCCGCGGTGGCGGCCCATGCCTCGCACCGGACGGCGGCCCCCGTGGCCTGCTGGCTGGCGGCCCGGGCCGGCGTCAGCCCGGGCGAGGCGACGACCGTCGCCCGGGAACTCGGCCCCGCCGCCGAGGACTGAATCCATCTCGACGCAGTCACGGTCGAATTTCGACCACAGCTGCGTCGAGTTTGCGGTGGGGCTTGAGTGTCGTAGGGGGTCCGTACACTCTGACCCGTGCCCGAGTTCAAGGTGGTGTCCGACTTCGCCGCCGCCGGCGACCAGCCCATAGCCATCGACCGGCTGGCCGACGGCGTCCTGCGGGGCGACCGCCAGCAGACCCTGCTCGGCATCACCGGCTCGGGAAAGAGCGCCACCATCGCCTGGACGATCGAGCGGGTCCAGAAGCCGACGCTCGTCATCGCCCCCAACAAGAGCCTGGCCGCCCAGCTGGCCAACGAGTTCCGCGAGTTCTTCCCCGAGAACCGCGTCGAGTACTTCGTCAGCTACTACGACTACTACCAGCCCGAGGCCTACATCGCCTCGTCCGACACCTACATCGAGAAGGACTCCTCGGTCAACGACGAGATCGACCGGCTGCGCCACTCGGCCACGGCCGCGCTGCTCACCCGCCGCGACGTCATCGTCGTCGCCTCGGTGTCGTGCATCTACGGCTTGGGCTCGCCGGAGGAGTACCGCGAGAACGTGCTGTTCCAGCTGGTCGGCGACCACATCGACCAGCGCGAGTTCCTCCGCAAGCTGGTCGACATGCAGT
>JBOGGX010000181.1:0-2857 GCA_050744245.1 Acidimicrobiales bacterium
CGGCCGTGCGCTCGGTGGCCTCCTCCTCGGTCAGGTCGCCGTCGGCCACCGCCTCGTCGATCCTGGCCGTGGCCTCGGCCACCAGGGCGTCGATCACCGTCTGGACCTCCACCCCCTCGGCCGCCGCCACCTCGGCGATGCTCTGGCCATCACCCATGGCGTCGCGCAGCTCGTCCTCGGTGATCCCGAGCGCCCCCGCCGCGGCCTCGAGGCCGTGCCAGATGAGGCCGAAGCCCCGACCAGGGAAGCACCCGCCCTGGTGGGCGTCGCCGTCGGCCTCGGCCACGGTGGTCGTCGGATCGTCGCTCTCCTGGGCGATGGAGATGGTCGGCGCGCCGAGGAGGGCCCCGGCCACGCCACCGGCGGCCAGGGCACCGGTGATGGCGGCCGCGGTCAGGAGCCTTCGATCTGCCATGCGATGTTCGTCCTTTCGCTCGTCGTCGCCATCACCGTCGCCGACGAACCTCAACGAACGCTGGGAACCACCCGCGGTCTCACCCAGAATCGGATGCGCCGGGGAGGGCCGGGAGCTCGATGCGCACGGTGGTCCCCCGGCCCGGGGCGGTGTCGAGGACGACGACGCCGCCGTGGGCGCCGACCGTGGCCCGCACGATCGCCAGCCCGAGCCCGGTGCCGCCGCCGTGCCGCGACCTGGACGGGTCGGCCCGGTAGAACCGCTCGAACGCCCGGGCCGCCACCTCGTCGCTCATGCCCGGTCCCTGATCGACCACCTCGACGACCGCCTTGTCGGCCACGCGGCCGACCCTGAGGTCGACCGGCGTGCCCGGCGGCGTGTGCACGAGCGCGTTGCCGAGGAGGTTCGCCATCACCTGGCGGAGCCTGGCCTCGTCGCCGAGCACCGTGACCGGTCCGTCGGTCGACGCCGCGACGGGCCGATCCGGATCGACGGCCCTGGCGTCGCGCACCGCGTCCTCGGCGATGGCGACCAGCTCGACGGGCTGACGTTCGAGCGGCCGCCCGGTGTCGAGCCGGGCCAGCAGCAGGAGATCGTCGACGAGCGTCCCCATGCGGACGGCCTCCTGCTCGGTGCGGCGCATCGCCTCCTGCAGCTCGTCCCCCTGCTCGAGGCCGCCGGTGCGGTACAGCTCGGCATAGCCGCGGATCGTGGTCACCGGGGTCCGAAGTTCGTGGGAGGCGTCGGCCACGAACCGCCGCAGCCGGCCCTCCGACCGCGTGCGTTCGTCGAACGCCTCCTCGATCCGACCGAGCATCTGGTTGAGCGCGGTCCCGAGCTCGCCGGCCTCGGTTCCCGGTGTGGCCTCGGGGATCCGTTGGGACAGGTTGCCGCCGGCGATGTCGGTCGCGGTCGCCGTCATCTGCTTGATCGGGCGGACGCCGAGCCGCATGACCCACCACGTGACCAGGGCCAGCGCGCCGAGCACGGAGATCGTGGTGAACACGGCCACGGCGACGAGCTGGCCGATGGTCGTGTCGACGTGGTCCAGCGGCGTGCCGACGAGCAGCAGTCCCCCGTCCAACTGCCGGGCGACGATCCGGTAGCGGACGTCCGACTCGGTGCTCGGCACGGTGGTCGGCCCGCGCGCCGCCCGCAACGCGTCGTCGTAGGTCACCTCGGGGACGGCTTCGGTCCGGCTCGGGAGCACGGTCCAGGCGATGGCGCCGCCCGGCCGCATGCCTGCGATGTAGTACGAGCTCAGGCGGGGTTCGCCCGGCTCGGGCGGGCGGCCCGGGTCGCGGCCCAGCGTGCGGACCAGCTCCCTGTCGACCTGGGCCAGGAGGTTGCGCTCGGTGATCGTGACGATCAGCAGGGCGGCGAAGGCGAGCACCATGGCGATGACCGCCATGCCGAGCAGCAGCCGCGCGCGCAGCGACACTCGTTTCCGGCCTCTACTGCGTCTCGCGCAGCACGTAGCCGACGCCGCGGATGGTGTGGATGAGCCGCGGATCGACGTTGTCGACCTTGCGCCGGAGATAGCCGATGTAGGTCTCGACCACGCCACCGTCGCCGCCGAAGTCGTACTGCCACACATGGTCGAGGATCTGGGCCTTCGACACGACCCGCCCCTGGTTGATGAGCAGGTAGCGCAGGAGGTTGTACTCGGTGGGCGACAGCGCCACCTCCCGGCCGGCCCTGATGACGCGGTGGGCGTCGTCGTCGAGCTCGAGGTCGGCGCAGGACAGCACGGAATCCGCCTTGGCGGTCCCCGCCCGCCGGAGCACCGCGTTGATCCGCGCCACCAGCTCCTCGAGGCTGAACGGCTTGACCAGGTAGTCGTCGCCCCCGAGGGTAAGGCCCCTCACCTTGTCCTCGGTGGCGTCACGGGCGGTGAGGAAGAGGACGGGTGTGCGGCTGCCGTTGGTCCGCAGCCGCCTCGTCACCTCGAACCCGTCGATGTCGGGCAGCATCACGTCGAGGACGATGAGGTCGGGTCGGAGCTCGCCCGCGGCGTCGATCGCGTCCCGCCCGTTGGCCACCGGGTGGACATCGAAACCCACGTGGCGCAGGGCGGCCTCGAGCATCGACCGCAGGTTGTCCTCGTCGTCGACGAGCAGAAGCCGTTCTCCGGACATGGGCGCCAGCTTGCCACCGGAAGCTGAGAGCCAACTGTGGGCCGGCTGCGAGTCTCACCTCACGGGGTCACAGGGGATTCACAGCGTTCTCCAGTGGGCCTCCCGGTTGGGCCGCCCAGGATGGCCGCCATGGACAGCAACCACCATCGGTCGCCGTGGCCGGGCCCCGGCTCCCCGGCCTCGCCCGCCCCGCCCGCTCCGCCCACCTGGCCCACCTATCCACCCTCGCCCGCCGCGCCTCCGGCTCCTCCGGCGCCGCAGACCCCCCCGGCGGCCTCATCTCCCCTGCTGCCCCCAACGACCG
>JBOGGX010000182.1:0-7236 GCA_050744245.1 Acidimicrobiales bacterium
CCGCCGCTCCCGCCGCCGCGGGGGTGGCGGCGGTGGCGGACCCCGGGAAGTTGCGGGCGACGTGCGACACAAGGTGGCACCGGATCCGGCCGGGGCCGGCGAGGAGGAGACCGACGTGGGATCGGAACTGAGCCCGAAGGAGCAGGCCGCCATCATGGCCGAGTTCCTCGAGGGCCTGTTGGACGCCTTCGGGCTCGATGGTGCGCTGAGCGAGGAGACGATCGACGACGAGACCATCGAGGTCCGCATCGAGGGCGACGCCCTCGGGATCCTGATCGGACCACGGGGCCAGACGCTGCAGTCGGTCCAGGAGCTGGGTCGGGCCGCCGTGCAGCGCCGGTTGGCCGGCGGGCGGGAGGCCCGGGTGCGGATCGACGTCGCCGGCTACCGGCAGCGCCGGCGGGAGGCGCTGGCCCGGTTCGTCCAGGACGTGGCCGCCGACGTCCAGACCTCGGGCGTCGCCAAGGCGCTCGAGCCCATGACCCCTCCCGATCGCAAGATCGTCCACGACACGGTGACCGAGCTGGACGGCGTCACCACCGTTTCCGAGGGCGAGGAACCCAACCGGCGGGTGGTGATCGTCCCGGTCGAGGAGCCGGCCGACGACGCCGGCCCGAGCGTGCCCGCCGGGGCCGCCGCGGGCGAGGGCGGCGGCACCGAGGGCGACGACGCCGGCTGATCGACCGGCCCCGCCCGTTCGGGCCCAGCTCCTGGAGGTGCTGGGCCGGGCCCAGGCCCTCGGATTCCTCGGACCCGCCCCGGTGGAGGGCCACATCGTCCACGCCGCCGCCTTCGCCGCCGCCGCCTATCCGCCCGACCTGGCCCTCGACCTGGGGGCCGGGGGCGGGGTGCCCGGCTTGTTCCTGGCGGCGGTCTGGCCCGAGACGCGCTGGGTGCTGCTCGATGCCGGCCGGCGCCGCACCGCCTTCCTGCGAGACGCCGTGATCGAGCTCGGCTGGTCGGACCGGATCGTGGTACACCGCGATCGGGCCGAGGTCGCGGGGCGCGACCCCGGGTTGCGGGGGCGGCACGACCTCGTCGTCGCCCGCTCGTTCGGGCCGCCGCCGGTGACCGCCGAGTGTGGCGCACCGTTCCTCAGGGTGGGCGGCCGGCTGCTGGTGAGCGAGCCCCCCGGGCCCACGGACGGAACCCGGTGGGGCGACGCCGGCCTGGCCCGACTGGGGCTGCGGCGCGGTGCATCGATCGTCGACGACGACGCCCCGGCCACGATCCAGACGCTCATCCAGGCCGAGCCGTGTGGCGACGACTTCCCACGCCGGGTCGGCCTGCCGGCCAAGCGGCCGCTGTGGTGATCGACGTTTCACGGGAAACATCGCCGCCAACCCTGAACCGGTGCTTGACCCAACCCGGCCGGCCGTGAAGGATTGCACACCGATGAGCGAGCCCGCAGGGCGAGCGAACCATCAACACAGCCCGTCTTCGCCGCCAAGCGGCGAAGAGCTCACTGGTGCCCCCGGGTCGGCGGTGACGTGAGTTGGTGTGAGTCGAGGACGGTGCACCAGTGAGCGACACCCCCGCCGAGGTCGCGTTCTCGTCGCTCGACCCGCCGTCATCCGAACCACCGGTGCCGATCGCCCGGCCCGACCAGGTGCGCCAGCTCCAGGACGCGCTGACCGTCGTCGACGCCGCAGCGGCCACCGCCGCGCCCCAGGACCCGTCCGAGTCGACCAGGACCCTGCCCCGCGTGCTCGCCATCACCAACCAGAAGGGCGGGGTGGGCAAGACCACCACCGCGGTGAACCTCGGCGCCGCGCTGGCCGATCGGGGCCACCGGACCCTGGTCGTCGATCTCGACCCCCAGGGCAACGCCAGCACCGGGCTCGGCCTCAACGTCCGCGACCTCGACGTGTCGATGTACGACGTCATGCTGCGGGACCGGCCGATGGACGACTGCATCGAGGGCACCTCGGTGCGCAACCTGTTCGTGGCGCCGTCGGCCCTCGACCTGGCGGGGGCCGAGATCGAGCTGGTCCCTGCGTTCAGCCGCGAGCTGCGGCTGCGGCGGGCGCTCGAGGAGGTCAGGGGCAACTACGACTACGTCCTGATCGACTGCCCGCCATCGCTCGGGTTGCTCACGGTCAACGGGATGGCCGCCGCCTCGGAGGTGCTCGTGCCCATCCAGTGCGAGTACTACGCCCTCGAGGGTCTCGGCCAGCTCCTGCGCAACGTCCACCTGGTCCAACGCAACCTCAACGGCGGCCTCGAGCTGTCGACCATCGTGCTGGTGATGCACGACGCCCGCACCAAGCTGTCGGCCCAGGTGGTGGCCGAGGTTCGCCAGCACTTCGGCGACAAGGTGTGCCGCACCGTCATCCCCCGGACCGTACGGCTCTCGGAAGCCCCGTCGTTCGGTCAACCGATCACCGTGTTCGATCCCACGTCCAGGGGCGCCATCGCGTACCGGGAGCTGGCCAAGGAGGTGGGCGGTGACGACGCGACGCAGCGGGCTTGGTAGGGGATTGTCGGCGCTGATCCCTGGTGATGCCACCGGACCGGCGTCGACCGCGTCGGCCCTGGTCGAGCTGGCGCTGACCGATGTCGTGCCCAATCGGCACCAGCCCAGGGCCGCCTTCGACGAGGAGGCCCTCACCGCCCTCACCGGCTCGATCAGCGAGCTCGGCGTGCTCCAGCCCATCCTGGTGCGGTCGGTCGGCGACGGGACCTACGAGCTGATCGCGGGCGAGCGCCGCTGGCGGGCGGCCAAACGGGCGGGCTTCCAGACCATTCCCGCCCTCGTCCGCGACGTCGATGACGGCACCTCGCTCGAACACGCGCTGGTCGAGAACCTGCAACGGGCCGACCTCAACTCGATGGAGGAGGCGGCCGCCTACCAGCAGCTCATCGAGGAGTTCGGGCTGACCCACGACCAGGTGGCGGCGCGGGTGGGCAAGAGCAGGGCCGCCATCTCGAACACGTTGCGGCTGTTCCAGCTCCCGCCCGCGATCCAGCGGCTGGTGAGCGAGGGCCGGATCTCCGCCGGGCATGCCCGGGCCCTGCTCGGCACGCCCGACCGGGCCTACCAGGAGCGGCTGGCCCGCCAGGTGCTCGCCGACGGCCTGTCGGTGCGCGACGTCGAGGATGCCGTACGCGAGCGGACCGGGCTCGCCGCCGACGGCGAGGGCGAGCCGGCGACGCCGCCCGCCACCCGGGCCGCTGTCGGTCGCGACCGCCTGGTGCCGGGCCTGGTCGACCTCGAGGAGCTCTTCTCCGAGCACCTGGAGACCCGGGTGAAGATCAAGCTCAGGGGTGGCCACGGCCAGATCGTCGTTGAGTTCGCCGATCTCGAGGACCTGGAGCGGATCTATCGGCTCGTCGTCGTCATCCCCTAGCGGGCCGCCACGTTCGCACGTTCACAAGGCGTTCGCGGCCAGCTTCGTCTGACGTGAAGCTGAGGTTCACCTTGTCCACAGCCTGTGGCCAAACCTGTGCATGATCGCGCTCACGAGCCTCGAAGGCCACGAAAGCCATCCATGGTGACGCTCGTCGCCCTACCAAAACGTGCTCGCCGCGGGCGGGGCGTGCGGCTAACCCTCGCCCGTGGGGTGACACCTGTCACCCTGACGGCGTGGAGGAGCTGCGCCCCCACACCCATCGCCGAAGCGCTCTCTCCGCTCGCGTTTCTAGTCGAGGGGTGACTGCAGCCAGGCGGCCAGCCCATGGGTGAGCGCCTCGGCCAACCGGGCGCCGTGCTCGACCACGAGCGACGGGGGGCCGAGCTCGCAGACCACTGCGGGCATGCGTGTCTCCCGAAGCACGGGGACCCGCATCCCGACGGCCTCGCCGGGCGGCGCGAACAGCGGATCGGGCAGCGCCTCCAGCATGGCGCCGGCCAACCGACGCCCCCCGACCGACTCGAAGGCTCCGGTCGAGTAGTAGGCCACCCGCCGGCCCGCGTGATCAAGGAGCGACAGCCCGACGAAGACCTCGGCCTTGAAGTCATTGGCCTCCGCCGCCTGGGTCGACTCGTTCGGGTGATGGAGGAGGGCAACGACCGCGCCGGCGTCGCGCAGTTCCCTGGCGAAGGCCCGGGCAAGGGCGGCCAGACCGCCGGACTCGCCGACGGCGATGCGCCGATCGGGCAGCGACTGGGGACCGGCCCGCAGCGCCTCGACCTCGCGCACCGCGGCCACCGTCGTGGCATCGGTGGTCCGAGCTCCCAGTCGGAGCAGCTGGGCGGCCGTGGCCCGGCCGCAGATGCCGTCGGAGTGGAGCCCGGCGTTGCGTTGGAAGTCTCGCAGGGCGCCGGCGGTGGCCGGACCGAAGATCCCGTCGACCCGGCCGGCGTCGAAGCCGAGCGCGCCGAGCAGCCGCTGGACATGGGCCACGTCGTCGCCTCGCAGCATTGGGGCCCGGTGGTAGAGGAGCCGGTCGCCGAGCTGGTAGCCCGCCTCGACCAGCGACGACCAGGTCTGGTCGCCGCATACGCCGTCGACCCGGAGACCCCGCTCCGCCTGGAAGCGACGCACCGCGGTTTCGGTGCCGGACCCGAACCAGCCCGACCGGTCGGCGTCGACGGCGAACCCCAGCCCGGTCAGCCGACGCTGGACGTCGCGCACCGATTCGCCGGCGCTACCGGGAAGCAGGGGAAGGTTGGTCACGGCAAGCGGGGCACCCATGGGGCGAGACGAACGGGAGGCGGGACGACGTCCCGCGCGAAGAAGGCGGGCGATACTCCGCCCGCCCCCTTTGTAGTCGACCTCGGAGCGCCCGTACCTACTGGGCGACGAGGAATTCCTCGAGGTCGGCCATCATCGCACCCTTGCCCTTGGCGCCGACCATGCGCTTCACCGGGTTGCCATCGCGAAAAACGATCAGGGTCGGGATGCTCATCACGTCGAACCGCATGGCGAGACCCGGGTGCTCGTCGACGTTCACCTTGCCGATCACCAGCTTGCCGGCCTGCTCGGCGGCGATCTCGTTCAGGATCGGAGCGATCATCTTGCATGGACCGCACCACTCGGCCCAGAAGTCGACGATCACGGTCTCGGTCGCGGCACCGATCTCTTCGTCGAAGCTGGTTTCGGTGAGCGTGAGGATGCCCTCGGCCATCAGGTCTCGTACCTTTCTTGTTACGCGGACTGGTGTGGTGAACGCCTGCGTCGCCCGTGGCATTCCGGCCTGGTCACCAGGCCGTCTCGGTGGCCATCCGGTGGTCGCCCTGGGCTTCGAGCCACCGCTCCAGATCGATGGCGGCCATGCACCCCGAGCCGGCGGCCGTGACCGCCTGCCGATACCGGTGGTCCTGGACGTCACCGGCGCCAAAGACGCCGTCGACGTTGGTGTGGGTCGTGCCCGGCTGGGTGACCAGATAGCCGTTGTCCTCCATGTCGAGCTGGCCCTTGAACAGGTCGGTGTTGGGTTGATGGCCGATGGCCACGAACAGACCGGTCACGGGCAGGGTCGAGTCGGCGCCGGTCTTGACGTTGCGGACCCGGACGCCCTCGACCTTCGTCGCTCCGAGGACATCGGTGACCACCGTGTCCCAGAGAAAGCTGATCTTGGGGTTGGCGAAGGCCCGGTCCTGCATGATCTTGGACGCCCTGAGCTGGTCGCGGCGGTGGATGACCGTGACCGTGCGGGCGAACTTGCTGATGAAGATGGCCTCCTCGAGCGCAGAGTCGCCCCCGCCGACGACGGCGATGTCGTGCTCGCGGAAGAAGAAGCCGTCGCAGGTGGCGCAGGTCGACACGCCGTGGCCGATCATGCGGCGCTCGTTGTCGAGGCCGAGCATGATCGCCTTGGCGCCGGTGGCGATGATGATCGCCTCGGCCCGGTAGGTGGGCTCGGCGGCGTCGGGATCGCCGACCCAGACGCCGAACGGGCGGCTCGAGAGGTCGACCCTGGTTGCCTTGTCGATGCGCAGATCGGCGCCGAACCGCTCCGACTGCTGGCGGAACCGCATCATGAGCTCCGGGCCCATGACCCCGTCGGGGAAGCCGGGGTAGTTCTCGACGTCGGTCGTCAACATGAGCTGGCCACCCGGCTGGTCGGACGTCGACGAGGGTTCGCCCTCGAGCACCAGCGGCGCCAGGTTGGCCCGGGCCGCGTACACCGCGGCGGTCAGGCCGGCCGGGCCGGAACCCAGGATGATCACTCGTTGTACGTCCGTGTCGGGCATGGAACCTCTCAACTCCTTGGTCGCGCGTCAGCCAACCAGTTCCGGCCTCGCCGGATTCCCGAGACGTTCAGGCCTCGTCGGGCGCCGGCTTCCGGGTCCGCAGCGACCAGGCCACGATGCCGGCGATGAGCACGACGCCGCCCACGATGAGGTAGGCCCAGTACACGTCGCCCGGCACCCAGATGTCGACGAACCGGAGGAGCATGATGCCGGCCAGGGCGGCCGCGGCCACCGCGAGCACGGCGATGACGAGCCCGTAGACGACCGCCCGAGCCACGTGGACGGCGGGCTCGGTGGTCTTGGTGCGGACCAGGTCGACCGTCTTGACGATCTGCGCCGTGGCCTGGGCCGGCCAGTCCTGGCCGTTGGCCGTGGCGCCGACCGCACCGATCGCATCGCCTCTGGTCGCGGCCTGGGGGGTGAGCCGATCCTGCCCGACGGACATGGCGGCAGGTTAGTCCCGCCGCTTCGTGGGGTCAGAGGTCCGTCTGGGACAGGAGGTCGCAGGTGGCGTCGAGCACGATCATGGTCGGGCCCGAGGTGTCCGTGCGGTAGACGTAGACGGTCACCGGCGCGTTCTCCAGGACGGCCTGGTACCGGCCGATGATCTCGTCGCTCGCGGCCAGCGGCGACGGGCAGGGGGGCACCGCCGCGTCGACCGCCGGCAGCGTGCTCGACGCCGCCGGCCCCGCGCTCTCGGCGCCGGTCTGGACCCTGCGGACCGCCTGCACCAGGTCGTCCTCGGTCGCGAACGTCCCGAGGGCGACAGCAGGCGGGCCGTCGTCCTCGGCCGACTCGGTGAAGGTCCCGTCGTCCCCGTCGTCCTCTGCGCCCGCGCCCGCGAGGTCCTCGTCGGCCGTCGACGCCGACGGTTCCGCCCGGTCGGCCTCGGCGGCCGCGGTGGCCGTGTCGTCGTTCCCTTCGTCGGAGCCGAGCGACGCGAGCAGCGGCACCGCAGCCAACCCGACCAGGAGAGCGGCGGCCACCGACACCGCCCACAGCCGGCGCCGTTGGCCGGCCCGACGGGTCCGCTCGGCGTCGAGGTCGACGGGACCACCCGGAACGGGTGCGGTCGGCCCGGCCGCGACGGCCGCCGC
>JBOGGX010000183.1:0-22131 GCA_050744245.1 Acidimicrobiales bacterium
CTCAGGTACGCCATACGTACCTGAGCGCGCGCAAACGCTGGGCGCCGCTGGGCCGATCACCGTTTGCGCGCGCTGAGGTGCGCCATACGACCCTGAGCGCGCTTAAAGGACGATTGGGCGGTGTCGCCTGGGTCATGCTTGCTGCATTGGTTCCGGTCGTCCTGTATGCCGCGGTGAATCTGAACCGGTTTGGAACACTCTGGTCGATCCCGTTCGACCGGCAGGTGCTCAACGAGTTCTCGGCCGAGCGACGGGCCGCCCTGGCCGACAACGGCGGCACCCTGTTCGGGCTCAAGTTCCTGCCCACCAGCGTTCTGCAGTACCTGCGGCCCGACACGCTGCGGCCGCAGTCGCTGCTGCCGTGGCTCACGTGGGGCCCGCCGGCCCGGGTGCTGGGCGGCGTCACCTTCGACACGATCGACCGCACCGCCTCGCTGCCCGTGGCCGCGCCGTGGCTGCTGGCGCTGTCCGTGCCCGGGCTGGGGGCCGTCGTGAGGCGGCGGGTGCCGGCGGCCTGGGCCGCGTGCCTCGTGGGTGGCGTGGTGGCGGTCATCCCGATCCTCACCATCGCCTTCGTGGCCAACCGCTATCTGGCCGACTTCGTCCCCCCGCTGGTCGTCGCGGCGGCGTTGGGAGTGCCGGTGGTCGCCGGGTGGCTGCGGTCCCGCTCGGTGGCCTTGCGCCGCACCGTCGTCGGCGTCGGTGCCGCCCTCGTCGCGATGGCCTTCGTCGTGAACGGGGCCCTCGCCCTGCTGTCCCAACGGCTGTACCTGCTGCCCGAGGAGGCGGCCCAGCGCGGGTTCATCGGGCTGCAGTACGACGTCCACGACCTCGTCCCCGGCGGAGCGCCGCCCAACCTGAGCATGAGCGACGAGGGGCTGCCGGCCGAGCCGGGACCGGACGGCGCCCTGCTCGTGGTCGGCGGCTGCGACGGGCTCTACCGCAGCGACGGCACCAACTGGCGGGTCGTCGAGCTGCGGCCGGGGGGACGGTTCCGGCAGACGTTGACCGGCCCGCTGGTTCCCGGTCTCCTGGCCCAGGGCGACGGCTGGCGGGTCGACATCGTCGAGGCGGGGGGCGGACGGGTGGCCGCCCGCTACCGGTCCGACGACGGCACGACCGTCACCGGCGAGCCGAGGGAGCCACCGGCGGGCGACGTGGTGCTCGATTTGACCGCCGACCCGGCCGGGTCGATCGTCCGGGTGCGCCTCGGCGTCGACGGCGATGAGCTCCTGGGCGCATTCCTGGTGGGGATGGAAGGGCCGGTCGATCGGGCCGAGGGGTGGGAACCCAGCCTCGGCTCGGCGCCGCTGTGCGAACGCCTGGTGGCGAGGCAGCCGGCTCAGGCTCAGCGCGGCTCGAGCACGACGATGAACTGGTAGCCGAACAGCGTCGGCCACACCTTGACGCCGACCCGGTCGGCCCAGCCCAGCGCCGAGCGCAGCGTGTCGGCCGCGCCCGGTCCGGCGCCGCCGCGGTCGGCCACGTCGAACGGCAGGCCGGTGGCCTCGGTGTCGACCACCCGCCAGCCGTGTCGGCGGGCCAGGCGGGCGAAGCTGCGCCTGGTGAAGAAGCGGACGTGGTCGCGGTCGAGGATGCCCCGCTCGTCGTAGTCGAAGCGGCCGAGGGCGACCCGGGCCCGCGGGTACCAGTGGGCGAAGTTGGGGATGCTGGCGACGAGCGACCCGCCCGGGGCGAGCAGGGGCGCCACCTCATCGAGCAGCCGGCCCGGGTCACGCACGTGCTCGAGCACGTCGCCCGCCACCACCGTGTCGTACGGCGCCCGTTCCACCGCCTCGAGGGGCAGGCCGTCGTCCAGGTCGGCCTGGACGAAGGCGGCCAGCCGCTCCTTGGCCTCGGCCGACGGATGGAGGTCGACGCCGGTGACCGTGTGCCCCGCCTCGGCCAGCCGCCGCCCGAGCTTGCCGGTCGAGCAGCCGAGGTCGAGGACCCGCCCGGGCGGCCGGGCGCGGAGCCGGTCGACCAGGCGGGTGTGGCTCGAACCTTCGTCCGGCTTCCACTCGTGGCCGGCGGGTTCCGTGCCGGGCAGCGGCGATCCGAACCCGATCCGGCCCAGCCGGAAGCGCAGGACGTCGGCCGCCACGTCCCTGGCGTATCTGAGCCCGTCGACGTAGCAGATCTCGTCGCCGTAGTAGGTGGGGATGGGGACCTCGGCGATGCGGGCCCCGCTGGCGTGCAGTTGGAGCAGGACCTCGGTGTCGAAGTCGAAGTCGTCGCTGTCGGCGTCGAAGGGTATGGCGGCCAGGGCGGGGACGGCGAAGGCCCGGTAGCCGGAGTGCCACTCGCTCAGCCGGAGGCCGACGACCGCGTTCTGGAACCGGGACAGGATCCTGTTGCCGACGTACTTGTAGGCGGGCATCCCGCCCTGCCGGGCCCGGCCCGGCTCGACCATCCGCGAGCCAAGGACGACGTCGGCCCGGCCGGCGGCGATCGGCTCGACCAGGTCGGCCAGCCGCTCGGGCGCGTACTGGCCGTCGCCGTGTAGGAGCACGAGCACGTCGAGCCCGTGGTCGATGGCCCAGTGGTAGCCGAACTTCTGGTTCCCGCCGTAGCCCAGGTTGCGGGACTGGCGGACGACGGTCAGCGGCAGGTCCGACCGGCGCCGCTGGTACCCGAGTCCCGCCTCGTAGGTGCCGTCGCCCGAGTGGTCGTCGCTCACCAGGACGGCGGCGATCCTCGGCCGGAACTCGGCCGGGATCCGGTCGAGCACCGACGCCAGCGTCCCGGAGGCGTTGTAGGCCACGACCAGGATGCCGACCCGCAGCCCGTCAGCCATCGGCCGATGCTAAACGGCCGGGTCGGGTGCCCACATTCGGTGGGTGTTCGGGCCGCCGGTAGCATCGCCCGTCGTGCTTGGCTTCGAGCGGGAGGTGGTTCGGGCGCTGGCCGCCGGCGTCGACGCGCGGCAGCGGGCCGCCATCGACGCCTGGGTCTCCGGTTCGCTGGCCGACATGCCCGAGCTGCTGCGGGCGGGCGTGGCCGCCGAGTCGGCGGTCCTCGGTGCTTGGTGGCGCATCGGGCGCCGGCGGCGGGACCTGGCCGGGTTCGTCACCGGCCTGAGCCGAAGTCGGATCGGTCCCTTGCGTCAGTACGCCCGGCTGTTCCGCTCGCTGGTGCTGTTCGCCGAGCTCGAACCGCAGCGATGACCCGGCTGCGGACCGAGATCCTCATCATCGGGTCGGGCGCCGGCGGGGCCGCCACCGCCGCGGTCCTGGCCGAGGCCGGGCGGCAGGTGACCGTGGTCGAGCAGGGGCCGTGGATCGACCCTGACGCCGACGACGCGCCCGAACCGTTCTCGTTGCAGGAGATGGTGGCCAGGTACCGCCACCACGGGTTGTCGGCCGCCTTGGGCCACCCGCCCATCGCCTACGCCGAAGGTCGCTGCGTCGGGGGGAGCACCGAGATCAACAGTGGGCTGTGGCACCGGCTGCCGCCCGACGTGGCCGCCTCGTGGCGCGCCGAGCACGGCATCGACGGGTTCGAACCGGCGCTCCTCGACCGTTGGGCCGACCGGGTCGAGTCGTGGCTCAGCGTGTCCCGCCTGCCCGGCGCGCCGCCACTGTCGTCGGCCGTGCTGGAGCGGGGCGCGGGCAAGCTCGGCTGGCGCTCGACCGAGGTACCCAGGGCGGTGGCCTACGACGGTGACGGCCGGGCGACCAGGCAGACGATGGCTCGGACGGTGCTGCCCCGAGCCGTCGCCGCCGGGGCCGACGTGCTCGCCGACTGCCGGGTGGCCCGCCTGGTGCGGTCGGGCGACCGGGTCACGGGCGGGCGCGCCCACCGGCGGCGGCCCGACGGCACGACCGAGCCGATCGAGATCGACGCCGAGCATGTCGTCGTCTGCGGCGGCGCCATTCAGACGCCGGCCCTCCTCCAACGCAGCGGGATCCGCCACCGGGTCGGCCGCGGCCTCAAGCTGCACCCCACGATCAAGATCGCGGCCCGCTTTCCCCATCCGGTCGCCCACCACGACGTGCCGATGCACCGGGTCACCGAGTTCGGGCCCGAGCTCGCCATCGGCGGCTCGGCCAGCCGGCCGGGGCATGTCGGGCTGGCCCTGGCCGACTCCGGGGCCGGCGCGGCCGACGTCGACGCGGCCCTGGCCGACTGGGAACACGTCTTCGTGTACTACGCGTCGATACGCAGCGAGGGCTCGGGCCGGGTGCTCGCGGTGCCCGGGGTGGGCTCGCCGCTCGTGACCTACCGGCTCACCGACGGCGACCTCAGCCGGCTCGCCCGCGGCCTCCTGCTGCTGGGCGAGCTGCTGTTGGCGGCCGGGGCGACCGAGCTGTTCCCTTCGGTGGCCGGGGCCCGGGTCGTCCGGCGGCCCGAGGAGCTGGCGTCGTGGTGGGGCTCGGTCGACCGGAGCCGCGCCAACCTCATGACCGTCCACCTGACCTCCACCGTCGGCATGGGGGAGCATCCGGCGAGGACCGGCGCCGACAGCTACGGCCGGGTGTGGGGCTGCGGCAACCTGACTGTCAACGACGCCTCGCTCCTGCCCGACGCCCCCGGGGTCAATCCCCAGGCCACGATCATGACCATCGCCGTACGCAACGCCGAACACCTGCTGTCGTGCATGTAGACGACGTCGCCGCGCCCAGCACCGCCATCGTCACCGGCGCCGCCGGGTGGCTGGGCCAGAACCTGGTGCGGGCGCTGGCGCCCGAACGCAACCACGTGCGGGCCCTGGTGTTCGACGACGCCGACGCACCCCTCGTCGAGCTGGCCGGGGCCAACGTCGACGTGGTGGTGGGCGACGTGCGCGACCCGACCGTGGTCGACCGGCTGTTCGACGGTGACGCAGGCATGGGGGCAACCGTGTTCCACACCGCCGCCGTGATCCATCCGGCCGGACGGGTTCGGGCCCTGTTCGACGTCAACGTCGGCGGCACCCAGCTCGTGCTCGACCGGGCCCGCCGGGCGAACGCCAACCGATTCGTCCACGTCTCGTCGAACTCGCCGTTCGGCGTCAACCGCCGGCCGACCGACCGGTTCACCGAAGCCTCGCCGCCCGACCCGTACCTGGCCTACGGCCGGTCGAAGCTGGAGGCCGAGACGCTGGTGCGACGGGCCGGCCGGCGGGGCGACCTCGAGACCGTGATCATCCGGTCGCCCTGGTTCTACGGGCCGTTCCAGCCCGAGCGCCAGACCCGGTGGTTCCGGGCCGTACGTCGGGGCCGCTTTCCCCTGGTGGGTGACGGTCGCAATCGCCGGTCGATGGTGTACACCGGCCACCTGGTGCACGGGCTGCTCCGGGCCGAGGCGGAGGCGGCCGCAGCCGGCCGGGCCTATTGGATCGCCGACCCGGAGCCCTACGAGATGCGCACCGTGCTGGCCACGGTGCGAACGGCGCTGGCGGCCGAGGGCCTGGCCGTGTCCGGCGGCCAGCCCCGCCTCCCGAGGATCGCGGCCCGGATGGCCCAGATGACCGACGCCAAGGCCCAGGCCCTCGGCCGCTACGTCCAGCCCGTGCACGTGCTCGGGGATCTCGTCGAGACCATCGCCTGCGACGTGAGCCGGGCCCGGATCGAGCTGGGCTACGCGCCGGGGGTCACCCTGTACGACGGCATGCGAGCCAGCATCCGGTGGTGCCTGGAACGGGGCCACGCGCTGTGACGGCGCGCCGCATCCTGGTCACCGGCGGCGGCGGCTACTTCGGCTCGATCCTCGTCGGCCGGGCCGTCGCTCGCGGCGACGCCGTGCGCGTTCTCGACCTCAACCCGCCGGCCAACGCCGCTCCCGAGGTCGACGTCGTGGTGGCCGACGTCCGTGACCGGGACGCGGTCGAGCGGGCCTGCGCCGGGGTCGACGTCGTGCTCCACAACGTGGCCCAGGTGCCGCTGGCGCGCGACCGCCACCTGTTCCGGTCGGTCAACGTCGTCGGCACGGCCACCGTGTTGGTGGCGGCCCGCCGGGCGGGGGTGGCCAAGGTGGTGCACACGTCGTCCAGCGCCATCTACGGCATCCCGGAAGCGAACCCGGTCACCGAGGCCACGCCGCCCCGACCGCTCGAGGCCTACGGCCGGGCCAAGGTCGAGGCCGAGGCGTTGTGCCGGGAGGTGGCGGCCACCGGGCTCGACGTCAGCATCGTCCGGCCCCGCACCATCCTGGGCCATGGCCGGCTCGGGATCTTGGCCGTGCTCTTCGAGCTGGTCGCCGCGGGTGCGCCGGTGTACGTCCTCGACGGTGGCGCCAACCGCTACCAGTTCGTCCACGCCGACGACCTGGCCGAGGCCTGCCTGCTGGCCGCGGACCGGCCCGGGCCGACGAGCTACAACATCGGGACGTCATCGTTCGGGACGATGCGCGAGACCCTGCAGGCGCTGGTCGAGCACGCCGGCACCGGTTCGAGGGTGCGTTCGCTGCCGTCGGCCCCGGCCCGGACGGCGATGAAGACAGCGGCCGCGGCCGGCCTGGCCCCGTTCGCCCCGTACCACTGGTTGCTCTACGGCGAATCGCTGTGGTTCGACACGACCAAGGCCGCCGACGAGCTGGGGTGGGCGGCGACCCTCTCGAACGCGGAGATGGTGATCGAGTCGTACGCGTGGTTCCTGGCCCACCGGGCCGGCCTCGGCGCCGACGGCCGCTCGCACCACGAGTCGCCGGTGAAGCTCGGCCTGCTCGAGGTGCTGAGGCACATGCCTTGATCCAGGCGCTGGCCCGGCGGCGGGCGATCCTGATCCTCACGATGGTGTTGGTCGTTCCGCTCGTCATCGCCCTCGTCGCCCAGCTCGATCCGACGTGGGTGCCGGTGCTGGACTGGGCCCAGACCGAGCTGCGGGTGCGCGACGTCGGGTCGGCGCACACGCCGCTGGTCGGGCTGCCCGGACGGATCGGCACCTTCGCCGAGCCGGGGAGCCACCCGGGCCCGCTGAGCTTCTACGCCCTGGCCCCGGTCTACCGGCTACTCGGCTCGTCGGCCTGGGCCATGCAGGCCGGCACGGTGGCGCTCAACGCGCTCGCCGTCGCCGCCGCCCTGTGGATCGCCCGGCGCCGGGGCGGCGTCGGTCTGGTCGTCGGGCTCGGCGCGCTGCTCGCGGTGGTCATGACCGGGTATGGCGGCCGGGTGTTGACCGAGCCGTGGAACCCGTTCCTGCCCGTTCTCGTGTGGGTCGTGTTCCTGCTGGCCGTGTGGTCGGTGCTGGCCGAGGACCTGCCGCTGCTGTCGGTGGCCGTCGCCACCGGCTCGGTCTGCGCCCAGACCCACGTGTCGTACGTCGCCCTGGTCGGCGGGCTCGGCGTCGTCGCCGGGGTGGCGGCCGTCCTCCATCTCCGGGCGATGCCGAGCGGACGGGTGCGGTCGCTCGGCCTCCGCTGGCTGCTGATCTCGCTCGGCCTCGGCGTGGTGCTCTGGCTGCCGCCGGTCATCGACCAGCTCGTCAACCAACCGGGAAACCTGCGGGTGCTGCTCGACCACTTCGGCAGCCCGCCCGAGGCGGCCATCGGGTTGGTCGACGGCGTTGGCGCGCTGCTGCCCCGGTTCGATCCGTTGCTGCTGGCCCGGCAGGTCGTCGACCCCGGCGGGCTCGGTCCGGCCTTCGCCGGCGGGAGCTCGTGGCTCGGCGCCGGGTTCCTCGTCCTGTGGGGGCTGGCCTTCGTCGCCGCCGCCCGCCTCGGCCACGAACGGATGGTGCGGCTCGATGCCGTGCTCGGGGCCGCCCTGGTCCTGGGCACGATCACCGCCGCCCGCATCTTCGGGACCGTCTGGTACTACCTCCTCCTCTGGGTCTGGGGCCTGATGGTGCTCATGTTCCTGGCCATCGGGTGGACGGCCGCGGTCGTCGTCACCCGGCGGGTGGCGCCAACCGATCGGCCCCGGGTCGAGCGCGCGGGCGCCGTCGGCCTGCTCGCGGTGGCCATGCTGGCGGTGACCGTCTTCGCCGTCGACGCGCCGGAGACCCGCCAGGCCGATGCCGCCCTGTCGGCCGTTCTGGCCGACCTGGTGCCGCCGACGGCCGAGGCGCTGGAGGCCGGGGTCGGCCCGGCCGACGGGAGGGACGGCCGCTACGTGGTCGCCTACACGGACGCCGTGGCCATCGGCTCCCAGAGCTACGGGCTGGTGAGCGAGCTCGAGCGTCTGGGGTTCGACGTCGGCGTGCGGCCGGCGTTCGGGGTCCTCGCCACCCGGCACCGGGTGCTCGACCCGGCCGAAGCGACGGCTCGCGTCGTGCTGGCGACCGGCGTGTTCGTCGTCCGGTGGCGGGAGGTGCCGGGGGCGGTGGAGGTGGCGCTGGTCGACCGGCGCACGCCGGCCGAGCGGGAGGAGTTCGACCGGCTGCGGACCGAGGTGATCGCGGAGCTCGGCGCCGCCGGGCTCGCCGAGCGGGTGGTCGACGTCGACGAGAACCTGTTCGGCGTGGGCGTCGACCCCAGGGTGCCGGCCACGACCCGGCTGAAGATCAACCGCCTGGCCGAGCTGGGCGTGCCCACCGCGGTCTTCGTCGCCCCACCCGACGCCGACATCTGATTCTCGACGCACCTCGCGCCGCTGAGCGGCGCTCAGTGCGTCGAGTTTGAGGTTCGGCTCACCGGGACCGGGGCGGAGCGGCCCGTTCCCGTCGATGGGGGCGGACCGTCCTGCTCGCCGGTGCGCTCCTCGAGGTAGTCCTCCTCGACGTTGACCGACCAGACGTCGTGGTTCGACCCGGCGACGATGTTCTCGACCGTGAGCATGGCCGTGTACATCGAGTGGTCCTGGTTGTTGTAGCGGTGCATACCGTTGCGGCCGACCGGGTGGACGTTGGCCGCGTGCCCGGCCAGCCAGGCCCGCAGCGTGTCGACGTTGGCCGCATAGTCGGCGTCGTACACCGGATAGGCCTTGGGCATGCGGACCACGTAGCCGGACTCGACCGACCCGGCCGGCACCAGCGCCAGCCGCGCCAGCTCGGCCGTGGCCAGCTCGATCAGCCCGTCGTCGGGGGCCGCCCACAGGTCGTCGCCCTCGGTGACGAAGTACTCCAGCCCGAGGCAGGTGCGGCCGTCGCGCACCATGTGGGGTGACCAGGCCCCGAAGTTCTGCACCCGCCCGACCCGCACATCGGGGGCGTGGACGTAGATCCAGTTGTCGGGGAACGCCAGCTCCTCGGGCACGACCAGGGCCACGGTGAGGAAGTCGCGGTGCTCCAGCGCCGACGCGGCGGCGAGCACGTCGGGCGGCGGCGCCGGCTCCATCGCCGCTACGAGCTCGTTGATCGGCATCGACGAGATGACGTGGTCGGCCGGGAAGCGGGTGACCGAATCGCCGGTGCGGGCCACCACCGTCGTGGCCCGGCCGGCCTCGTGCTCGACCGCGACCACGGCGGCGTCCATGATCACCTTGGTGCCCGCCGCCTCGACCAGCTCCCGGCAGCGTTCCCACATCATTCCCGGGCCCAGCTTGGGGTAGCGGAACTCGTCGATGAGCGACGCCACGGCCGTGCGGTCGCGGCGGGGGAGCAGGGCGCCGGCGATGGCCTTGCCCAGCGACAGGTTGCGGATGCGCTGGGCGGCCCAGTCGGCCCGAATGGAGCTCGCGGGCACGCCCCACACCTTCTCGGTGTAGGTCCTGAAGAAGATCCGGTAGAGGCGCCACCCGAACCGGGCCGCCACCCAGCCCTCGAACGTCGACTGGTCGCGGGGCGGCCGCAGCCGGGCCCACAGGTAGGACCCGACGCACAGGCCGGCCTCGACGACCCCGAGGTTGCGCAGGGCGTTGGTCGCCTTGAGCGGATAGTCGAAGAACCGGTTGCGGTAGTAGATGCGCGACAGGCGGGGCCTGGTCATGAAGTCGTCGCCCGGGAGGATCTCCTCCCACCGGGCCTCGACCGGCGTCACCTTGGTGAAGAACCGGTGCCCGCCGATGTCGAACCGCCAGCCGTCGCGCTCGACCGTGCGGGCGATGCCGCCGACGACGGTGTCGGCCTCCAACACGGTCGAGGTGTGGCCCCGCCTGACCAGCTCGTGGGCCGCGGTCAGCCCGGCGGGACCGGCGCCGATGACGACGATCTCGGGGGGCGGGCAGGCGCGGGTCGGGTCGGTCATGGCGGGCGGTCTGACCGGCGGAGTGTACGTGGCCCTTCCCGGCCGTTGGTTCACCGATCGGTAAGGTGCGTCGGTGTCGGCCACCCGCAGCGGCGAGGCCCCGCCCCAGGACCCGTCCGCCGACCAGCCCGATCGCCCGGCGCCGGCGAGATCGGCGACGCCGACCCTGAGCATCGAGGTCGTCGCCGTCGCCGTCGTCGTCGGCGTCGGTGTGGTCGCCCGGTTCGTGACCAGCTCGCCGCTCTGGCTCGACGAGGCGCTGAGCGTCAACATCGCCAGCCTCCCGCTGGCCGACATTCCCGAGGCGCTGCGCCACGACGGGCACCCGCCGCTGTACTACTTCGTCCTCCACTTCTGGATACGGCTCTTCGGGTCGGGCGACGTCGGCGTGCGGACGCTGTCGGCGCTGTTCGGCCTGGCCGCGCTGATGCTGCTCTGGCTGGCCGCCAAGCGGGCCGCCGGATCCCGAGCCGCCTGGTGCGCAGTGGTCATCGGGGCCATCGCCCCCTTCGCCGTGCGCTACGGCACCGAGGCCCGCATGTACAGCCTGGTGATGGCGCTGGTCGCCGCCGGCTACCTCGCGGTCAGGTGGGCGATCGATCGTCCGACCCCGGGCCGGCTGGCCGTCGTGGCCATCATCGGCGGTGCCCTGCTGCTCACCCACTACTGGGCCATCTGGCTCCTGGCCGCCACCATCGGCGTGCTCGTCTGGCAGAAGAAGGCCAAGGCGGCCGCGGCCCTCGCCGCCGGTGGCGTTCTCCTGCTCCCCTGGCTCCCGAGCCTGCTCGAGCAGGCGGCCAACACGGGAACGCCGTGGGCCGACCCGGTGCGCCCGACGGCGATCGTCCACACCGGGCTCCAGGACTTCGGCTCGGCCGCGACCGGGGTGGCCCTGGCCGAGGGCACGTTGTTCGGATTGACGACGGCCGTGCTGTTCCTCGTCGGCCTGTTCGGCCGGACCGTCGACGACCGCCGGCTCGAGGTCGACGTGCGGACGGTGCCGGACGTCCGGTCGGAGGCGGCCGTCGTCGGGGCGACCGTCGCCCTGGCCGCCGTCGGCGGCTACGTGACCGGCACCACCTTCGCCAGCCGCTACCTGGCCGTGGTGTTCCCTCTGTTCGCCATCGTGGCCGGCGCCGGGCTGGCCAAGCTGCCCGGCCGCCCGGCCCGGCTGGTGATCGGCGCCGCTCTGGTCGGGTTGGCGCTGGTCGGCATCGGCGTCAACGCCCTCCTCCCGAGGACCCAGGCCGAGGAGGTGGTCGATGCCATCACCGGCGCGGCCGCGCCGAACGACGTCGTCGTGTTCTGCCCGGACCAGCTCGGACCGGCGTTCGGCCGCAACCTGCCCGACGACCTGACCATGCTGGTGTACCCGTCCCTAGCCGGTCCCGAGCGGGTCGACTGGGTCGACTACGTCGAGCGCTACGACGGGGCATCGGCGCCGGACGTGGCGGCCGAGATCGACGGTCGGGCGGGACCCGACCACGACATCTGGCTCGTCACCGCCGGCGGCTACAACGTGTCGGACCACTGCGGCGAGCTCGTCGCCGCCATGGCCGCGCTCCGGGGCGGACCGGCCGTCGTCGTCACCGAGGACCCCGACATCTTCGAGCCGGCCTCGCTGCTGCGCTTCGGCGCGGGTGCCGGCGAGTAACGGCTGGCCGGTCGTGGACCTGCGCCGAACGGTGCGCCGCGTCGTCGACCCGGACCTGCGGGACGACCTGGCCGCGGCGGTGGTCCCCTGGCTCGTCTCCCGGGCCCTGGTCGGCGTGGCCTTCGTCGTGGCCCGGCTGGTCGCCGACGAGCTCGACGCCGCGCCGGTGCCGCTGGCCGACGGGCTGTTCGCGTGGGACGGCGTGTGGTACCGCGGCATCGCCGAGTTCGGCTACGGCGGGCTGCCCGATGATGCGGTCCGGTTCTTCCCGCTCTACCCGATCGCGGGCCGGGTGGTGGGGTTCGTGCTCGCCGGGCGCGAATGGCTCGCCCTTCTTCTGCTGGCCAACCTCGGCGCGTTGGTGGCCGCGGTCATCGTCCACCGGCTCACGCTCAACCTGACCGGCGACCGCCAGACGGCGCTCCGGGCCACGTGGCTCCTGCTGCTGAGCCCGGCGTCGTTCGTGCTCGTATGGGCCTACTCCGAGGCCATGTTCCTCGTCGCCTCGGCCGGCGCGCTGCTTGCCCTCCGGCGCCGGGCCTGGTCGTGGGCGGCAGGGGTCGGCGCGGCGGCCGCCCTGACCCGTCCCGTCGGCGTGCTGCTGGTCGTGGCCGCCGTGGTCGAGGCGCTCGGCTCCGGTCGCGGCGGGCGGCGCGTGGCTAGAGCCGCGGCCGTGCTCGGTCCACTCGTCGGGTTGGCCGCCTTCCTGGTGTGGGCCGAGGTCAGCGGCCGCTGGCAGGCGCCGATCGACGCCCAGACGCCGCTGCGGGGCGACCTGGCCGTCCCCCTGGTCCCCCTCTTCACCGGCCTGGCCGACGTGGTCGACGGCCGGCTCTCGGCCGGGTTGCACCTCGGCGCGGCGGCCGTGTTCGCCGGTCTGGTCGTCGTCGCGTTCCTGCGCCTGCCGTTGGCCTTCGGGCTCCTGGCCGCGGCGATGTTCCTCGTGGCCACGTCGGCCGAGCGGCTCACCTCGGTCGAGCGCTACGCCCTCGGCGCGGTCCCGATCATCATCGCCGCCGCCATCGTGGTCCGGCGCCCGGCCGTCGAACGGGCGGTGCTCCCGCTGACGGCGTCGGCGATGGTCGGCCTGGCCGTGCTGGCCTGGCTGGGCGCCTACACCCCATGAGCGGAGGTTGTCCCCCGGAGTGTTGAAGTGAGGCGGTGGTCCCCCGCCTGATGCCTGCCGTGCGGTAGGTGTCGGGCGTTCCACCAAGAACACCAACAGGAAGGGGACCACCGTGAAGAAGAAGGTACCTGTCGTCACCGTCGCCGAACGGGAGGAGGTCGGACGCCTGGCCGGGTTGCCGCTGGAGGCGACGGGTGGCGCTGGCCGACGTGGCCGGCGTCGTCCGGGACGGGCTGCTCGGGTTCTGCGCCGATGTCGGGCTGGTGGTGATGCGCCAGCTGATGGACGCCGAGCTGACCCGACGCATCGGCCCCAAGCACGCCAGGCTCCCCGGGCGCGTCGCCAACGGGCACGGCACGACCACCGGCCCGGTGGTGTTGGGCGGCCGCCGGGTGAGCGTGGAACGGCCGCGGGGTGGGCAACACCGAGAACAAGACCGTCGTCAGCCACCTCGTCCCAAGAAGCGGCCACCGCCGAACTTCAACAGCGGTCGGGACATCCTCGCCACAGAACCGTGGGCTAACAAACTTTGGCACAAGCGTTTACACATAGCGCTGGAGGACGAACTGGTGGCCGAGCTCGATCGCCGGGTGGGGCCCCGGCGCCGCAGCGCGTTCATCGCCGAGATGATCAGACGCGGGCTCGACGACGAGCGGCGATGGGACGACATCGAAGCCTCGCTCGGGCAGCTGCCCGACACCGGGCACGAGTGGGACGACGAGATACATGCGGCTTCCGGTGCCCGGGGGCGGAGCCCGACCGGGGCCGGGATGGGGGTCCGGGCGCCGGAAACCGCTGGCGCCGACCGCTAGGCCGAACCTTGGGCAAAGGCGAGGACCCGCCCCGCAGGCGTGGCCGCGTGCTCGTCGACGCGGCGGATCTTCACGATCTCCGAGGTGCGATAGCTGGCGATCCGCGTGCTCCACGCATCGAGGACCTGACGACCGGACCCGTGCCGGAAGAAGGTGGTCATCTGTCCCTCCTGCTGATAGGCGTCTGCACCGCCCACCTTCTCCACCGAGTCGCCGCGCAGGGTGATCTCGTACGTCATGGGAGCACGGTACGAAGTCAGCCCTGTGCGTCGCTAGGGGACCAACCCTGTGATTTTCCTGGGCGCGACGCCGGTCGCCCTGGGGACAACCTGTGGCCAGCGCCGAGGAGGGATAGCGTCGTCCGCGTTCCGATCTCGGTCCGCCCCCGAACGCTCGTCTGGCGGGGTCTCCGCCGCCGATGTGGGCGGTGTGGCGCGACGGGGATCTTCCGGTCGTACTTCGAGCTGCGCGATCGCTGCCCCCGCTGCGGCTATCGATTGGAGCGCGACGAGGCCTCGTTCGCCGGGGTGTGGCTCCTGAACTACTCGTTCACGATCCTGCCGCTGCTCGGGCTCATGACCTACATGGTGTACCTGCTGGCCAACGGGCGGGACGTGTCGGTCTGGTGGTTCGTGGCCGCTGCCGCCGTCATCGTCGTGGTGTTGCCGATCGTCCTCTACCCGGTGGCCAAGTCGCTGTGGGCCGCCGTCGATCTCGCGATGCGCCCCCTCGAACCGGTCGAGGAGGCCGAGGCCGCGCTGTACGAGGTGCCGGACGAGTGATCGAACGGTGCGCTGGCCTACGCTCGCACGCGAGACGAGGGGAGGAGCCACCCGCAGGGCCATGGACGAGCACCGACCTCCCGGCCGGGGAAGCCACGGGCGCGCGCTCGTGGCCGGCGGTGCGTTGTTCCTGGCGCTCGCCGCGGTCGTGCTGGCCGCCAGCACCGGGTCGTCCGACGGCTCGTCGGTTCGGGTCAGACCTCCGAGCCTGAGCCTGCTCGTCGGGCTCGTGGCCACGGGCGTGCTGGCCGCCGGGCTGTTCGTCCTCCTCAGCCTGCTGCGGACCCTGGAGCGAGGCGAGCTGCGCGATCGGCACCACACGGTACGCGACCTGATCAGGTTGGCCGTGATCTTCGTGCTGCTGGTCGTCCTGTTCCGGCTGCTCCCCGAGGATCAGCCGGGCGGGGGATCGACCGCCCCCGGTGACGGAACTCAGGGCGCCGAGCCGCTGGACTCGGTCGCCTCGGGCGACGACTGGCTGACCCTGGCGCTGATCGCCGGGGTGGCCGCGATCCTCGGCTGGCGGTCGTGGCGCAACCGGCGCGGCGGCGACCCGATCGACGCGGGCCTAGCCACCCCGCTCGCCGGGGCCGTGGCCGACGTGCTCGACGACGTCATCGACCGTCTCCGGCGCGAACCGGACGCCCGGCGGGCGGTCATTGCCGCCTATGCCCGCATGGAGGACGTGTTCGCCCGGTACGGGCAGCCCCGGCGGGCGTCGGAGGCGCCCATCGAGTTCCTCACCCGGGCGCTCGAACGGGTCACCGATCCGGCCCCGGCCGGGCGGCTCACCGACCTGTTCCAGCGGGCGATGTTCTCGACCCAGCCCTTCGACCGGGCACGCCAGGACGAGGCGATCGACGCGCTGGTCGCCGTGCGCGACGACCTCCGGGCCCGCGCCATGGCCGCGCCCGCGCCATGAGAAAGGACGTCGAGCAGACCGCGATCCGGCTCGTGCTGCTGGTCTGGGTGGCGATCGCCGTGCTCGTGCCGGTGGCGGGCCAGGCCGACGGTCGGCTGGCGGCCAGGGTGGCGGCCGTGCTCGCCGCCTGCATCGTGACCGTGGAGGGGGCGCGCTGGCTGCAGGCCACCCACGGCCCGGTCCACCGCCCGTTGGCGCCGCTCGTGAAGAAGGTCCGACCGCAAGAGTCACGGGTCCCGGCCCGGCTCCAGAGCTGGGTCGGGCTCATGCGGGCGGCCGAGGGCGACCCCCACGTCGGCCCGCTCCTGCGCGACCGGCTCGCCGAGCTGGCCCGGGCCCGGCGCCGCGACGGCCACCGGATCGACCTGGGCGTCGAGCCCGACGCCCCGCTCGATTTCCCGCGGCTGGACGCCGTGATCGCCGACATCGAGGACGGGCACTGATGGACACCGGTGAGGTCGGCCGCCTGGTCGACGAGGTGCTCGGCCAGGTGGAGCGGGCCGTGATCGGCAAACGCGAACCGGCCGAGCTGCTGCTCGCCGGGCTGGCCTGCCGGGGCCATGTGTTGATCGAGGACCTGCCCGGCCTGGCCAAGACGCTGCTGGCCCGGTCGCTGGCCGCGGCCACGTCGCTGCGGCTGGCCCGGGTCCAGTTCACGCCCGACCTGCTCCCGGCCGACGTCACCGGGTCGTCGGTCTTCGACCCGCGCCGGGCCGAGTTCGAATTTCGGCCGGGACCGCTGTTCGCCAACCTGGTCCTCGGCGACGAGATCAACCGGGCGCCACCGAAGACCCAGGCCGCGCTGCTCGAGGCCATGCAGGAACGCCAGGTCACGGTGGACGGTGTCACCCATCGGCTGCCTGAGCCGTTCTGCGTGCTGGCCACCCAGAACCCGATCGAGTTCGAGGGCACCTATCCGCTGCCCGAGGCCCAGCTCGACCGGTTCCTGCTGCGGATCTCGATGGGCTACCCGTCGCCCGACGACGAGCGGCTGATCCTCCAGCGCCGGCTCGAACGACGGGTCGACGAGGTGGGTATCGCCCCGGTGCTCGACCCGGCGGGGGTGGTGGCGTTGCAGGACGCCATGGAGGAGGTGCACGTCGCCCCGTCGATCCTGACCTACATCGTCGCCGTCGTCGGAGCGACGAGACGCCACTCGATGGTGCAGGTGGGCGCCAGCCCGCGCGGATCCGAGGCGCTGCTCAAGGTGTCGAGGGCGAGGGCGGCCATGGCCGGCCGCGACTTCGTGACCCCCGACGACGTCAAGGGGGTGGCCGTGCCCGCCCTGGCCCACCGGCTCATCCTGCGGCCCGAGCAGTGGGTGCGGGGGGCGCGTACCGACGACGTGGTGCGCGAGTGCCTCGACCAGGTGCCGACGCCCGCAGCCCGCGACGTCGTCGCCGACCCGAGCTGAGGCGGCCACCGCACGATGCGCCGAGCCACCATGCGCCTGGTGCCCTACGCGGGCATCGCGGCCTTCGGTCTGCTGTCGGCCGTCGCCGTGCACCGCGCCGAGCCCGCCCTGCTCGCCCTCCCCTTCGCCGCCGTCGTGCTCCTGTCGGTGATCACGGCGGGGCCGCTCACCGTGCGCGCCTCGCTCGGGCTCGACACGGATCGGGCCATCGTCGGCGACCGCATCGAGGTCGACGTGGTGCTCGAGGCGCCGCGGGGGGCGGCGTGGGTCGAGGTCGAGCTCGCCCTGCCGGCGGGGCTGGCCGTCGAGGCGTGGTCCGGGGCGGGCGCCCGCGCCGGCCCGGTGGGCGTCACCGTCCGTCTGCCGGCGGGCGCGCCGGTCACGCTGACCGCCGTCGTTCGTTGCGAACGCTGGGGGGCGTACCGGCCGGGCCGCGCCCGCGTGCTCGCGTTCGATCGGTTCCGGCTCCTGCTCAGGGACTCGGTGGTGAGCATCCCCGACGTGGTTCGTGTCCACCCGCCGACGGCCAGGCTCCGGGAGCTGGCCGAGCCCCGGTGGCTCCAGGGTCTGGCCGGGGCCCACCGTTCACGCGAACGGGCCGACGGCATCGAATACGCCGAGACCCGTCCGTGGGCCCCGGGCGACCGGCTGCGGGCGGTCAACTGGCGGGTCAGCGCCCGGCGGGGTACGTGGTTCGTGAGCGATCGGCACCCCGACCGCAGCGCCGACGTGATCCTTCTCCTCGACTCGTTCGTCGACGTCGGCCGCGACGTCGAGACCACCTTGGGTCTGGCCGTCGAGGCGGTCGTGGCCCTGGCCCACGGTCATCTGGGGCTGCAGGACCGGGTCGGCCTGGTCGGCTTCGGCGGCTATCTCGACTGGCTCGTGCCCGACCTGGGCGCCCGCCAGCTGCACAAGGTGGTCGACGCCGTGCTCGACACCCAGGTGGTCGTGTCGTTGGCCGAACGCAGCCTGGCCCTGGTCCCTCCGCAGGCCCTGCCGCCCCGGGCGTTCGTCGTCGCCCTGACCCCGCTCGTCGATCCCCGTTCGGCCGGGCTCCTGGCCCGGGTCAAGGCCCGGGGCTGTGACCTGGCCGTGGTCGAGGTGTCGCCCCTCGACTTCCTCGACCTGCCGACCTCCGAGGCCGACCGCCTGGCCCACCGGGCCTGGGCCATCGAGCGCGACGTCGTCCGCCAGCGGCTCCGGTCGATCGGCGCCACCGTCGTCGAGTGGCGGCGGGGCGAGCCCTTCGCCACGGTCATGGCCGAGGTCACCACCTGGCGGGCGGGGATGAACCTCAGGGGGGTGCGATGACGCGGGCCGCCGGGAGAGCGATCGGCGCGCCCCGGCGGGCCGACGCTCGTTCTGTGGCGACTTGTGCAGGCGATGCGCGCGCCAGACGACACAGAGGAGGATTGGGGGCGTGAGTCGGCCTCGGACCCGGAGCCGGCCGCGGCAGATCGTCCTGGCGCCCCGGTCGGCGTGGGTGGCCGCCGGCGCGGCGATGGCGGTGGCCGTCGCCCTGTACGCGGCGGCCATCGTCCTGGCCCACGACGCGATCGCATTCGGCACCGGCGAGCTGATCCGGGGCGAGACCCCGGGGTTCTTCACGGTGATGGTCGGCGGCGCCGGCCTGGTCGCCCTCTCGGTCGCGCTGCTCGTCGGAGCGAGGGGCGGTGTCGGCCCGGCCGTGGCCCTGCTGCTGGCCGGCTGGGCCGTTGCCCTGGTGGGGGCGGGACCGGTGCTGCGGGCCGACTTCGTGCTCGCCGGCGCCGGCCATCTGGTCGTGGCCGAGCTTGCGTACTGGTCGATCGAGCGCCGCATCCCGCCCGGCCCCGACCAGGGGTGGGCGCTGGCCACGAGGGCGGCCGAGCTCGTGGCCATGCTCGCCCTGGTCGCGGTGATCGGGTGGTGGCTGGCCGGCGCCGTCGCCGGCCGGGCCGGCGGCGCGTCGCTCGATCTCATCGGCGTGCTGGTCGTGCTGGGCTTTGGCGCCGTCGTGGTCTGGGTCGTCCGCCGGGCGTAACCTGGATCGTCGGTGGCCGTCAATCTCGCCCAGCACACGGTGCCGACGAAGTACTGGCATCTCTGCGACGACGGGCGCATCCAGTGCGACGTGTGTCCCCGGCAGTGCCGCCTGCGCGACGGCCAGCGGGGACTGTGCTTCGTCAGGGCCCGCCAGGACGACCAGATCGTGCTGACCACCTACGGCCGATCGTCGGGGTTCTGCATCGACCCGATCGAGAAGAAGCCGCTCAACCACTTCCTGCCGGGTACGCCGGTGTTGTCGTTCGGGACCGCCGGCTGCAACCTGGCCTGCCGATTCTGCCAAAATTGGGACATCTCGAAGTCGAAGGAGATCGACACCCTGGCCGACGAGGCGTCACCGGAGGTCCTGGCCGAGACCGCGGTCGCCCTCGGCTGCCGGAGCATCGCGTTCACCTACAACGACCCGGTGATCTTCATGGAGTACGCCATGGACGTGGCCGACGCCTGCAGGGAACGGGGCATCGCCGCGGTGGCCGTCACCGCCGGCTACATCTGCGACGAGCCCAGGGTCGAGCTCTACTCGCACATGGATGCGGCCAACGTCGACCTCAAGGCGTTCACCGAGGACTTCTACAAACACGTCACGGTCAGCCACCTCCAACCCGTCCTCGAGACGCTCGAGTACCTGCGCCACGAGACCGACGTCTGGTTCGAGATCACCAACCTGGTCATCCCCGGTCACAACGACGCCGAGACCGAGTTCCACGAGATGGCGGAGTGGATCGCCGAGCACCTGGGTCCCGACGTCCCCCTCCACTTCACCGCGTTCCATCCGGACTTCAAGATGATGGACGTGCCGCACACGCCGCCGGCCACGCTGACCCGTGCCCGCGACATCGCGCTCTCGCACGGGCTGCGGTACGTGTACACCGGCAACGTCCATGACACCCGCGGGTCGAGCACCTACTGCCCCGGCTGTGGCGTCCTGGTGATGGAGCGCGACTGGTACCGCCTCGGGCGCTGGCTGGTCGACGGGGCGGGGCGGTGCACGGGATGTGGCCACCAGATCCCCGGTCGCTTCGACGGGCCGCCCGGGCAGTGGGGCCCGCACCGTCAGCCGGTGATGCTGTCCGCCGAAGCCCCGGTGAACTTCCGGCGCCGGGCCGAGCTGCGGGCCGAGCGGGAGGCAGCCCGGTCGGCCCGCCGATGAACCCTTCGGTGCGCCCGGCCGCGGTGGCCGGGCTCTTCTACCCGGGCGACTCCGACATGCTGCGGTCGACCGTCCGCGGGTTTCTCGACGCGGCCGGAGGCGATCGCGACCGCGTCAGGGTGCCCAAGGCCCTGATCGCGCCCCACGCCGGCTACCGGTACTCGGGTCGGACGGCCGGACGGGCCTGGGCCGCGGTGGCGCCGGCACGGGGGCGCGTCACGCGGGTCGTGCTGGCCGGTCCGGCCCACCGGGTGCCGCTGCGGGCCGTCGGCGTCCCCAGCGTCGACCTGCTCGACACGCCGCTCGGTCCGGTTGCGATCGACGCCGACCTGCGGCGGCGGGCGCTGGAGCGGCCAGGGGTCGTCGTCGCCGACGACGCCCACGCCGACGAGCACAGCCTCGAGGTCCATCTCCCGTTCATGGTCGAGGCGCTCGGGCCGGAGGTGACCGTGCTGCCGCTCGTCGTCGGCGGGGTCGGGCCGGACGTGCTGGCCGACGTGCTCGACCACGTGTGGGGGGGCGACGAGACGCTCGTCGTCGCCAGCACCGACCTGTCCCACTACCACGACGACGACACGGCCAAGCGCATCGACGCCGAGACCGTCGAGCTCGTGCTCGCCGGCCGGGTCGACGAGATCACCCACGAACGGGCGTGCGGCGCCGGTCCGCTCCGCGGCCTGCTGGTGGCGGCCCGCCGGCACGGCCTGACGCCGACGCTGCTCGAGGTGTGCACCTCGGGCGACACCGCCGGCGCCCGCGACCGGGTCGTCGGGTACGGAGCCTTCTCCCTTGCTTGACCCTCCCGTCCTCACGCCGGAGGACGCCGATGCGTTGCTGTGGTATGCCGTCGCCGCCGTCCGCTCCGGGCTCGAACGACGCCCGGTGCCCGGCATCGAGGTGCCGACGGCCGCCGCGCTCAAGGCCATCGGCGCCACGTTCGTCACCCTGGAGCGGGGCCGACGGCTGCTCGGCTGCATCGGCACCATCGATGCGGTCCGGCCCCTCTACGAGGACGCGATGACGAACGCCTACAAGTCGGCGTTCGCCGATCCCCGTCTGCCGGCGGTGACACCGGACGACTATGCGGCGATGGACGTGAAGGTGTCGGTGCTCGGCCCGACCGAGCCGATGGCGGCGGCGACCCGGGACGAGCTCGTCGCCGGGCTCGAACCGGGACGGGACGGCGTGCTCATCGTGGCCGACGGCTTCCGGGCCACGTTCCTGCCGTCGGTGTGGCCGCGCGTGGCGTCGACCGGCGAGTTCGTCGAGCTGCTGCTCAAGAAGGGCCGGCCGAGCGGCGGCTGGGTCCCCGGCCTCCGGGCCTTCCGGTACCGGGCGTCCGAGTACACCCAGTCCGGGCCGCGCCGGCCGGTCACGGCGTCCGGCTAGCGTGCGCGCGTGCCGGCGCCGTCGTTGACGTTCCGCGAGCGGCTGGCGCTGTGCGATCTGTTCGAGGAGCTCGGGCCCGGGGCCCCGACGCTGTGCGAAAGCTGGGAGACCGCCGACCTGGCCGCCCATCTCGTCGTGCGTGAGAACGACCCGCGGGCCGCACCGGGCATCCTGCTCGGCGGGACCGCGGCCCGGCTGACCGAGCGGGCCATGGAGCGGGCCCGCGGGCGAGGCTTCCACTGGATGGTCGACCGGCTGCGGGGCGGGCCGCCGTGGGGGCCGATGCGGCTGGGGGTCATCGACCGGGCGGATCTCATCGAGTGGTTCGTCCATCACGAGGACGTCCGCCGGGCCGACGGCCGGGCGCCTCGAGCCGGCATCGACGACGTCGACGAGGCGCTGTGGACGATCCTGCGCACCGGCGGACGGTTCATCACCCGCCGGTTGAAGGGGATCGGGCTCGAACTTCGGCGGCCGGACGGGGCCTCGATCGGTGTCCGCGGCGGCGACCAACTGGTGCGCATGGTCGGCCGCCCCTCTGAGCTCGTCATGTTCCTGACCGGCCGGGGCGCCGACGCCGGCGTCGAGCTCGAGGGTGCCGCCGGAGCGGTCGAGTCGCTTCGATCAGCCCGGCTCGGCATCTGAGGCGTCGGCCGCCTCGACGAGGGGGAAGTGGCAGGCGACGTAGTGGTCGCGACCGCCCTTGACCGGGCGCACCACCGGCTCCTCGGCCGCGCACCGCTCCCGGGCGCGCGGGCAGCGGGTGCGGAAGCGGCACCCCGACGGCGG
>JBOGGX010000184.1:0-2304 GCA_050744245.1 Acidimicrobiales bacterium
GGGCCAGCGCATGCCGGCCCCGCCCACCGCCGCCAGCACCAGCCCGACCGCCGGGTTGACCAGGGCCAGCCCGACGACGCCGAGCAACCCGGCCACGATCGAGGTGCGGCCCAACGACGGCGTGGGCCCCGGGTAGGCCAGCACCGCCGCCCACGAGAACGCCTCCGGCGACTCGCCGGCGGCCGGGGTCGGACGCGGCCGGGACGCCAGGAACACCAGGGCCAGGCACAGGAGCACTCCAATCCCCGAGACGACGATGGCGATCCACACCCGCCGCTGCGGGGCGAACCGTGTGTCGATCGTGAACGCCTCGGCCCCCGGTTCCACCAGCCAGCCGTTGGCGAACCCGTCGACCAGGAGGGGGTCGCCCAGGTCCTCGCCGTCGATCGTGGCCCGCCAGCCGTCGTTGTGGCTCTGCCCCAGCGTCATCCAGAACGGCACGCCCGGCTCGGCCCCCGACACCTCGACCCTGACGCTCGTGCTGGTCTCGCGTACGACGTCGATCTGGGGGACATCGTCGGCCCGGCGCCGGTCTGCCGCCGGCAGCGAGGCCACGGCCTCGTCTCGGACCGGCCCATGCTCAGTCGATGCCTCACCCCCTGCGGCCGAGCGCAGCACCAGGCGGTTTAGGTCGATACCGGTCAACCGACCCTGGGCGGCCCGGAGCACGGTCTCACCCTCGGCCATGGCGATCGGCGGCCCGCAGTTCGTCACCGTCAACGGGCGGCCGGCGACGGCGTCCTCCAACGGGCCGTGCACGACGACCCGCACGGGCTCGCCGTCGACCGTCAGCAGGTCGGACCGGCAGCCGCTGTCGAAGCGTCCGGCCGGCGCCGGTCGGGTCCGGCCCGGCAAACCGAGCTCGGCGATCCCGATGGGCATGCTCACCGGGCCCCGGCTGTACCAGTCGGTCGTCGTCACCTCGCGCACGGCGTCGACGACGAACCGGAAGCGGCCGGCCGTCACCGGCCCCTCGAGCACCAGGTTCACGACGGTGACGGCACCGTCCTCGTCGCCGTCGGCGATGGCGGGCACCGCCAGGGTCGCCACCCGGACGCCGTCGGCCTCGACACCGATCGTCGTCGGGACCGAGTGGCGGCCGTCGGCCACCACGGTCATCGGCAACCGGTCGATGGTCATGGGCTCAACCGCGGCCACCTCGATCCACTGGCCCGGCTGCGGTCCGAAGCCGGGGCTCCACGAGGTGGCCGGGTCGCCGTCGAGCGCGGCCCGGCCACGAAAGGCCAGGTCGGGCAGGCGCGACGACGACGTCACCACCACGTCGTCCGGGAGTCCCATGAGCCGGTCGATGACGTCGTCGGCCACCCGGGGCGACAGCCGGGCGGCCCCATCCAGGCCGAACGACCGGGGTTCTGGGAGCGCCAACGCCCGCACCAGCGACAGCTCCTCGTCGGCCCTGACCACCTCGGTGGGCGAGGCCCGCAGCCGGCTGAGCACGACGGCCAGCGGCCGGTCGAGCGACGAGGGGCCGGTCCGGTCGAGCAGGTCGAGCGGCAGCCGCACCACCTCGTCGATGTGGAGATCGAGGTCGCCCACCGTCAGCTCGGCGAACCCCGTGCTCGAGACGCCGAGATAGTGGAACCACTCGCCGTAGGTGTCGGCCGTGATCTCGATCTCGAGCCCGGTGAACGTGCGCTCGGGGAACTCGACCCGTTGACCGGGCGCCGCCCCCCTGGAGGCCTCATCGAGGGTGACGTCGACGGTCTCGCCGTCGTCGTCGAAGTGGAGCCGGACGTCGGTGATCCACCGGTTGACGTGACCGGTGACGGGCTGCAGCAGCGTGAGCTCGCTCGCGGTGACCGGGTCGTCGAACGACAGAGCTAGCCGATCGCCGACCACCGGGCTGAACGCGCCGGTGCGCCACGCCGTCGTCGGGTCGCCGTCGACGGCGTTGGCCGGCCGGTCCTCGGGCGAGTACTCGACCGGGTTGCCGTAGGCGGTGGCGTCGGCCGTGAGCCCGCCCCGATGCTCGACCACGGTGAACGCGTCGGCGTCGGCGCCGGGGAACACGGGCAGGCGGTTGTCGCGTAGGTCGGTGGCCAGCGGCTCCAGCCCGGCCGGCTCGGTGTAGCCGCGGTTGTAGCGCACGCTGGTCCAGCGCTCGCCCTGGCGCCGGTTGGTGTCGGTGAGCACCAGGGCGGCGCCCGCGTCGAGCGCGGCCGCGAGGTGCGCGTCATCGACGGCCGCCGAGTAGACGATCACCTCGGTGCCGTCGAGCAGCCCGGCCGTGGCCGCGTCGACCAGGCCGGCGCCGTCACCGGCGACGACGACCGGCGCCGCCGC
>JBOGGX010000185.1:0-13868 GCA_050744245.1 Acidimicrobiales bacterium
CCCGGGCGCCTGGTTGGCCCGCCGTCCGGCGGCGGCCTCCTCGACCGTCTCCCGCACCCGGCGGGCCCGGGTGTCTGGACGCTTGGCGCTGGTGACCCAAACGAGGATGGCCTTGCGGGCAGACGGCGGGAACCCTTCCCAGTTGCCGCGGGCGACGGGGTCGGCATCGAGGGCGCGACGCAGGTCGTCCGGTTCGACCAGGTTCTCGATGTCGTCGAACGCGACCCAGGTCCCACTCGCCTTGGCCGCCTCGACGACGACGATGCCGGCCGGGGTCATGGCACCCGCGGCGAGCAGCCGGGCGATCCGCTCCTTGTTCACCCTCGACCAGCCGCTGGCCGGCCGGCGCGGCGTCACCAGGAGCCGGGTGCGCTGGTCGTCGAGCCGGCGGCCCCGGCCGTCGATCCACCCGAAGCAGAGCGCCTCCTCGACCACCTCGGCGTACGGGACATGCGGCCCATCGCCCGCCTTCTTGTAGGTCACCACCCAGATGCCAGGCGACCGATCGTGGTTGTCGGCGAGCCAGGCCCGCCACTCGCTCCTCGACCGGATGATGAGCTGCTCGTAGGCTTCGGGCATCGGCTCGTCTGCGTGGCAGGCATGGGCGTGGGCGCCGCTCGACGCCGGCCGAGGCTCACCCTACCTACTCGGACTGCGGCCGAAGGTGAGAGCATTCTCAGCGTTTTCTCATCTGCGCCTTGGCCGGCCGCGTCACCGTGGCGGAGTGAACCGGGTGATGAGCGCGGTCGTCGTGGCCGCGGCCGGCCTGCTCGCCCTCGTGGTCGGCTACGCCGTGGCCCGCGCGGTCGACGCCCCCGACCAGGGCCCGGTCGAACCCATCGAGCTCGACGGCCCCCCGCTCGGATGGCTCCTTCCGCCGGATCCACGCAACGGACCGACGCCGACGGTCGGCCCGCCCCCAGTCGGTCCGGCTCCGACCGTGCCCGCCACCCCGCCGCCTGCGCCGCAGCCGGCCCCGCCGTCTCGAGCAGGAGCGGTCGGAGTTGGAGTCGCTGGCCGGGGGGCGCACCCCGGCGACCGGTCAACCATTCGCCGGCTGACAGACAGGGACGAACGCGCGCGCCGGTGATCGATGGCCTCATGGACCGGGGACTCGAAGCGATCAAGCAGACACTCGAGTCCGGACACTGATCACGGGGATGGAATCTCGCGCACGGGTTCCGTCCGAGGCGTCGTTGAGCGACCGCCTCTGCCGCCTTGATCACTCGGGTGACCAGATCAGATCTCCGGTGTAGCGCTCGACGACAGCATGCTGATCCACGGTGAGGAGGGCTTCGAAGGTGCCGCTTCGGTACCGCCAGAGGCGATCATCGAGGCGCGTGTAGTGCTGCTCGATCGGTTGGATGTGCAGGTCTGGCCACCGAAGCCAGGCAGCCCGTGTGCTCATCGACTCGAGCTGTTGAAGGCCGCACCGCATGATCGGCAGCGTGTTCGTGGACGGTGTCCACCCGAGATCGATGTCGGTGCAATCGTCGAGCCGCGGGTCATCGGAGGCGCCGACGACCCAGGAGCCGGCGGTGTCGCGTGTGATGACCATCTCCGGACCTGCAGGGCTTCTGACGACGGCGGACCGCGTCTGCCAGCGAGCGTCGACATCGACGCTGTAGCGCAGGTCGATGAGCGCGTCGCTCGCGCCTGTGATGGTGACCGCACCCTCGAGCCGAAAGCCCTCATCGCTGGCTCGAAGCGTGAACGACTCGCGAGACCCGAACTGCCGGCTCGTCCATGTCCGTTGGACAAGTGGTGCACCAGTCATGAGCGACGCCGGGCGGTCATGGCCTGCTCGACGCGCCACGGGTCGCTGCCTCGCCGAGTCTCCCCTGACCAGGTGAACGACGTCTGGGTGATATCGGAGAAGCTCCATCGAATCGAGCTGCCGTCGACGTCGATCCCTTCAAGCCGCAGTGTTCCATCGCCGTGGTCTCCCCCGCGAAGCTGGATGCAGATTCCCGAGGTGGTCCCGAGCCATGTGATCGTCCACGTACCCGAGGTCGGATCGAGGTACCGCAGCGTGGTTCCGAGCTGGCGATCGGGCGCGGTCCTTGGGGAGGACGACGGCTCGCCGTAGTGCAGCACGTCTTGGATTGCCCGTCCGTCGAGCACCCATCCGAACTGCCACTCTCCCACGCCGTCGAACACGCGGGCGCCCGTCGCGTCGTAGAACTGCACGGTCATGTCCCATCCGCCGACGAACTGACCGAAGGTCATTAACTCGGCGGCATGTTCGGGATATGCGCCCTCGGCCAAGAGCAGCCCCGCCAGTTCCTGGCCGTGCGAGTCGGTCATGAGACCCTCCCCGAAGTGTCCGCCTATTTGCTTCGGAGGTTACACCCAGATCCGTCACGACGGCAACCAATAAACTGTGACGGTGGTTACTCCTGACCCCCACGCTGCGCCGGGATCCCTCGAGACCGTCCGGTCCCTGCTCAACAGCTGGTGGGTCCCAAATGACACGCGTGCTCCACGCGACGATCTCGACGTCTGGCTCGCCGAACACGGCGTGAGCGATCGTGGTCCACTCGAGCGGCTGCGCGGAGAGCTACGGGAGTTGGTGGAGGCCCCGGTCGCCATCGACGCGGTCGTCAACCGTTGGATCCGTCGGTACCAGATCGGCCTGCGCGCGAACGGTGGGCAGCTCGAGATCAGCGCGACCTCGGACCGACCGGGAGCCGGGCTGGCGCTCGCCGTCATCGCAGCAATGCAGGAGGGCACGTTCGCCAGGCTGAAGGCATGTCCGGACTGTCGGTGGGCCTTCTACGACCACTCCCGCAACAACAGCAAACGCTGGTGTGTCATGAACGCGTCCGACCCCGCTGGTCGCAGCTGTGGCAACTTGGCGAAGGCGCATCGGTACCGCAGCCGCCATCGCGGCGCTCGGTCCGAACCGTAGGCGGGCTCGGCGCTTGATCACTGGCGAACCGAGCAGCGATCTGAGCGCTCGCAGGAAATGCCGCCCAGCTGCGACCCGCCAGCAGAGGCTTGACCGAGTCGCACCCGAATGCGGGCTCAGATCCCGAGCCAAACGTGGTCCGGGGTGCTACCGATGCGCAGGATCAACCCTGACCGGCAGGGGTCTCATCTACGTCTCATCGGTGCCTCATCTCGGCACCATGCAGGTGTAGAGCCCGACCTCGACCGGCAGGTCGGCGATGGTGGCGTATGCCATCGCTTGGGGCACGACGACGGCCCCGGCCGTCAGCCCGCCGACCAGGTCCCTCGACAGCCAACGCCGTTGGTAGCGCGGCGGCCATTCGATGGCCGGGACGTACCGCCGGACCCTGGCCACGGTTGCCCCCGGCGACGAGCGGCCGGCGCCCGATCCGGCGCCAGATGCGCACCGGCTTCTCTGGCCCGTCGTCGAAGAACTCGATCTTGGACTTGTAAAGCAGCCCGGTCACGTCGCCGCTGTCGTCGAACTCGAGTCCGAGCGAACTGCCGATGACCCGCTCGGGCGGGCGATGCCGTAGATCTCGCCCGCGAAGGGCCGCATGAAGTCGCGGTCGCCGCCCGAGGGCTGTAGGTGGTGAACCCGTTGGCCTCGAGATAGCGGAGAAGCTCGACCATCGGAACGAACCCGCAGGTGAGGTAGGGCCGGCGCAGCGTCGGGTGTGACGCGGTGGCGAACCAGCCGACCACCTCGGTGCTGTAGTCGTCGACGCTCATTCCTACAAACGCCCGCTCGACCGCCGCCATGAGCTTCCCCAGGTCGGCGTCGTCGCCGTGGTCGTGCTTGACCATCGCCGCGCCCAGCCAGTGGTAGTCCTTGGCCAAGGCGGCCCGGTACGGCTGGCGGTCGTTGAGCGCCGGGTCCTCGTGCGCCTGCTCGGCCAGGCGGTGAAGCGTGAAGTCGAGCTGGATCGGGATCTGCTTCTCGCTCCAGAGCGTGCCATCGTTGTCGAAAACGGCCACCCGCTCGACCGGTTCGACGTAACGGTCGCCGCCGTCGGCGGTCACCGCTTCGACGAATTCGGTGACGGCCCGACGCGTCGGCGTGTCGTTCCATGAGGCGAGCAGTTCCTCGTGCGCCACGGCCGGACCCTAATAGGGGCGCACCATGATGGGCCCAGAGAAGCCGCACGTGTTCGTCCCGCCGGCCGAGGCGCCGCCTCCCGGTCTCGTCATCGACGACATCGAGGTCGGCGACGGCGACGAGGCGGTCGACGGCACGCGGGTCGAGGTCGACTACGTAGGCGTCTCGTGGCGCGCCCGCAAGCAGTTCGATGCGTCGTTGGACCGGGGCGATCCCTTCAGCTTCGGCCTCGGGGCGGGCCAGGTGATAAAGGGCTGGGATCAGGGCGTGGCCGGCATGCGGGTCGGTGGCCGCCGGCGGATCACGATCCCGCCCAGCCTGGCCTACGGCAAGCGGGGCGCGGGCGGCGTGATCGGACCGGACGAGACCCTCGTGTTCGTGGTCGATCTGCTGTCGGTCGGGTAGGAGGGGCGACCTCATCCACGTCGGCACCGAGCACATCCTGCTGGCCGTCCTCAGGGACAAGAACTCCGCCGGCGCCCGCCTGCTGTCCGAACATGGGTCGACCGCAAGGGGGGCCGCGGCGTGGATCATCCGGCAGCTTGACCAGCTGCGCCGCCGCCGGCCGGACGCCTCGTGACCGCGCCCGGCGACCGCAGGGTGCCCGATCGCACCAGCGCCACCGCCACCGACGCCACACCGCCGAGCACGATGGCGACGCCGGCCCGCTCGAGGTCCTCGGGCAGCGGCGTCGGCAGCACCGGCTTCCACAAGACCGCCAGCCGGGCCAGGGCCCAGCCGCCGACCATGGCCACGGCCACCGCGGCGGCGAGCGCGGCCACCTCGACCCGCCGTCGCCGCAGGACGTTGACGACCGACACCGTGGCCGCCGCGGTGCCGGCGACCGGCAGGGCGACGACGAGCGGCGACGGGCCCGTCCCGTCCGGCACCACGGCCCATTCGGCCCCACCCAGCGCGGTGGCGACGACCGAACAGGCGAGGACGACGACCGCGGCCGGGCCGATCGCGGCCCAGCCCCGACGGCGCCACCCGAAGGCCACCAGGACCCCGGCCACCCCGAGCGCCACGGCGGCCCAGGGCCACGGGCTCACCGGCGCCTCCCGCACCAGGGTGCCTTCCACCTCGACCGACCGGCCGTCGACGACCAGCGGCACCGTCCACCGCAGGACGACCTCGCCGGGCGCCACCGCCGGATCGTCGAGAGCCATCCAGTGGATGCGATGGTCGTGCCAGGCGTACTCGCCAGCGGTGGCGACCTCCTCCCATTCGGGGTTGGCCTCGGGGTCGGAACCGGCCGCCGGTTCGTTGTTGCCGAACCGCGTCTCGTTCAGGGTGGTCGCCGGCGACCGCCGGTTGCGTTCGACCACGCCGTCGGGCAGGAAACGGAGGTACGGCTCGTTCTGGTAGCCGGAGACCGTCACCTCGTGACCGGGCGCCGCCGCCAGCTCGAGGAAGGCGTCACCCCCGAAGACGCTGACCTCGACGCCGTCGACCGATGGAACCACGGCGTCGACCGTCGACCGGTAGTCGGTCGGCCGCGCCGGGTCGGCCGCCACCGGCGCCGCCGACCCGAACGTCGCGAGGCCGACCACGGCCAGGAACGTCGCCGTGCGGCGCATCAGGCTCGACGCTGCGCCATCACCAGGGAGGTGCCACCCAGGACCAGCCCGGCCGCGCCCATGACCAACGCGGCCACAACCAGGCCCGTGCTCGGACCGTCGTCGGTGCCGGCAGCATCGGGTGCGGCCGCCTGCTCCCCGGTTGCCGCGGCCACGTCGTCGGCGTCTGCGGCGTGCCCGTCATCTTCGGCGGCCACCAGCATCAGGGCCGGCGCCGGGTGCTCCGGCTCCTCGCCCTCGCCGTCCCACTCGTCGATCCACGCCGTCTCGCCCTGCTCGCAGGTCTGCACGGTCTTGAAGTAGGCCAACTCGCCCGGGGTGTCCGGGGCCTGGAAGCCGATGGTGAACGTGTCGCGGAACCCCACGGGCAGCGGCCCGCCGGTGAACGTGACGACCGCGACCCGCTCGGTGATCTGCCCGCCATGGCCGTCGTCGACCGGCGGGTCGAGGGCCTCGATCTCAGTCGTGATCTCCCAACCCGGTTTCACCTGCGGGCTGACGCTCATGAAGCCGTCGGGGATCTGGACCGCAAGCCGAATGGTGGGGGACTCTTCGCAGCCGTGCGGAACGGTCAGGGTGACGGCGTCGAAGCCGCCCGCCGCCACCTCGTCCTTGTCCGCGGTGACGTGGGCGCCCGCGGCGGGCGTGAAGCAGGCGATGCCGACGGCGACGGCAAGCCAGAAGCCGGCGGTGAGACGGACGATGCGCATGGGAGCTGCTCCTTGGCGTTAGCGGTTGACGACGACTTCGAACGTGGCCCGGTCCTCGGTGAACCGATCGCGCCTGGCCGCGACGTCGACCTGCCACCGGCCGCCGATGGTGAGATCGCTGCTGTCGAGGAGCCAATGGCCCGACCCGACGTCGACGGCGGTGCGCCGGATGGGCCCGATGTCGGCCGAGGGCAGCGTGAGCTCGACCGAGACCTCCTCGGCCTGGTCGGGGGCGCCGGCCGCATCGGCCAGGTAGAGATGGAAGACGTTGCGCCCGACCCGGTTGGGATCGAGGAGCACGTCGAGCGATCCGTCGCCGATGGCGACGGTGGTGGCGTAGCTGGTGCCGACGCCGGCCTCGACCCGAGCCGGGGTGACGTTGACGAGCAGGGCGGTCAGGGCCACGGCGACGGCCAGCCCGGCGGCCTCGAGCGTCACCGTGCGCCGCAGCCGGCCGGCGGCCCGGGCGCCGTCGTCGCCGTCGATGTCGGCCTGCACCGCGGGGAGCAGGCCCCAGCGGTTCCAGGCGGCCAGTCCGACGACCGCGGCCACGACACCCACCTTGGCCGTCAGCAGCCATCCGAAGGTGGTCCCGGTGATGGCGCGGACGGCCCGCACCTCGAACCAGCCCAGGGTGAGACCGGAGGCGGCGACCGCGGCGAGCACGACCGCGGCCGCGGTCGAGAAGCGGACGATGAGCGCGGCCCGGTCGGCCGGGCTGGTGGCCCGGCGCCACCAGAGGCAGGCGGCGAGGACGACGAGTCCGCCGAACCACGCCGCCCCGGCGATGGCGTGCACGGCGTCGGTCACGGTGGCCACCCAGGCGGGTGAGGTGTTCCGCGTGTGTCCGGTGAGGGCGAACGATCCGGCGGCCAACAGTGCCCCCGCGAGTGCGGCCACCCGGCCGGCCGCCGTCGATCGTGCGGTACCAACGACGACGAGCCCGAGGCCGAGCAGGCCCGTCGCCACCGCGAGGCCCACCCCCTCGGCCACGACGTCGCCGAACACCCCCGCGGCGAGGAGGGCAGACGGGCCGAGCCCGGTCGCCAGCGCGGCCTGCAGCGGCAGCCCGGCGAGCAGCCCGAAGGCGCCGACGACGGCGGCCGTGGCGATCAGCCGCGACAGACGCGACCGATCGCCCCCACGATCGAGCACCCGGTCGTACACGGCGACGAGGAACAGCGCCCCGCCGGCGGCGATGAGGACGCCGGCATAGGCCAGGAAGCGGCTCACTGCGGCGGCCACCTCCCACGGCCGGTCACCCGTGGTCGACAGGAGATCGGCCAGCACACTCTGGTCCGCCGCCGTGACGCGGCCGGCGGTGAACGTGAAGGCGCCCCGCACCGCATGGCCGTCGGCCGAGATGACCCGCCACGCGACGACGAAGGCACCGTCGCCGAGATCGTCCTCGAGATCGACGCTGACCACGGTGTCGTCGGCCTCGGGCTCACCGTCGTCGACCCGGCGCTCGTCGGCTCCGTACACCCGCACCCCGCCGGTCGACACCGAGACCGGCTCGTTGAACTCGAGTTCGACCGCCGGCGGCGGGATCGCCAGGTGGGCCTGGTCGACCGGATTCGACCCGAGCAGCACGGCGTGGGCCGCGGCCGGCTCGGCCGCCGGGCCGACGGTCAGCGCGATCGTGGTGAGGGCCAGGGCCCCGACCGCCAGGCGCATCACGCCGCGGCCACCGCCCCGCCTCCCGGCTCGGTCCTCGGCGTGGCCCGGGCCACGAACCACACGAGCGCGACTCCGACCAGCTCAAGCATGTGGGTCGACTCCGTGATGGCCGGGACCCGGCCCGCGGCCATGTCGACCACGCCGGTCAGGAGGAGCGCGGCGCTGAGGGTGATGGCGAACGGCAGCAGGCCGCGGGCCAGCGTCGGCCGCCACGCCACCACCACCAGCCCGACGGCCAGGGCCAGGTCCCACGAGGCCAGGTGGCGGGCCGCGTGCACGGTCGTCCCGGTCGTCTCACCCAGCACCAGGATCGGGAGGGCGAGCACGAGCCGGGTGACCCCGACCACGAGCAGGGCGTAGCGGGCCCACTCGGCCCTCGGGGCGACGACGCCCGAGGTCCAGGCCCGCCGGGAGGGCCGGGCGACGGCAGGGATCTGCGCCTTGGCCATGATCGCCGCGGTCAGGTCGGGCACCCGCTCGGCCGGGCGCAGCCGCATCCTGCGCTGGAGGGCCTCGGCCCGCTGCTGCCAGTCGCGGCACTCGGCGCAGGCGGCGAGGTGGGCGGCGACCGCCGGCTGGTCGACGTCGGGTCGGTCGTGACCGTCGAGCCGGGCCGACAGCGCTTCCCTGCAGTTCGCACAGTGCATGGCCACCAGGTCGTTCGGCGCCGGCCCGCGGTTCCTGGCCCGCCAGAAATGGCTAGAAATGGGGGCGGTGGACGAGCTGACCAGCCTGGCCCTCGCCGCCGGCGGCGGCGACCGGGCCGCCCTGGCGTCATTCGTCCGCACGACCCAGGCCGACGTCTGGCGGCTGTGCGCCCATCTGAGCGACCGCGACCAGGCCGACGACCTGACACAGGAGGTCTACCTCAGGGCCATCCCCGCCCTCGGCCGGTTCAGGGGCGAGGCGCCGGCCCGCCTCTGGCTGCTCTCGATCGCGAGGCGTACGTGCGCCGACGGGGTCCGCCGCCGCCGGCGGTACCGCGGCCTGGTCGACCGGCTACGGGCAAGCGAGCGCGATACGGCGCGGGCGCCGGCCGGGGCCGACCCGCTCGGCCACATCGCCATCGATGCGCTGGTGCGCACGCTGCCGACCGAGCGACGCGACGCCTTCGTCCTCACCCAGGTGCTCGGCCTGTCCTACGGGGAGGCGGCCCGGGTGTGCTCGTGCCCGGTGGGCACCATCCGCTCCCGGGTGGCCCGGGCTCGGGGCGACCTCATCGCCGGGCTCGGCGGTCGGGCCGCGGCCGAGATCTGAGCCGCCAGATCAGCCGGCGGCGCCCCGCGCCCCCACCAATGTTCGGTGGATTGTTCCCACAATTGGGAACAATTCACGGCAAGTTCGGCGTGGCTGTCAGCCCTTGGGCGAGGATCTGGGGGCGGGCTTCGGCAGGGCCAGGTCGCCGAAGGCCTTCAACGCCTCCGACCCCTTCCGCTTGGGCGTGATCTCGTCCATGGCCATCTTCACCGTCTCGTCGACCGAGGCGCCCTCCCGCTCGAAGTACGTGAGCCGCATCCGCCGCTGGATGGCCAGGAACAGGTCGCCCTCGGTCGCCTCCTCGAACAGGTCGGGCAAGCCGTGCGTGCGGATCGTGTCGAGGGTCGGCCGGTACACCTTGTCGTACCAGTGCGCGGCCACCTCCTCCGGCGCGAGCACGCGACCGAGCTGGCGGGTCAGGTCGTAGCCGTGCACCTTCACCTGCTCGAGCAGCTCGACGTAGCCCGCGGGGGAGCGGGTCGTGATCCTGGCGCCGGGGCGGGCCTGGGCCAGACCGCTCTCCTCCAGGAACACGTGCTCGGCCTGGGAGTGGATGACCTGGGCGATGTCGGCCCCGGCGGGCAGCGGGTAGCGGGTCCGGATGCTCGTGACCTCGGCGTCGAGGTACTCGATGCCCCGCTGCCGGGCGATCGCCACCCGGTGATGGCCGTCGACCAGGAAGTAGCGGCCCTCGAGCTCGTAGACGACGATCGGCGGGACCTCGCCCTCATCGACGACGTGCTCGACCCGGTTCCATCGCTGTTCCATGGCCGACCGGCGAGGCAGGAACTCGCGGTCGAAGTCGCCGCTGCGGTCGACGGTGCCGACGATGCTGCTCACCGGGATGGGGCGGACGCCGCGGTAGCTCTGCTCGAACAGGCGCAGCCTCCGGGTGACCTCGTCGAGGGGCAGCAGCTCCTGGGTGTCGCCGCCCAGCCCGACCGAGGCGGCCACCCGCCGGCGCGTCTTCTTGCGCCAGGCCCGACCAAACGTGGAGACGTCGCCTACGGCCATACCAGCTCAGACCTCGATCACCCGGTGCGGGATGGCGTTGATCACGGTGGTGCCGCCCATGGTGCGGTCCGGCTGCGGCCGCCCGTGCGGGTGGATGTGGCCGTGGATGAGGTAACGGGGGGCGAGCCGGTCGACAAGGCGGTGAAAGCAGTCGAAGCCCCGGTGGCAGAGGTCGTCGCCGTCGCCCACACCGAGGGGAGGCGCGTGGGTGAGCAGAAGGTCGACCCGACGGCCGCGCACCCTGGCTCGGGTGGCGAGCCCGTTGGCCCGCCGGCGCATCTGGCTCTCGGTGTACTGGTTGGGGCCGACGTTGTAGCGCATCGACCCGCCGAGGCCGGCGGCCACCAACCCGCCGACCCGGACGATGCGACCGTCGGCCGACGTGCACCAGCTCGGCAGCCTGGGCTCGTCGTCGTCGGCGTGGCCGTTCCCGCTCCCGACACCCGTCCCCAGCGCGGACATGCGGCGGCGCCCGACATCCGGGTCGTGGTTCCCCGGGACGAAGATCATCGGGACGTTGGTGGCGGAGGCGACGAAGTCGAGGTAGTCGAACCGGAGGTCGCCGCAGGCCACGACGACGTCGGGGCGCATGGCCGCCAGCCGGGCGTGGGTCAGCCGGTCGTCCTCCTCGTCGGCGATGGCGAGCAGACGAGTCATGTCGCCCTCGGTTCATCCCGGTGAACCGGGGCCTGATGCCAGGCGGCGACGTTCGTCATGGGCAGGTCGAACACGCTATCGAGCCGGCGCACCAGATCGAGGTGGGCTGAATGTTGTTGCCGTGTCGTCGCCATGGTGACCACAACGAACCCAAGGGGGTCGGATTGACGCTGCGCAGCCGCCAGGCGGAGCAGCCAGAGGCGCGCTTGTCGGTTGCCGAAGGCCGCGCCGGCGAGGCCGAAGGCCGAGTGGCGCAGACAGCTCAGCCGAGCGGCGCAGACAGCTCAGTCGAAGATGGCGAGAGGCAGGAACGCTGACACCACGAAGTTGGGGACGTCGACCACCTCGCTGATCTTGAGGTCGACGGCGACGCTGCAGATGGCGTAGGCCTGCTGCCGGGTGAAGCCGTGCTCGGCCTCGATGTGGCTGATCATGTTCGTCAGCGCGTTGCGGGCGGCCAGGGTCAGGTCCTCCGACGTGTTGGTGCCGTCCCGGTCGATCGAGATGCCGGTGGTGGCGAAGTAGCGCTGGGGCGCCTGGTAAACGGGATCGACGAGATAGCCGTCCCGCTCGAACTGGAGGTCGCGGATCCCGCGCCCGGCCGCTGCCCCCTTGCGCAGGTCGAACCGGGCGGTGAGCGTCGCGGTCATCTCTATGGCCGTCCCGCACGTCTCGCAGTCGCCCTGGGCGAAGTGGGCGTCGCCCGCCGAGAACAGCGCCCCGTCGGTCCACACCGGCAGCAGGAGCCTGGTGCCGGCGGCCAGCTGCTTGATGTCGACGTTGCCCGCCGTCTCCCTCGGCGGGATGGTCCGCAGCGCCTCGTTGGCGATGGCGGGGTCCGCCGGTAGCGCGCCGGTCGGGTCGGGTGGCAGCACGAAGCCGCCGCGGTCGAGCAGGTCCTGCTCCCTGGCCGCGATGCGCGCCATGAGCCCGGCCGACGGGGCGAGCCCGATCGTCCCCATGAACGGCGCGCCGGGGATCCGCACGCCCGGCAGGTCGCTCGACGTGGCCCAGCCGTCGGCAAGCTCCCACTTCACGATGAACGGCTCGGGGAAGTCGTCCCGCAGGAAGCCGAACCCCGGAATCTGGACGGTGAAGGCGAACGCCGGGGCTGCGACCTCGACGATGTCGACGACGAGCAGGTCGCCCTCCTCCGCGCCCTCGACGTGGACCGGGCCGGTGAGCGGGTGGACCACGCTGAGGTCGACCCGGCCGACGTCGTCGGCCTTGGTGTCCGGCGTGATCTGGCCGTCGAGGGCGTCACGGGTGCCCATCACGACCTCGTCGCCCGGCTGGCATCTGACGACCGGTGCGATGGCCGGATGCCACCGGTTGTGCCCCGTGGCCGGCTCGTCCTTGAGCGGCCGGCTCAGGTCGACGGTGATCTCGTGCGTGGCCATTGGCCTCCCCCTCCTTGCCCGCGTCGGCGCCGGCCACGGTAGGCCACGCGGTGGGGGTCAGGCCGTGGCGGCCGGGCGCTTCTTGGGCAGATACAGGTCGGTGATCGTGCCCTCGAAGGCCTCGGCGCCCATCCCGATCGTCTCCGACAGCGTCGGGTGGGGGTGGACGGTGAGGCCGATGTCCTCGGCGTCGGCGCCGAGCTCGATCGCCAGCGCGGCCTCGGAAATGAGGTCGCCGGCCGATGGTCCGACGATGCCGCAGCCGATGAGCCGCCCGGTGGCCTCGTCGAAGAGCAGCTTGGTGATGCCCTCCGACCGCCCGAGCGAGAGCGACCGGCCGCTGGCCGCCCACGGGAACGTGCCCTTGCCGTAGGCGGTGCCGCTCGCCTTGGCCTCGTTCTCGGTGAGCCCGACCCAGGCCACCTCCGGGTCGGTGTAGGCGACCGACGGGATGACCTTGGCGTCGAAGTAGCTGGGCTTGCCGGCCGCGGCCTCGGCCGCCACCACGCCCTCGTGAATGGCCTTGTGGGCCAGCATCGGCTCCCCGACGACGTCGCCGATGGCGTAGATGTTGGCGACGTTGGTGCGCTGCTGCTTGTCGACGCTGATGAACCCGGCGTCGTCGACCGCCACCCCGGCCGCCTCGGCGCCGATCGTCCGGCCGTTCGGCCGCCGGCCCACGGCCACCAGCACCTTGTCGAACGTGTCGGGCTCCGGGGCGTTCGGCCCGTCGAAGCTGACCTCGAGCCCGTCGTCGGTGGCTTCGACCGCGGTCACCTTGGTGCCGAGGAAGATGTTCTCGTAGCGGGCGCCGACGTGCTTGGCCAGCGGCCTGACCATGTCGCTGTCCGCGCCCGGGATGAGCTGGTCGAGCAGCTCGACGACGGTGATCCTGGTGCCGAGCTCGTGGTACACGGTCGCCATCTCGAGCCCGATGATCCCGCCGCCGATGACCAGCATCCGCTCGGGCACGTCGTCGAGCTCGAGCGCACCGGTCGAGTCGACGACCCGAGGATCGTCGGACGGGATGAACGGGAGCGACATGGCCGCCGACCCGGCCGCGATGATGGCCTGGTCGAAGCCGATGGTCGAGGCTCCGCCGTCCTGGGCGGTCACCTCGATGACGTGGTCGGAGAGAAAGCGGCCCGTGCCCTGCACGATCTTGACCTTGCGCTGGCGGGCCAGCCCGGCCAGCCCGCCGGTGAGCCGGTCGACCACGTCCTGCTTCCAGCCACGGAGCCGGTCGATGTCGATCTGGGGGTCGCCGAAGCCGACGCCGTGCTCGGCCATCTCCTTGGTCTCGGCGATGACCCTCGCCGCGTGCAGCAGGGCCTTGGACGGGATGCAGCCGACGTTGAGGCACACGCCGCCCAGCTTCGGGTAGCGCTCGACCAGCACGACCTCCAGGCCGAGGTCGGCGGCCCGGAACGCGGCGGTGTACCCACCGGGACCGGCCCCGAGCACGACCAGCTGGGCCTGCTCGTCGGCCGACACCTCCGAATGTTGGGTGGTTGTGGGG
>JBOGGX010000186.1:0-33987 GCA_050744245.1 Acidimicrobiales bacterium
GTTCACCCAGTGCTCCGACCTGACCGCCGTCGATCAGCTGCTCCGGCCCGATCGGGTGGTTCCCCCCGGTGTCGACCGCGAACGGTTCGAGGTGGTGGCGAACCTCCTCTCCCATCCCCGCAACCGCCGGATCCGGCTGATCTGCCAGGTCCCCGACGGCGATGGCTGCGAGCTCCAAAGTCTGTTCGAGCTCTTCCCCGGGACGGGGCTGCCCGAGCGGGAGGTCTACGACCTCTTCGGGGTGCGGTTCGCCGGGCATCCCGACCTCGTCCGGCTGCTCCTGCCCGACGACTGGGAGGGACACCCGCTCCGGAAGGACGACGCCCCCGCCCGGGTGCCGGTCCAGTTCAAGGAAGCGCAGACGCCGCGATGACGCTCACCCCCCGCGACCTCGTCCTGGGCCCGGAGGCCTGGCCGGAGTCCGACGAGACGATGGTCATCAACCTCGGGCCGCAGCACCCGTCGACCCACGGCGTGCTGCGGGTGATGCTCGAGCTCGAGGGCGAGACCGTGCTCCGGGCCAAGCCCATCATCGGCTATCTCCACACCGGCATGGAGAAGACCGGCGAGCAGCTCACCTACATGCAGGGCGGCACCAACACGACCCGCATGGACTACGCCGGGAACCTCTTCAACGAGCTGGTGTTCTCGATGGCGACCGAGAAGCTGCTGGGGGTGGAGGTGCCGCCCCGGGCGCAGTGGATCCGGATGCTCATGTGCGAGCTCAACCGGATGTCGTCGCACCTCCTGTTCCTCGCCACCAACGGCATGGACCTGGGCGCGGTGGGGATGATGATCTACGGCTGGCGCGAACGGGAGGAGGTGCTGCGGTTCTTCGAGAAGGTCACCGGGCTGCGGATGAACCACAACTACATTCGCCCCGGTGGGGTCGCCGCCGATCTGCCCGACGGTTGGCGCGACGATGTCCTCAGGCTCCTCGATGTCCTCCCCGAGCGGCTGACCGAGTTCGACACCCTCATGACCGGTCAACCGATCTGGCGCGACCGGCTGCAGGCGGTCGGGGTCATCACCGCCCAGGAGGCCATCGCCCTCGGCGCCACCGGCCCGATCCTGCGCTCCACCGGTGTGCCCTGGGACCTGCGGCGCGAGCAGCCCTACCTGTACTACCCCGACGTCGAGTTCGACGTCATCGTCGGCTCCTACGGCGACACCTTCGATCGCTACGCGGTACGGCTCAACGAGGTGCGGGAGTCGATGCGGATCGTTCGCCAGGTCCTTGAACGGATGCCACGCGGCGACTACCGCATCCAGGACAAGAAGGTCACCCCGCCGCCCCGCCAGCGCATCGACGAGTCGATGGAAGCGCTCATCCACCACTTCAAGATCTTCACCGAGGGCTTCAAGGTCCCCGAGGGTGAGGTGTACGCCGCGGTCGAGTCACCTCGCGGCGAGCTGGGCTGCTACATGGTGTCCGACGGGAGCGGCAAGCCCTACCGCTGCCACATCCGGGGGCCGAGCTTCGTCAACCTGCAGACGCTGCCCCACATGATGCGCGGCGGGCTCATCGCCGACGCGGTGGCGTCCATCTCGTCCGTCGACCCGATAATGGGTGAGGTCGACCGGTAGCCCCATGCCCCGCCTCACCGGCGAGAACGTCGTGATCGCCCACGACATCATCGGGCGCTACCCGGTGGCCAAGTCGGCGCTCATCCCGTTGTGCCACCTGGCCCAGGAGCAGGACGGGTGGCTCACCGACGAGGCCATGACCCACATCGCCGAGCTCGTCGGCGTCACCCCGGCCGACGTGCTCGGCACCGCCAGCTTCTACGAGATGTTCAAGCGCCACCCGGCCGGTCGCTACCTCGTGAACATCTGCACCAGCATCTCCTGTTTTCTCATGGGGGCCGACGACCTGCTCGCCCACGCCGAGGACCGCCTCGGCGTCCGGGCCGGCGGCACCACCGCCGACGGGCTGTTCACCCTCGAGAGCTACGAGTGCCAGGCCGCCTGCACCGAGGCGCCGTGCCTCCAGGTGAACTACCGCTACTTCTACAAGGTGACCCCGGCCGACTTCGACGAGCTGATCGCCGATCTCGGCGACCGCGGACTCGACAGCGACATCCCGGCCCATGGCACCTTGGCCCGCATCCGCCAGCGCCTCGATCCCGGGCGCCGGGCCGGCAACGTCGCCCCGGACGACGCCACCCAGCCGGTGTGGATCGCCAACGGCCGGGCCGTGCTCGACGACGGCGGACCAACTCCTCCGCTCCTCCCATGATCCGCGACGTCCAGCCCATCATCACCACCCGATTCGAGCACGACGACTCACACCTGCTCGAGCGCTACCTGGCGACCGGCGGCTACGAGGGGCTGCGGGCCGCGCTGCGCGTGCCGCCCCAACGCGTGGTCGAGCATGTGAAGACGGCCAGCCTCCTCGGCCGGGGCGGCGCCGGGTTTGCCGCGGGCGTCAAGTGGGGCTTCCTGCCGCCCGGCAAGTACCCCTACTACGTCGTCGTCAACGGCGACGAGAGCGAGCCCGGCACCTACAAGGACCGGCTCCTCATGGAGCGCGACCCACATCAGCTGATCGAGGGGCTGCTCATCTGCTGCTACGCCGTCGGCGCGGCCCAGGCGTTCTTCTATGTGCGGGGCGAGATGGCCCTGGCCCAGGAGCGCATCGCCGCCGCCCTCAACGAGGCCAACGAGGCGGGCTACGTCGGGCGGGGCATCTGCGGCACGGAGTTCTCCTGCGACATCATCCTCACGTGGGGGGCCGGCGCCTACATCGTCGGCGAGGAGACGGCGCTCATCGAGAGCCTCGAGGGCGAGCGGGGGATGCCGCGGCTCAAGCCGCCGTACTTCCCCGCCGCGATCGGGCTCTATCAGCAGCCGACGATCGTCAACAACGTCGAGACGCTGGCCAACCTCCCGTGGATCATGAGCAACGGCGGGCAGGCCTTCGCCGATCTCGGGGCCGAGACGTCACGCGGGACCAGGATGTTCGCCGTCTCGGGACACGTGCAACGCCCCGGTGTGTACGAGGTCGAGTTCGGGGTCACCACCTTCCGCGACCTCATCTACGCCCCGGTCTTCTGCGGCGGCATCCGGGGCGATCGGGCCATCAAGGCGTTCATCCCGGGCGGCGCCTCCGCCCCCTGGTTCTTCGAGGAGCACCTCGACCTCCCCCTCGAAGCGGGCGCGGTCGGCCAGGCCGGATCGATGCTGGGATCGGGCGCCATCATCGTCATGGACGAGACGACCGACGTGGTCAAGGCCTGCCATCGGGTCGTTCGCTTCTTCGCCAGGGAGTCGTGCGGCAAGTGCACGCCGTGCCGTGAGGGCACGGCCTGGTTGGAGAAGATCCTGCAGCGGATCATCGACGGCGAGGGCCGGCCGGGCGACGTCGACCTCCTGCTCGACGTGTCCGACAACATCAGCCCCGGGATCACCTGGCCGCCCCGGCAGACGACGATCTGCCCGCTCGGCCCGTCGGCCGTGTCGCCGATCGCATCGGCGGTCTCGCGCTTCCGCGACGAGTTCGAGCGCTACGTCGGCTCGCCCGTCGCCATCACCGTCCCCATGAACGGCGCCGCCTACCGGGCGGCCGAGACCGAGCCGGCCGGTGTCTGAAGCCCGAGCCGAGACCGTGTCGATCACGATCAACGGCAAGATCTTCGACGCCCGCCCCGCCCAGCTCGTCATCGACGCGGCCGACGACCGTGGCGTCTACATCCCCCGCTTCTGCTACCACCACCGGATGCGGTCGGTCGGCATGTGCCGCATGTGCATCGTCGACATCGACACGGGCCGGGGGCCAACCATCCAACCGGCGTGCATGATCGCCGTGGCCGACGGCATGAAGGTCGACACCGAGTCACCCGGTGTGATCAAGGCCCAGGACGGCGTGCTCGAGTTCCTCCTGATCAACCACCCGCTCGACTGCCCGGTGTGCGACAAGGGCGGCGAGTGCCCGCTGCAGGACCAGGCCTACGCCTACGGGCCGGGCGAGAGCCGGTTCATCGAGGAGAAGCGTCACTTCGAGAAGCCCATCCCGATCAGCGACCTCGTCTACCTCGACCGGGAGCGGTGCATCCTGTGCGATCGCTGCACGAGGTTCGCCGACGAGGTGGCGGGCGACCCGTTGATCTCGTTCATCGACCGGGGCAACGAGACCCAGGTCAACACGTTCCCCGAGCACCCGTTCGCCTCGTACTTCAGCGGCAACACCGTGCAGATCTGCCCGGTCGGCGCGCTGACGGCCAAGCCGTTCAGGTTCAGGGCCCGGCCGTGGGACCTCGAGCAGGTCGAGTCCACCTGCACCTCGTGCTCGGTCGGATGCCGGATCGTGATCCAGTCCAGTCGCAACCGGGTGCTGCGCTACCTCGGCGTCGACTCCGACCCGGTCAACTGGAGCTGGCTGTGCGACAAGGGCCGCTTCGGCTTCGAGGCGGCCAACCACGACGATCGCCTCGACCGGCCGCTGATCCGCTCCGGCGCCGGTTCCGGCGCCGGCGCCGCTGATGAGCTGGCCGCCACGACCTGGTCGGTGGCGCTGGGCGCGGCCGCCGACCTCCTGCGTAGTGCCGTCGCCACCAGCGGTTCCCGCGGCATCGCCGTCCTCGGCGGCGCCCGCCTGACGAACGAGGCGGCCTACGTCTGGACCAAGCTGGCCAAGGGCGTGCTCGGCACCGACAACGTCGACGCCCAGATGGGCGACGGGCTGCCGGCCGAGGTCGTGCTCGGGCTGCCCAGGACCACCATCGACGGGGCCTGTGCCGCGGGCGGCACCGTCGTGCTCCTCGGGCCCGACCTGAAGGAGGAGCTGCCGGTCCTTTACCTCCGGCTGCGCGACGCATCGGTGAACCGAGGGGTCAGGCTGATCGAGGTGGCGCCGATCGACACCGGGTTGGCGCCGTACGCCGCGATTCGACGGCGCTACCGCCCCGGCGAGGCGGCCGAGGCGGTGCGGGCCCTGCTGGCCGAGGGCGACCTGACGGCCGGTGACGGACCGCTCACCGTCGTGGTCGGGCGGCCGTCGATGGCCGAGCGCCCCGAGGCCATCGTCGACGCGGTGGCCGCGGTGGTCGAGGCCAGACCGGACGCCCGCTTCCTGCCCGTCCTGCGCCGGGCCAACGTGTTCGGCGCGCTCGACATGGGCATGGCCCCCGGCCTGCTGCCCGGCCGGACCGGACTCGACGGCGCCCGCGCCTGGTTCGGCGCCGACTGGCTGCTGGTGCCCGAGGAGCGCGGGCTCGACGCCGAGGGCATCCTCACCGCCGCGGCCGAGGGCCGGATCGAGCTGCTGGTGCTGGTCGGCGCCGACCCGCTGAGCGACTTTCCCGACCGGGGCCTGGCCGCCCGGGCGGTGGCCGGCGCCAGGGGGATCCTCGCCGTCGACACGTTCCTCAATCCGTCGGTCAGGCGGGCCAACGTGGTGCTCCCCGCCGCCGGCTACGCAGAGACGTCGGGCAGCACGACCAACCTTGAGGGCCGCGTCAGCCTGCTCGGGCGCAAGGTCACCGCGCCGGGGACGGCGCGCGACGACTGGGGCATCGCCGCCGACCTCGCCCTCCGTCTCGGCGCCGACCTCGGGCTCGAGTCGATCGCCGACATCCAGCGCGAGATCGAGCGGCTGGCCCCGTCGCACCGCGGGCTGACGCCGGAGCTGCTGGCCCAGGCGTGGGCCGAGGACGGCATCGTCCTCCCGGTGGGGCCGGACGACCTGGCCCGGGCCGAGGGCACGCCGGTCTCGATCGAGGGCCACGAGGACGAGCCGGATGCCGTGGGCGACGCCGAGGCCGAGGCCGCCGAGGCCGCCGTTGACGACGACGATGGCCGGCCACCGGGCCTGCGATTCGTGGCGCCCGTGGGGTCGCTGCCCCCGCCGCCGGTCGACGCCTACTCGCTGCGGCTCGTCGCCCACCGCAAGCTCTACGACAACGGCACCCTGGTCCAGCACGCCTCGTCGCTCGCCCCCCTGGCACCGGGCGGCCGGCTTCGACTGCACGGCTGGGACTTCGAGCGGCTGGGGATCGACGCCGGCGGCCGGGTCAAGGTCACCTCGGCGACCGGGAGCGCCATGGTCGATGCGGTGCCCGATCCGGCGGTGCCCAAGGGCGTCGCCGCGGTCGCCGTGAACCAACCAGGATCCACGATCGCCGACGTGATCGACGCCACCGCACCGATCACCGAGATCAGGGTCGAGACCCCGTGAGTGAGCCCGCAGGGCGAGCGAACCATCGACACAGCCCGTCTTCGCCGCGAAGCGGCGAAGAGCTCATTGGTGCCTCGTCGGTCCTGGTCGCGGTGAACTCTTGGTGTCGCTCGAGGGAGCACCAATGAGCGCGTACATCCTCGCCGCCGACCCGCTGTTCGCCGACGGCCTCGGCTTCACCGTGGTCGTCATCGTGTTGATCAAGGCGGTCATCGCCTTCGTCCTGGTGCTGCTCTCGGCCGCGCTCATGGTGTGGTGGGAGCGCAAGCTCATCGCGGCCATGCAGAACCGACCGGGCCCCAACCGGGCCGGCCCGGCCGGCATCCTCCAGTCGATGGCCGACGGCATCAAGCTCTTCTTCAAGGAGGACCTGCTGCCCGACCGGGCCGACCGCCGGGTGTTCCGGCTCGCGCCCTACCTGTCGATCCTGCCCGCGGTCCTGTTCATCTCCGTCATCCCGATCGGCGGCGACTTCAACGACGGCAACAACGGCACGGTCGAGATCTTCGGTCACGAGACCTATCTCCAGCTCGCCGATCCGCCGATCGGCATCCTCGCCGTGCTCGCCCTCTCGTCGATCGCGGTCTACGGCGTGATGCTCGCCGGCTGGTCGTCCGGATCGAAGTACCCATTGCTTGGCGCGGTCAGGGCCTCGGCGCAGATGGTGTCGTACGAGGCGGCGCTCGGCTTGGCCGTGGTGGCGGTGGTGCTGGTCACGGGCAGCCTCTCAACCCACGACATCGTGGTCGCCCAAGCCGGCGCCGGTCGGGGCGACATCATTCCGAATTGGAATGTCGTCGTCACCGGCGTCGTGCCCTTCGTCGTGTTCGTCCTGGCGGCGACGGCCGAGCTCAGCCGGCCGCCCTTCGACCTGGTCGAGGCCGAGCAGGAGCTGGTCGGCGGGTTCAACACCGAATACTCGTCGGTCAGGTTCGCCCTGTTCTTCCTGGCCGAGTTCGGCAACGTGGTCATGATGTCGGCGATCATCGTCACCCTGTTCCTCGGGGGCCCGTCCGGCCCCGCCCTCTTCGGACCGGGGTGGCTCTGGGGCATCATCTGGTTCTTCCTCAAGGTGTCGGTCTTCATCTTCATGTTCGTGTGGTTCAGGGCCACGCTGCCCAGGTTCCGCTACGACCAGCTCATGGACCTCGGGTGGAAACTGCTGATCCCACTGTCGCTGGGGTGGCTCCTCCTCATCGCCGCCCTGCGGCTCGGCAGCGACGAGGGGTGGAGCACCGGGGCGGTCGCGGTGGCCGGCGCGGTCGTGCTCATCGGGTGCGGAGCGCTGCTCGGCCTGGCCATGCGCACCGGCCACCAGCGCCGCCTGCTGGAAGAGGTGGGACGCTGATGGGCTACCTCGACGGCTTCGTGGTGACGTTCAAGAAGCTGTTCCACGGGAGCGACACCGGCCGGGTGGTCACGACCGAGTACCCGGAGCACAAGCGGCCCAAGCCGGAGCGGTTCCACGGCCGCCACGTCCTCAACCGGTACGAGGACGGGATGGAGAAGTGCATCGGCTGCGAGCTGTGCGCCGGGGTGTGCCCCGCCCGCTGCATCTATGTGCGCGGGGCCGACAACCCACCCACCGATCCCGTGTCGCCCGGCGAGCGCTACGGGTTCATCTACGAGATCAACTTCCTGCGCTGCATCCACTGCGACCTGTGCGTCGAGGCCTGCCCGACCGAGGCCATCACCGAGACCAAGCTGTTCGAGTTCTCGTTCACCAACCGCGGCGACGCCATCTACACCAAGGACGAGCTGCTGGTCGATGACGACGGCAGGCCCCGGCAGCTGCCGTGGGAGCACTGGGCGCCGGGCGACGACGTCGACACCTCGGCCTGGATGCGGGCCACCTCGCCGTCGGGCGCCGCGGCCTACGAGGGCGTCGTGGCCTGGGCCGGCGAGCTCGGCTACGGCGTACGCCCCCCCGAGCGGGGCCAGACCGACGAGCCGGCGGCGAAGCCCTGATGGAGCTGCTCGTCTTCGTCGTGGCCGCCGCCATCGTCCTCGGCGGCGCGGTCGGCGTCATCGCCTTCTCCAACCCGGTGCACAACGCCCTGTCGCTGGTGGCGACGCTGTTCGGCGTGGCCGTGCTGTTCGTGGCCCAGGAGGCGCACTTCCTCGCCGCCGTCCAGATCATCGTGTACGCGGGCGCGGTGGTGGTGCTCTTCCTGTTCGTCATCATGCTGCTGGGCGTCGACGAGGCGGAGGACCTGAGGACCGAGCCGCTCGGCGGTCAGCGGCCGGCGGCCGCCGCGGTCGGCATCGGGCTGCTCGGCGTCAGCATCGCCGTGGTCATCCTGGCCACCACCGACGAGGGTGTGGCCACCGGGCTGCAATCGGCCGTGGGCCCGCTGCTCGACGGCGACGTCCCCAACATCGAGCTGCTGGCCGAGGCGCTCTTCACCGACTACCTGTTCGCGTTCGAGATCACGTCGGTCCTGCTCGTGATCGCGGTCGTGGCCGCCGTGCTGCTGGCCCGGCGTCCGCCCGGTCCGCTGCTCCCGAGCGGGGCCGATGGCGACGGGGAGCTGCCGACCCGTGCCTGAGCCTACGACGTCGTGGTACCTGGTGTTGGCCGCGGTGCTGTTCACCGCGGGCGCCGTCGGTCTGCTGGTACGGCGCAACCCGCTGGTGATGTTCATGTGCGTCGAGCTCATGCTCAACGCGGTCAACCTCACGTTCGTGGCGTTCGCTCGGGCGCTCGACGACGTCGGCGGTCAGGTGGTCGTGTTCTTCGTCCTGGTCGTGGCCGCGGCCGAGGTCGTGGTCGGGCTCGGGATCATCGTCGCCCTGCTGCGCCGACAGCCGGGCGCCAACGCCGACTCGGTGGCGGATCTCCGAGGCTGACATGCGAACGATGCGACCACCGTCGTTCTGCGGCGACTTCGGCTCGCTACTCCGGCCCAACCCGACACAGAGGCGAGTTGGGCCGGATATACGCGCGCAAGTCGACAGATTTCGGGATGGGTCTGCGGTGGGGCCTGACGCGGGGCTGACATGGTCGAGCTGATCTGGCTGGTTCCGGCCCTCCCGCTCGCCGGCTTCCTGTTCCTGCTCGCCTTCGGCCGGCGGCTCGGCGAGCCGCGGGCGGGCTGGGTCGCGACCCTCGCCATGTTCGGCGCGTTCGCGGTCAGCGTCGTGGTGTTCCTCGGGCTCCTCGACCGGCCGGAGGAGGACCGCTCGTCCATCCAGACGCTGTTCGAGTGGGTGCCGGCCGGGCGGCTGCAGGTCGACGTCTCGTTCCTGGTCGACCCGCTGTCGGTGACGATGATCCTCTTCGTCACCGGCGTCGGGGCGCTCATCCACCTCTACTCGATCGGCTACATGCACGGCGACGAGAACTACCCGAGGTTCTTCGTCTACATGAACCTGTTCGCCTTCTCGATGCTGCTGCTGGTGCTGGGCGAGAACCTGCTCCTCAGCTTCGTCGGCTGGGAAGGCGTCGGGGCCTGCTCGTACTTCCTCATCTCGTTCTGGTTCACCAAGGAGGCCAACGCCGTCGCCGGCAAGAAGGCCTTCGTCACCAACCGGATCGGTGACTGGGGCTTCCTGGTGGCCATGTTCGTGGCCTTCGCCGGGGCGGGAACGCTGAGCTACACCGGGCTGTTCGAGGCGGCCGAGGGCGGCGAGCTGGCCGCCATCACCATCACCGCCATCGCCGCCCTGCTGTTCGTCGGCGCCATCGGGAAGTCGGCCCAGCTCCCGCTGTACGTGTGGTTGCCCGACGCCATGGCCGGCCCGACGCCGGTGTCGGCGCTCATCCACGCCGCAACCATGGTCACCGCCGGCGTCTTCCTCATGACCCGGGTCAACCCGTTGCTGGCCACCGGGTACGAGTGGCTCCCGACGGTGATCGCGTGGGTCGGCGTGCTCACCGCCCTGCTGGCCGCCACCATCGCCATCGCCCAGAACGACATCAAGAAGGTGCTGGCCTACTCGACCATCAGTCAGCTCGGCTACATGTTCCTCGCCGTCGGCGTCGGGGCCTATGTGGCCGCCATCTTCCACATGGTCACCCACGCCTTCTTCAAGGCCCTCCTCTTCCTCGGCGCCGGCTCGGTCATCCACGGCATCCACGAGGAACAGGACATGCGGAGCATGGGCGCGCTCCGCAAGCTCATGCCGATCACGGCCGCCACCTTCATCGTCGGCTGGTTGGCCATCGCCGGCGTCCCGCCCTTCGCCGGCTTCTGGTCAAAGGACGAGATCCTCCTCTTCGCGTTCAACGAGAACGTGGTGCTCTGGGCGCTCGGGCTCTTCACCGCACTGCTGACCGCCTTCTACATGAGCCGCCAGGTGTTCATGGTGTTCTACGGCGAGGCGCGGTGGAAGGACTCGGAGAACGAGGTCCATCCTCACGAGTCGCCGTGGCTCATGACCCTCCCCCTGGTCGTGCTGGCCGCGCTGGCGACCGTCGGCGGGCTCATCAACACGCCGTTCGACGACGACTTCAAGTTTCTCGAGCACTGGCTCCACCCGGTGGTCGAGCTGGGCGAGGCGGAGCTGACCGTCTCGTCGACCACCCAGGTGGTGCTGGCCGGTGTCGCCATCCTGAGCGCGGTCGTCGGCATCGTCGTCGCCTCGCTCGTCTACCTCAGGCACCGCATCGCGGCCGAGCGGTTCGAGCGGCCGATCTTCGCCCACGCCTGGTACTACGACGAGCGCATCTCCGCCTTCGCCGGCGGGCCCGGGCGGCGGTTCTTCGACGCCGTCGCCTGGTTCGACGCCAACATCATCGACGGGGCGGTGAACGGCGCGGCCGGGCTGGTGAGCTGGTTCGGTGGCCGGCTGCGCAAGGTGCAGACCGGCTACGTCCGCAACTACGCCCTCGAGATCGCGGTCGGCACCATCCTCGTGGTCGGCCTGTTCCTGGTGATGGGGATCTGATGGACGGCGCCGGGTTCCCCTTGCTCACGACGATGGTCGTACTGCCGGCGGTCGGCGCGCTGGTGATCGGCCTGTTGCCGGCCCGCCGCACCGATGTCCTGCGCGTGGTCGCCCTGCTGTTCTCGGTCGTCGCCGGGGTGTTCGCCATCTGGGCCATGCTCGACTTCGACGCGGGCGACGCCGGGTTCCAACTCGTCGACCGGGCCAGCTGGATCCCCGAGTTCGGCATCAGCTGGTTCCTCGGCGTCGACGGCATCTCACTGTTCCTCGTCGTGCTGACCGGGATCCTGTTCCCGATCGCCATCATCGCCGTCGACCCGCATCACGACGACAAGGCCTACCTGGCCTGGCTCCTCGTGCTCGAGGCCGGGTGCCTCGGCGTGTTCGTCGCCCTCGACCTTTTCGTGTTCTTCGTCATGTTCGAGGTCGTGCTCGTGCCGATGTACTTCCTGATCGGCGGCTGGGGCTACTCCAACCGGGTGTACGCCGCGCTCAAGTTCTTCCTCTTCACCATGTTCGGCTCGGCCTTCATGCTCGTCGGCATCCTGGCCCTGGTGTTCCTCCACTCCCAGGCCACGGGCGAGCCGCTCACCTTCGACCTGGTGCGCATCGCCGAGGACCCGCAGATCGCGATGAACACCGCCCGGTGGCTCTTCCTGGCCTTCGGGATCGCCTTCGCCATCAAGGTGCCGCTGTTCCCGTTCCACACCTGGCTGCCCGACGCCCACACCGAAGCGCCCACCGCCGGCTCGGTGATCCTGGCCGGCGTGCTGCTCAAGCTCGGCACCTACGGCTTCGTCCGCTTCGGCCTCTACCTGGTCCCCGAGGCGGCGAGCTACTTCGCTCCGGCCATGGTCACCCTCGGCGTCATCGGCGTCACCTACGGCGCGGTCGTGGCCACCATGCAGAAGGACCTCAAGCGCCTGGTGGCCTACTCGTCGGTGGCCCACCTCGGGTTCATCATCCTGGGCACCTTCGCCATCACCACCCAGGGCGTGCAGGGCGGGCTCCTCCAGATGGTGAACCACGGGCTGTCAACCGGCGCCCTGTTCCTCCTCGTCGGCATGATCTACGAACGTCGTCACACCCGCGAGATCGCCAAGCTGCGCGGCCTCCAGAAGCCGGCGCCGATCCTGGCGGCCATCTTCACGGTGGTGATGCTGTCGTCGATCGGGCTGCCCGGGCTCAACGGCTTCGTCGGCGAGTTCCTCATCCTGGTCGGGTCGTTCGTGACCAGGCGGTGGTGGTCGGTCGTGGCCGCGGCGGGTGTGATCCTGGCCGCCCTGTACCTGCTGTGGGCCTATCAGCGGGTCTTCCACGGCGACCCCGACGAAGAGAACGCCTCGATGCGCGACGTCAAGCCGGGCGAGATCCTCGTCATGGCGCCCCTGCTCGGTCTGATCGTCTTCCTTGGCGTGTACCCCAAGCCGGTGCTCGACCGGATGCAACCGGCGGTCGACCGGCTCATCGAGCACGTCGAGACCCACAGCTGCGCGGCCGACGGCGGCGCGTGCTTCGAGCAGCCCGCCATCGCGTCCGAGGACGAGGGTGAGGACGAGTGATGCTGGCCCAGCTCCAGACCCCCTCGGTCGACTGGTACGCGCTCAGCCCGCTCATGGTCCTGTTCGGCGGGGCCGCGCTGCTCATGGTGATCTCCGGCCTGCTGCCCCGTGAGCCGTTCAGCGGGGCGTGGGCCTGGCTCACGGCGCTCGTCGGCCTGGGCACGGCCGCGGTGGCCCTACCGCAGTGGTTCGACGTGACCGGCGACGAGGGACCGCAGGCCGTCCTGGCGCGCGCCTTGCTCATCGACGGCTTCTCGATCTTCCTGACCGTCGTCATCGCCGCCGCCGTCGTCCTCGCCGCGTTGTTCACCGAGGGCTTCCAACGCCGGGAAGGCCTCGAGGGCGTCGAGCCCTATGTCCTCACGCTGCTGTCGGCGTCGGGCGGGTGGATCATGGCCGCCTCGATCGACCTGATCGTCACCTTCCTCGGCCTCGAGATCCTCTCGATCGCGGTCTATGTCCTGGCCGCATCGCACCTGCGGCGTAGCCAGTCCCAGGAAGCCGGCATGAAGTACTTCATCCTCGGCGCCTTCTCCTCGGCCTTTTTCCTGTACGGCATCGCCCTGATCTACGGCGCCACCGGGTCGACCAACCTGGCGACGATCTTCGGCTACGCCTCCGGGCTCGGCGGGCAGGGTCAGCTCCCGGCCTTCACCGACGGCCCGCCGGTGCTGTTCCTCGCGGGCATGGGCCTGCTCCTCGTCGGGTTCGGCTTCAAGATCGCGGCCGTGCCCTTCCACGTCTGGACCCCGGACGTCTACCAGGGCTCGCCCAGCGCCGCCGTCGTCTACATGGCGTCGGGGGTGAAGGCGGCCGGGTTCGCCGGCCTGCTCCGGGTGTTCTCGCTCGCCTTCGGGCCGTTCCAGGACGACTGGGCGCCGTTCATCTTCGGCCTGGCCGTGCTCAGCCTGCTCGTCGGGGCGGTGCTGGCCGTGGTCCAGAACGACGTCAAGCGGATGCTGGCCTACTCGTCGATCAGCCACGCCGGCTTCATCCTCGTCGGGGTCGAGGCGGCCAGTCGCGAGGGCGTCGCCGGGGCGCTGTTCTATCTGGCCGCCTACACGTTCATGGTGGCCGGCAGCTTCGGGATCGTGGCCGTCGTGGGCGGCCGGGGCGACGGCCGGCACAACCTGTCGGACTATCGGGGCCTGGCCCGCAGCCAGCCGCTGCTGGCGTTCTCGTTCACCGTGCTGCTGCTGGCCCAGGCCGGCGTGCCCCTGACCGCCGGGTTCTTCGCCAAGTTCTACGTGCTCGAAGCGGCGGTCGAGGCCGGGTCGTGGGCGCTGGCGCTGGTGGCCATGATCAGCGCGGTCATCGCCGCCTTCCTCTACCTCAGGATCATCGTCAGCATGTACATGACAGGCGACGACGACGAGGCGCCGGCGCCGGCGCCGCGGGCCCGGCTGCGCATCCCGGTGTCGGCCATCGTCGGTCTGGTGATGGCGGTCGGCTTCACCATCGTGGTCGGGGTGTTCCCGTCGAGGGTGGCGAACCTGGCCGACGACGCCTCCTTCGACGTCGTCCCCGCCATCCCCGAGACCCAGAGCCAGGGCCCCTGAGTCGCTAGCGGCACGGCGCAGCCGCAGGCCGAGTGGCGCAGACAACTCAGTCGTCCGGGCCGAGGACCACGAGGCCGTACCCGCCGGGCAGGTCGAGCTCGAAGAAGCGCCAGTCGTCGGTGCGCAGGGCGCCGACGCTGGTGCCGGTCCCGGCCGCGGGGTCGCCGCTCTCGAGCCAGAACAACCAGCGCCCGTCGGGCGACCACACCGCCCCGGCGGCGTGGCCGACGAGCTCCGGTCCGCCCTCGAAGGCCACCTCGCCGCCCTCCAGGTCGAACACGGTGACCGTGCGCCCGGTCTCGGCGTACACGAACGAGAACAGCAGCCGGCCATCGGGCGAGACCCCCTGCTCGGCGAACTGGAACGCCGGGACCTCGCTGCCCCCGCTCACCTGGCGCCGCTCGCCCGTCTCGACGTCGGTCACGTACAACGAGCAGCGGAGATCGTCGGAGCACGACCGGTGGACGACGCTCGATCCGAACGTCCCGACGACCGATCCGGTGGCCACCCGCCGGGCGTTGCCCTCCCGGTCGAGGAGGAACACGCCATCGGGCGTGTCGAGGACGAGGCCGCCGGTGACCCCGCCGACCGGTACCACCCCCTCGGGGAGGGCGGTGGTCTCACCGGTGATCGCGCCGGTCAGGTCGATCTCGTGGACGGTGTTGGCCAGGCCCTCGCTCGGGTCACCGGCGAGCACCCACACCCGGTGGGGCCGGTCCGACGGCAGCACGGCATAGCCCGTGTCCAGGCGGATCGAGAGCCCGCCCGGCTCGACATCGGGAAGGAAGACGACCTGCTCCCCGACGACGGTCACGATCCCGCCGGCCCGCTCCAGCCCGCCGACGAACGTGGCGTCGTCGCCGTCGGACGCGCCCGAAACGACCACCCGTTCGCCGGTGTCGAGATCGGCGACCGCGAGGGTGGCTGGCCGGAACGCCACCACCCGCAGCCCGGTCCCTCCGGGCAGCGTGGCCGGCGGCCCGGTATCGCCCACGGTGCCGACCGAGGCCAGCGTCGCCGGCGTCGGATAACGCCCGGCCGACGGCTCGTTCGGCGGGTCGGAGCCCTGGTCGACCAGGGCGAGCACGGCGACGCACAACCCGGCCGCGGCCAGCACCACCAGCCCGAGGTGGCGGCCCCGGCCCCGACCCCGGTCCGGCGTCGCCGCGTTGTCCGACGTGACGACCACGCCGCCGCCGACCACGTGACCGCAGGAGGGGCACCGGCCCGCGCCCTCCGGAAGGGTCACCCGACACGCAGCACAGCGCGAAGGACCGCGCACCGCGCTCGACGCTACACACCAAGCGAATGTTCGGTGGATCCTTCCCAGAATTGGGAACAATCCACGGCCGGTTCGAGCGGGAGCGGTGGACCTTCGGCGCTAGCTCTCCGTCTCTGCGTCGGCGTCGCCGATCCCGAGCTCCTCGACCTCCTGCTCGAGCTGCGCGGCCACTTCGGCGAGCGACGCGCTCGTCTCGGCGCCCCGCTCGAGCTCGTGGCTGAGCGCTTCGAGCTCGGCGCCGCCCGCCATCATCTGAGGTCGAAGGTCGCCAGCTGGATCTGGCCCAGTTGCCCCGACTCGGTCAGCGCAGCCAGGGCCGGCGCCGCCCCCGTCGGCCCGAGGGTGAGGACGCCGTCCACGTCGGAGTTGGCCGACAGGGCGCCCTCGATCCGCTGCTGGGCGTCGGTCGGGTCGTTCAGGTCGACCGCCAGCACCTCGACGGTGCCGCCCGCGGCCTCGATCTCCGCGGTGAAGCCCTGGCACCTGGTGTCGAGCGCGGCGTTCCGGACCTCCTGGTTGACGCAGATGGCGTTGGTCACCCCTCCAACCCCGTTGGAGCGCTCTATTGACTTGGAGCGCTCCAACATGGATAGTGACGATTGTTCGAGCACCTGTCAAGAGGGAGCCGCCGGGCGCCGTGGGCCAGCCGACCATGGAAGACGTGGCCGCCCGGGCCGGTGTGTCGCGCGCCCTGGTATCGCTGGTCATGCGCGGTTCTCGGAACGTGAGCGACGGCCGTCGGCGGGCGGTCCAGGCCGCGGCCGAGGAGCTGGGCTACCGGCCCCACGCCATGGCCCGCAGCCTGGCCGAGCGCCGGACCAACATGGTCGGGGTCATGCTGTCCGACCTCCACAACCCGTTCTTCGCCGAGCTGTTCGACGGCATGGAGGCGGCGGCGAGGGCCAGGGGCCTCCGGCTGCTCATCACGACCGGTGACAGACGCCCGGCGGGGGAGTGGGCCGCGGTCGAGTCGCTGCTCGACCTGCGCACGGACGGCATCATCCTGGCCTCGACCAAGCTCGAGGCCAAGCGGATCGACCAGGCGGCGCGCATCGTGCCGCTGGCCCTGGTGGCCAGGGCCACCCGCTCGCCCGCGGTCGACTCGGTGGTGTGCGACGACGTCCACGGGGCCGAGCTCGCCGTCGAGCACCTCGTGAACCTCGGGCATCGACGCATCGCCCACATCGACGGGGGCACGGCGCCCGGCGCCCGCAGCCGGCGCACCGGGTACGAGCGGGCCATGCGGCGGGCCGGGCTGGCGGCCAACGTCCGCGTGCGCCACGGCGAGTTCACCGAGGCCGCGGGTGCGGCCGCGGCCGGCGCCCTGCTTTCGGGCCGGAACCGGCCGACGGCGATCTTCGTCGCCAACGACCTGGCCGCGGTGGGCGTGCTCGACGCCGTCGAGGAGCACGGGCTGCGGGTGCCGGTCGACGTGTCGGTGGTCGGGTTCGACAACGCCTCGTTGGCCAGGATCGACCACATCGCCCTGACCACCATCGACCAGCCCCGGCTCAGCATGGGCCGGATGACGATGGAGGCGATCATCGAGCGGCTCGACGGCCGCAGCGCCGCGGTCCACCGGACGCTCCCGCCGAGCCTGGTCGTGCGGGCCACCACCGCCCCACCCCCCTGACCCAACCGACCGAATGTTCGGTGGATCTTTCCCAGAATTGGGAACAATCCACCGCAGGTTCGGGGTGGGGCAGACGGCTTTGGCGGCTGATCAGGGCCTTCACTAGTCTCGCCGCCGTGTCGGAGTTTCTCCGCCAGTACCTCACGGTCGTGGTCTTCGGCGGCGCCGCCATCGCCATGGTGGCCGCCATGCTGGGCGTCGGCAGCCTGCTGCGCCCGACCCGACCCCAGCCCGAGAAGTACATCACCTACGAGAGCGGCGTCGACCCCGTGGGGGCCGGGTGGGCCCAGAGCCAGGTCCGCTACTACATCTTCGCCCTGCTCTTCGTGCTGTTCGACGTCGAGGCCGTCTTCATCCTTCCCTGGGCGACCCGACTCGAGAGCTACGGGTGGTTCGGGCTGGTCGAGATGCTCATCTTCATCGCCATCCTCGCCCTCGGGCTCCTGTACGCCTGGCGCAAGCGGGTGCTGCGATGGCTGTGACCGGGGCGCCCTGACGTGGGCCTCGTCGAGAGCGGCAAGCTGCCCAAGCCGCTGACCAGGCTGCTCAACCTGTCCCGCAAGTACTCGTTGTGGGTCTACCAGTGGGGCCTGGCCTGCTGCGCCATCGAGATGGGCGCCGCCTTCGCCTCACCCCGCTACGACGTGATGCGGCTCGGGGTCATCCCGTTCCCGGCCAGCCCCCGCCAGGCCGACCTGGTCGTGATCTCGGGCACGGTCACCGACAAGATGGTCCCGGCCATCAAGCGGCTGTACGAGCAGATGCCCGACCCGAAGTACGTGATCTCGATGGGATCCTGCGCCAACTGCGGCGGGCCCTACTGGGACTCCTACTCGGTCACCAAGGGCGTCGACCAGGTCATCCCGGTCGACGTCTACGTCCCCGGCTGCCCGCCCCGGCCCGAGGCGCTGCTCGAGGGCATCGTGCTCCTCCAGGAGCGCATCCACAACGAGGACATGGCCCGACGCTGGAGGGGTGAACCGATTGTCGTCGGTTGACGAGCAGGCCACCGCGAGCGGCGACGACGCCGAGCCTCGCGACGACGAACGCGAGGCCCAGCTCGACGCCTTCCGACGGGAGCTCGGCGACGCCGTCGTCGGCCACCACATCGTCCCCGGCGCCGAGCTGTGCGTCCGGGTCGCCACCGACGCGTGGCTGGCCACGGCCGAGGCGGCCAGGCGCCGCCTCGGGTATGCGTACTTCTCCTTCCTGTCGGCCCTCGACTGGTTGCCGTCGCCGTTCGGGCGCTACGAGGACGCTGAGGTCGACACGCCGCTGGCCGACCGGCTGGCCCACCCCGGCGAGACCGAGACCGGCCGGGCCGGGGGCGACACCAGGTTCCAGGTGTTCGCCCGGGTGGTCGACGTGCGCCGCCGGGCCGCGGTCACGTTCAAGGTCGATGTGCCCGACGACGACCTCGCCGTCGACACCTGGTCGTCGGTGTACGCCGGGGCCGACTGGCACGAGCGGGAGACCTGGGAGATGTTCGGCATCGTGTTCCGCGGCCATCCCAACCTGACCCACATCTACCTCCCGTCCGAGTTCGAGGGCTACCCGCTGCGCAAGGACTTCCCGCTGCTGGCCCGGGTGGTCAAGCCCTGGCCGGGGATCGTCGACGTCGAACCGATGCCGGCGAGCGACGACGACGAAGAGGCGGAGCCCGATCCGGCCGACTCGGTGGACACCTCGACGTGAGCACACTGACCGATCGGCAGCAGCTCGCCTACATCGCGGGGCAGGCGTCGGACGCGCGGGTCAACATCGAGCTCGAGACCGAGGGGATGACCCTCAACCTCGGTCCTCAGCACCCGGCCACCCACGGGACGCTGCGGATCGTGGCCAAGCTCGACGGCGAGCAGGTGGTCGAGTGCGACCCGGTGTGCGGCTACATGCACCGGGGCTACGAGAAGCTGACCGAGGTCCGCACCTATCCCCAGGTGACCACGCTCATCAACCGCATCGACTGGCTCTCGAGCTTCGCCAACGAGGTCCCGTTCATCCTGGCCGCCGAGAAGCTCATGGAGATCGAGGCCCCGCCGCGGGCCCAGTGGATCAGGACGATCCTGTTCGAGATGGCCCGGGTGGCCAACATCGGCCTGTTCCTCGGCGAGATGGGCCTCCAGCTCGGGGCCCTGACCCCGGCGTTCTACGCCTTCCGCGACCGTGAGCACGTCCTCAACCAGATCGAGGCCGTCACCGGCGGGCGCTTCCATCCCAACTTCGACCGTATCGGCGGGCTCAAGGACGACCTGCCCAAGGGGTGGATCGACGAGACCAAGGGGGTGATGGTCAAGCTCCGCGACTTCTGCGACGAGATGGAGGAGCTGCTCGTCGGCAATGAGATCTTCGCGGTCAGGACCCGCGGGATCGGCGTCATCCCCCCCGACGTCGCCCTGTCGTACGGCTTGTCCGGGGCCAACCTGCGGGCCAGCGGCGTCGACTGGGACATCCGCCGCGACCACCCCTGCGGGCTGCCGTACGACCAGGTCGACTGGAAGGTCTGGACCCACCCCGACGGCGACTCGTTCGCCCGCTACTGGGTCAGGCTGCAGGAGACGAGGGAGGCGACCAGGCTGGTCGACCAGCTGATGGACGGGCTCCCGAGCGGGCCGATCATGGCCAAGGTGCCGCGGATCATCAAGGTCCCCGCCGGCGAGGCGTGGGTGTCGACCGAGAACCCGCTCGGGGAGATGGGGTACTACGTCGTGTCGAGGGGCGACATCGGTCCCTTCCGGGTCAAGATCCGCTCGGCCTCGTTCAACAACGTGTCGGTCATCCCGTGGGTGTGCCGGGGGGTCTACGTTCCCGACGTCATCACCATCCTGGCCAGCCTGTACTTCATCCTGGGCGACATCGACCGATGACCGGGATGCTCGAAGTGCTGGCGATCACGCTGCCGTACTGGGCCGAGACCGCCGTCAAGGTGGCCGTCATCCTGGCCGTGATCCCGGCCGGGGCGCTCATCCTCGGCTACGTCTTCCTGCTCAAGATGATGAGCCACATGCAGAGCCGGCTCGGGCCCATGGAGGCCGGGCCCCACGGGTCGCTCCAACTGGTGGCCGACGGGGTGAAGTTCATCCAGAAGGAGGACATCTTCCCGGCCCAGGCCGACCGGAGGGTGTTCGCCCTGGCCCCGCTCGTCGTCCTGATGTCGACGTTCCTCATCTACGTGGTCGTGCCCGCCGGCCCTGACCTCGTGGTCCAGCAACTCGACGTGGGCGTGTTCTTCGCCCTGGCCGTCTCGTCGCTGTCGGTCATCGGCGTGCTCATGGCCGGCTGGGCCTCGGCCAACAAGTACGCCCTCCTCGGCGGGGTGCGGGCCGCCGGTCAGCTCATCGCCTACGAGCTGCCACTGGTGCTGGCCGTGGTGGGCGTGGTCGTGCAGGCCGGCACGCTCGACCTCCAGAAGATCGTGCAGGCCCAGGCGACAGGGGAGATCTTCGGCTTCGGCGCCATCGGGCTCCCGTTCATCCTCACCCAGCTGCTCGGCTTCCTCATCTTCCTGGTCGCCCTCCAGGCCGAGCTCACCCAGACCCCGTTCGACATGCCCGTGGCCGAGTCGGAGCTGGTGTCCGGCTACCAGGTCGAGTACACGGGGTTCCGGTTCCTGTTCTTCTTCATGGCCGAGTTCGGCACCGCCTTCGCCTTCGCGGCCATCGCCGCCGTGCTGTTCCTCGGCGGCTGGTACGTCCCCGGCTTCGACGTGGACGACAACCTGCTCAACGTGATCGGGCCGTTGGTGGTGTTCGGCAAGGCCATGCTCGTCGCCTTCCTCATCTTCTGGTTCCGGTTCACCTACCCCCGGTTCCGTGAGGATCAGCTCCAGGCGTTCGCCTGGAAGTTCCTCATCCCGCTGTCGCTGGTCAACATCGCCGCGACCGGCATCCTGAAGGTGGTGTTCTGATGGCGAAGGTCCCCGGTCTGGTCAAGGGTCTCGGGGTCACGTTCAGGACGATGACCAGGCGGGCGGTCACGGTGCAGTACCCGCACGTGAAGGAGGCGCCGCCCGCCCGCGCCCGCGGCGTGATCGCCCTGCTCGAGGAGAACTGCACCGTCTGCATGCTCTGCGCCCGCAGCTGCCCGGACTGGTGCATCTACATCGAGGGTCACAAGGAGAAGGCGCCGCCACGGCGACCAGGAGGCAAGCCCCGGACGGTCAGCAAGCTCGACCGCTTCGACATCGACTACGCCCTCTGCATGTACTGCGGCATCTGCGTCGAGGTCTGCCCGTTCGACGCCCTGTTCTGGAGCCCGGAGTACGAGTACTCAGAACCCCGCATCGCCGACCTGCTCCACGACAAGGAGCGGCTGGGTGAGTGGATGCACGCCGTTCCCGACAATCAGGCCTACGAGGCCGGCTCCGAGATGAAACCCAAGAAGATCCCGCGGCCGAGCTGAGACCGAGACGTGATCGCCCAGAACATCTTCTTCGGGATCATCGCCGCCGCCACCATCCTCGCCGCGGTCAGGGTGGTCACCACCAAGAACGTCGTGCACGCCGCCCTGTGGCTGGTGGTCGTGCTGGCGTCGGTGGGCGCCTCGTTCCTTCTGCTCGGGGCCGAGTTCGTCGGCATCACGCAGATCCTCGTGTACATCGGGGCCATCGTCGTGCTGTTCCTCTTCGGGATCATGCTCACCAAGGCCCCGATCGGGAAGATGGCGGGTCTCACCGGCACGGGCTCGGTGATGGCGGTGCTCGTGGCGCTCGCGATCGCGGGTGGATTGGCCGCGGTGCTCATCGACTTCTTCGGCGACACCGAGCTGCCCGACGACCCTCGGGTGGTGTTCGTGACCGCCGACATCGCCGAGTTGGCCGACGCGGCCGGCGTCACCATCGACGACGTGTCGACCGGGGGTCGCCCGGTGCTGGAAGCCGGCATCCGCGAGCAGACCAGCGGCGAGGAGCGCGACGCCCTCCTGGCCCGGCTCGACGACGTGCCCGGCGACGAGCCGGTGGTCACCGGGTCCAACACCGCGGCGGTCAGCGACTCGATCTTCGCCGAGTACCTCGTCCCCTTCGAGGTGGTCGGGCTGCTGCTCACCGCCGCCCTCATCGGCGCCATCGCCCTGGCCAGGAAGGAGTAGGGACCGGTGCTGCTGAACCAGTTCCTGCTCCTGGGCGCGGTGTTGTTCGCCATCGGCGTGTACGGCGTGCTCGCCCGCCGCAACGGGGTGGCCGTGCTGATGTCGATCGAGCTCATCCTGAACGCGGTCAACATCAACCTCATCGCGTTCGCGGCCATGCACGGCACGGCCGCCGGCCAGGTGTTCGCCCTGTTCGTCATCGCCATCGCCGCCGCCGAGGTGGGCGTCGGCCTCGCCATCGTCCTGCTGCTGTACCGCAACCGGGCCTCGATCAACGTCGACGAAGTCGACCTCATGAAGGGCTAGGGCGGAAGGCGCCGTGCTCGCTTCGCTCGCTCCTTCTCACTCCGCCGTCGTTATGTGGCGACTGCGGCCGGCTATGCGCGCGTATGTCGACACAGAGGTGACTGGGGTTGGCCGATGCTGACCTACGCGTGGGTGATCCCGCTCTTGCCGGCGGTGTCGTTCGTGCTCATCCTGTTCTTCGGGAAGCGCATGCCCCGCAGGGGATCCGAGCTCGGCGTCGCCGCCGTGGGCGCCGCCTTCGTGCTCAGCCTGCTCGCCGGCTACCAGTGGATCGAGCGGGTCAACCAGGCCGAGGACGAACCCGAGCATGCACTGGCCGCGGCCGGCTCGCTGCAGGGGGAGGAAGGGGAGGCCGACGAGGCCGCGGAGGAGCACCACCCGGCCGAGCCGGTGCTGACCGAGACCACCTGGTTCACCATCGGCGGCCGGGACGTCAAGGTCGGGACCTTCGTCGACGGGCTCTCGGTGATGATGCTGTTCGTCGTCACGCTGGTCTCGTTGCTGGTGCACATCTACTCGACCGACTACGTGCGCGGCGACCGGCGCTACACCCACTTCTTCGCGTTCCTGTCGCTGTTCACCGCGTCGATGCTGCTGCTCGTCATCAGCCGCAACATGATCCAGTTCATCACCGCATGGGAGCTGGTCGGCGTGTGCTCCTTCGTGCTCATCGGCCACTGGTGGGAGGAGAAGGCGAACTCCGACGCCGCCCTCAAGGCGTTCCTCACCAACCGCGTCGGCGACGTCGGGCTCATGATCGGGGTGATCGTCCTGTTCTTCGCGGCCGACAGCTTCGACATCGTCGAGATCAACGATCTGGCCAACGCAGGTGAGCTCTCCCACGGGCTGCTGCTCATCGCCTCGTGCTCGCTGCTGGCCGCGGTGATGTCGAAGTCCGGCCAGTTCATCCTGCACACCTGGCTGCCGGACGCCATGGCCGGCCCGACGCCCGTCTCGGCCCTCATCCACGCGGCCACCATGGTTTGCGCCGGCATCTTCATGGTGGCCCGCATGTACTCGGTGTTCTGGGAAGGGCTCTCGATCGGTGCCGGCGGCCTCAACGCCTTGGCCCTGGTCGGTGCGGTCACCGTGCTCGGCGGGGCGATGCTGGCGTTCGTCCAGAACGACATCAAACGGGTGCTGGCCTACTCGACGGTGAGCCAGCTCGGCTACATGGTGATGGCGCTCGGCGTCGGGGCCTGGACGGCGGCCCTGTTCCACCTCTTCACCCACGCCTTCTTCAAGGCCGGGTTGTTCCTCGGGTCCGGCTCGGTGTCCCACTCGGTGCACAGCTTCGACATGAAGGCCGACATGGGTGGGCTGCGGCGGTACATGCCCCGCACCTTCGCCACGTTCGTGATCTGCACCGGCGCCCTCATCGGCATCTTCCCGCTCGCCGGGTTCTGGTCGAAGGACGAGATCCTGGCCGGGGCCGGCCAGAACGGCTACCCGGCCATGCTCGCGATCGGGATCGTCGGCGCCTTCATGACCGCGGCCTACATGACCCGCTGCCTCTACCTCACCTTCTGGGGTGAGCCACGGGGCGCGGCCAAGGAGCACGAGCACCACCTGCACGAGTCGGGTCCGGTCATCGTCGTCCCGCTCATGATCCTGGCCGGCCTGGCCATCGTGGCCGGGTTCGCCAACCTGCCAACCAGCGGCGCGCTGAGCTGGGTGCCCGAGCGCGTCGCGCTGCTCTTCGAGCACTACGTGCAGCCGACCGGCGCGGCCTACTTCCCGCCGGTGGCCGAGCTCGAGTTCCAGGTGTCCGTGGCCCTCATCGCCACGCCGGTGGCGCTGCTCGGCATCGGTCTCGCCTACCTGTACTGGTTCCGCGACCTTCTCCAGGGGTTGAGCGAGCGCAGCCGGGTGGCCATGACCGGCTACGCCTTGCTGGAGAACAAGTTCTACTTCGACGCCCTGTACTCGGGCGTCATCGCCGAAGGAGTCAAGGGCCCCATCGCCCGGGCCGCCTACTGGGTCGACAGGAACCTGATCGACGCCGTCCTCAACGGCACTGCGGCGGCCGCCAAGACCGTCGGCGACTTCATGTACGGCACGGTCGACCAAGGCGTGGTCGACGGGGCCGTAAACGGATCGGGCGCCATCTCGGCCACGACGGGCCGGGTGCTGCGCCGCCTCCAGACAGGAAAGGTCCAGCAGTACGGCGCCCTGCTCTTCGGCGGCGCCATCGTGCTGGCCGGCATCGTGATCTTCGCCTTGTAGGGGAGCGAGTCAACGGATGGAACAGTTTCTCGACACGTGGGGGCTGAGCCTGGCGGTGTTCCTGCCGGCGGTCGGCGCCGCGCTGCTGCTGGTGCTGCCCAGGGCCCAGGACGACTGGCACAAGCTCGTCGCCCTGGCCACCACCGCGGCGGTGATGTTGGTCACGATCGGCCTGGCCCTGTACTTCAACTACGACGACGCCGACCGGTTGCAGTACGTCGCCGACAAGTCGTGGATCCCGGCCATCGACACCAGGTACATCGTGGGGATCGACGGCATCTCGCTGCCGCTGGTCCTGCTGACCTCGCTCATCACCCTGCTGTGCGTCATCTACTCGTGGGACCACTTCCCCGAACCCCGCAACCCGAAGGCGCTCCTCATCCTGATCCTGGTGCTCGAGACGGGGATGATCGGCACCTTCGCCGCCCAGGACCTCATCCTCTTCTTCGTGTTCTTCGAGGTCGTGCTGCTGCCGATGTACTTCATCATCGGCGTGTGGGGCGGCGAGAACCGGATCTACGCCGCCATCAAGTTCTTCCTGTTCACCCTGTTCGGTTCTGCGCTCATGATCGTCGGCTTCCTGGCCCTGTACTTCCTCTCCGACCCGAGCACCTTCGACATCCGCGCCCTACCGGAAGCGGCGTCGGGCATCGCCCACGGCACCACGCTGTGGTTGTTCGCCGGCATGTTCGTCGGGTTCGCCATCAAGGTGCCGATGTTCCCGTTCCACACCTGGCTGCCCGACGCCCACACCGAGGCGCCCACCGTCGGCTCGGTGATCCTGGCCGCCATCCTGCTCAAGCTGGGCACGTACGCGTTCATCAGGATCGCCATCCCGATCCTGCCCGACGCCGCCGTGAGCTGGGCGCCGTGGATCGGGCTGCTGGCCGTGATCGGCATCGTCTACGGCGCATTGTGCTGCCTGGCCCAGACTGACATGAAGCGGCTCATCGCCTTCTCGTCGGTGAGCCACATGGGTTTCACGATGCTCGGCATCGCCACCCTGACCGACTTCGGGCTCAACGCGGCGATGATGGGGATGGTCGCCCACGGCCTCATCACGGGCATGCTCTTCTTCCTCGCCGGCTCGGTGAAGGAGCGCTACCACACGATGGAGATCCGTCGGCTCGGCGGGCTCCTCGTGCAGGCGCCGCGGCTCGGGTGGATCCTCGGGTTCTGCGCCCTGGCGTCCCTCGGGCTGCCGGGACTGGCCGGGTTCTGGGGGGAGTTCCCGGCCATCCTCGCCTCGTACCAGCCGGCCGATGGCCTCAGCGAGGTCACCTTCCGGGTGTACACGGTGGTCGCCGCCATCGGCACCGTGTTCGCCGCCGGCTACCTCCTCTACCTGTTCCAGCGGGTGGCCTTCGGCACGCCCAAGGACGAGTTCGACCACCACCCGGTCCCCGACGTGGAGCCACCCGAATGGATCGCGTGGACGCCGCTCCTCGTCGGCATCGTCGCCCTCGGGATCTACCCCAACTTCGTGTTCCAGGTCACCGATCCGAGCGTGAGCGCGATCACCCAGGTGTTCGGGGGCTGATCCGCGGATGAACGTCGTGCTCGCGTTCGAGGCGCCGTACATCGACTACCACGCCTTCGCGCCGGAGATCGTGCTGGTGACCACGTTCGTCGCGCTCGTCGTGGTCGACGTGATCTCTGAACGCAACCGGGTGTACGCCTCGGCCATCGCCGGCGTCGGCCTGCTGGCCGCGACGGTGCCGATCCTCACCCTCGCCGTCGCCGGCGGCGACCGCAGCATGTTCGGCGGCGCCTACGAGGTCGACGGGTTCGCCCTCGTGCTCAAGGCGCTGTTCGTGGTGTCCGGGTATGTCGTCGTGCTCATGTCGACCAACTACATCGCCGGCGGCGACTACTGGGAGGGCGAGTACTACCAACTCCTGGTCGCCGCGATCATCGGGATGACGGTGATGGCGTCGGCCCGCGACCTGATCACGATCTTCGTCGCCCTCGAGCTGCTGTCGATCCCGGCCTACATGCTCGCCGCCTGGCGCAAGCGCGATCCGCGCAGCAACGAGGCCGGGCTCAAGTACTACCTGATGGGGGTGTTCGCCTCGGCGGTCATGCTCTACGGCATGTCGCTGGTGTTCGGCATCACCGGCACCACGGTCCTGGCCGACATCGCCGTCGCCCTCAACGAGCGCGACCTCACCGGCGAGCCCATCATCGCCCTCGGCGTCGTGTTCGTGATCGTCGGCTTCGGCTTCAAGGTGTCGGCCGTGCCGTTCCACACCTGGGCCCCCGACACCTACGAGGGGGCGCCGACGCCGATCACCGCCTTCCTGTCGGTGGCGTCCAAGGCGGCCGGGTTCGTCGCCCTCCTCCAGCTGGTATTCGTGGCGTTCTTCGGCGCATCGAACATCTACCAGCCGCTGTTCTGGATTCTGGCCGCGCTGACCATGACCGTCGGCAACCTGGCCGCCCTCGGCCAGACCAACATCGTTCGCCTGTTCGCGTATTCGTCGGTGGCCCAGGCCGGCTTCATGATCGCCCCGCTGGCCGTGGCCGGCGAGAGCCTGGCCGCACGCGATCTGGCCATCAGCGCCGTGGTGGTGTACCTCGTCATCTACGCGGCGATGAACCTGGGGGCCTTCGCCATGATCATCGCCGTGGCCCGCAAGACGAAGTCGGGCGAGGTCTCGTCGTACGCCGGGCTGTTCCAGTACGCCCCGGGCCTGACCGTGGTCATGACGGTGTTCCTGTTCTCGCTCGCCGGCATCCCGCCGCTGGCCGGCTGGTTCGCCAAGTTCGTGATCTTCCGGGCGCTGGTGACCCCCGGATCCGTCCCCGGCTACGTCCTGGCCCTGCTGGTCGGCGTCAACTCGGTGGTCGCGCTCTTCTACTACGCCCGCATCGCCCAGCAGATGTGGATGCAGCCGGCACCCGAGGGGGTCGGCGAGGGTCCCGGCGCCGGGATCCGAGTCCCCGTCGCCCTGACCGCGGCCCTGGTCATCTGCGTCGTCGTCACGTTGGTGCTCGGGGTGGCCCCCGGCCTGGTCGGCCGGCTGGGCGAACTGGCGCAGCTGGTGGTGCCCAGCTGAGTTCGGCGGTCCTGGCCGGTCGGCTGGCCGACCGCATCCGGCGGGCCGGGCCGGCGCCGTACTCGGTGGCGGTCGAGGCTGCGCTCTACGACCCGGAGCACGGGTTCTACGCCACCCAGGGTCGGGCCGGACGGCGGGGCGACTTCATCACCAGCCCCGAGATCGGGCCGCTGTTCGGTGCCGTGGTGGCGCGGGCCCTGGACCGGTGGTGGGACGAGCTCGGCCGGCCCGACCCGTACGTCGTCATCGAGGCCGGGGCCGGGGCCGGCACGCTGGCTCGGTCGGTGGCGGGCGCCGCGCCCCGGTGTCTCCCGGCGCTGCGCTACCACCCGGTCGACCGCGGGGATGCCCTGCCCGCCGACCGCCCGGCGGTGGTGCTGGCCAACGAGCTCCTCGACAACCTGCCGTTCGACCTGGCCGAGGCACGCGGGGGAGCGTGGCGCGAGGTGCTGGTCGACGTCGACACCGAAGGGCGGCTGACCGAGGGCGTCGGCCCGGTCGCGGTCGTCGGCGAGGAACCGGCGGTCGTCGCGGCGACCGATGGCGCCCGCATCCCCGTCCAGCGGGCGGCGGCGGACTGGCTGCGGGCGATGCTCGACCGAATGCCCGACCGGCTGCTCGTCATCGACTACGCCGACACGACCGCGTCGATGGCTACGAGGCCGTGGACCGACTGGGTCCGGACCTACCGCGGCCACCAGCGCGGCGACCACCCGCTCGCCGACCTCGGCGCCCAGGACATCACCGTCGAGGTCGCGCTCGACCAGCTCGCCGCGGTCCGGCCGCCCGACCGGGCGATGAGCCAGGCCGAGTTCCTCACCGAGCACGGGATCGCCGAGCTCGTCGACGAGGGCCGGCGCATCTGGGCCGAGCGGGCCCACATCGGCGATCTCGCCGCCCTGCGGGCGCGCAGTCGCATCGCCGAGGCCGAGGCCCTCACCGATCCGGGTGGACTCGGCGGGTTCACCGTGATCGAGTGGACCTCCGTCGCGCCCCCGGCGGACGCCTGACCTTCCTCAGTCAGGGTGCTTCATCCACCACTCGGTGAACCGCCGGCACCGGCCGTCGGCGTCGAGTGCGATCACCCAGAGGTTGCTGTAGGTGCGACGCGGATCCCGGTAGATCGTCCGCCCCTCGACGATCGCACCCTCGGGCGTCTCGGCGAGGGCCGACCATGAGAACTCGGTGTCGCCCGGTTCGTCCTTGTTCTCGATCCAGTGGTCAACGATCGCCTGGCGTCCCCGCCGCGGGGTCGCATAGGGCTCGGTCAGGTACTCGGCGTCCTCGGTGAACAGCGCGGCGATGTCGTTCGGCGAGTTGGAGTTCCAGGCCCGGACATAGCCGTCGATCCACGTCGAGAGCGAGGCGTGCTCGGTCACGGGCTCGACCCTATGGCCTAGGCTCGCCCGAGCGCGGGTACCACCGTTGCGTCGACACGGAGGGGGATTGAGCTGTGGCTAACGATGCCGCGGTCACCGGAGCCGCCATCGAGGACTGGTTCGTCGAGGACCGGACCTTCCCGCCCCCGGAGCAGTTCAAGAAGGAGGCGCTCGTCGTCGACACCTCGCTCTACGACCAGGCCAACGAGGACTTTGAGGGGTTCTGGGCCAAGCAGGCGGCCGAGTTGGTCACGTGGTTCGAGGAGTGGCACACCATCCTCGATTGGCAGCTCCCCTTCGCCAAGTGGTTCATCGGCGGACGGCTCAACGTGGCCTACAACTGCCTCGACCGCCACGTCGAGGCGGGCAAGGGCGACAAGGTCGCCTACTACTGGGAGGGGGAGCCGGGCGACGAGCGGGTGGTCACCTACGCCGACCTCCACGCCGAGGTGCAGCGGTTCGCCAACGTGCTCAAGGGTCTCGGCGTGGTCAAGGGCGACCGGGTGGCGATCTACCTGCCGATGATCCCCGAGCTGCCGGTGGCCATGCTGGCCTGCGCCCGTCTCGGGGCGCCGCACTCGGTGGTGTTCGGCGGGTTCTCGGCCGACTCGCTGATCGACCGGATCAACGACGCCGAGTGCAAGGTCCTCATCACCGCGGACGGCGGGTTCCGCAAGGGCAAGGCCAACCTGCTCAAGCCGACGGCCGACGTGGCCCTGGCCAGCACGCCGTCGATCGGGCACGTCGTCGTGGTGCGCCGGGTCGGCGGGCACCCGGCGAGCGACGCGGCCGAGGTCGAGATGGTCGACGGCCGTGACCACTGGTACCACGAGCTCATGGCCGACGACGGGCTACCGGCCGAGTGCCCGGCCGAGCCGATGGACGCCGAGGATCTCCTGTACCTGCTCTACACCTCGGGTACGACGGCCAAGCCCAAGGGCATCATGCACACCACCGGCGGCTACATGACCCAGGTGGCGTTCACCCACAAGTACGTCTTCGACCTCCATCCCGACACCGACGTCTACTGGTGCGCGGCCGACATCGGGTGGGTCACCGGCCACAGCTACATCGTCTACGGCCCGCTCACCAACGGGGCCACGTCGGTCATCTACGAGGGCACGCCCGACACCCCGGCCAAGGACCGGCTGTGGGCCGTCGCCGAGAAGTACCGGGTGACCATCCTGTACACCGCGCCCACGGCGATCAGGATGTTCATGAAGTGGGGGCCGCAGGAACCCGAGAAGCACGACCTGTCGTCGCTGCGGCTGCTCGGGTCGGTCGGCGAACCCATCAATCCGGAGGCGTGGATCTGGTATGCCACCCACATCGGCGGCGACCGGTGCCCGGTGGTCGACACGTGGTGGCAGACCGAGACGGGCGCGATCATGATCAGCCCGCTGCCCGGCGCCACCACCCTCAAGCCCGGTTCCGCCACGTTCCCGCTGCCCGGCATCTCCGCCGAGGTGGTCGACGACGCCGGTACGCCGGTGCGTCGGGGCGGCGGCTACCTCACGATCACCCGGCCGTGGCCGTCGATGCTGCGGGGCATCTGGGGCGACCCCGAGCGCTACCGGCAGACCTACTGGTCCCGGTTCGGTGCCCGCTACTTCGCCGGCGACGGCGCCAAGATCGACGACGACGGCTACCTGTGGCTGCTCGGTCGGGTCGACGACGTCATGAACGTCTCGGGCCACCGGATCTCGACCACAGAGGTCGAGTCGGCGCTGGTCGACCACCAGTCGGTGGCCGAGGCCGCGGTCATCGGGGCCAAGGACGAGCTCACCGGCCAGGCCATCATCTGCTTCGTCACGATCAAGACCGGCAACGAGCCGAGCCCGGAGTTCGGCGAGGAACTGCGGTCGCATGTGGCCAAGAAGATCGGACCGACGGCCCGGCCCAAGACCGTCATCTTCACCGACGAGCTGCCCAAGACCCGCTCGGGGAAGATCATGCGGCGACTGCTCAAGGACGTCGCCGAGGGTCGGGCGCTGGGCGACACGACCACCCTGGCCGACCCCACGGTGGTCGAGGAGATCCGCGCCCGAGCCACCTCCCAACCCCAGGAGGACTGACGCTGACGGTCCTGCTCGCCCGCCCCGCCCGCCCCAAACCCCCTCTGTGTCGACTTTGACAGGCAGAGCCGGTCAAACTCGACACAGAACGACCGGAGGGCGACGGTGAAACCGGTTGACCTTCGGCGTACCGTTGCGCCATGACCGACGCCGGCGTGGACGAGCACACCGCGGAGCGCCCGGAGCCCCCGGCCGGACCGGTCGGCGTCTCGCTCCCCCCATTCACCGTCACGCTGGCGGCCGCGGCGTCCGCCGCCGCCGGCCTGGTCCACGCCACCGCCGCCGGCACCCACACCGGCGACCGCCAACTGGTCGTGCTGTTCGCCATCACCGCCGTGGCCCAGCTGGCGTGGGCCGCCGCAGCCATCGTGCGGCCGAGCCGCCTCGTGCTGCTTGCCGGCGTCGCCCTGAACGGCGCGGCCGCGCTGGCCTGGGTGCTCTCCCGGTCGTCCGGACTGCCCGTCATCGACTCGCTGTCACAGCAGGAGGAGGTCGGGGCCCAGGACCTCATCGCCGCCCTGCTCGGCGCGGTGGCTGCGGTCGGAGCCCTGCTGGCCGTGGTCAACCCGGTGCGGCGGAGCGCTCGGGCCGCCCCCGCCCTCCTGGCCGGCGCCGCCGTGTTCGCCCTGGCCGTCCCGGCGATGGCCGTCGAACATACCCACGGCGCGAGCCACGCCCACAGTCACGGCGAGGACAGCGCCGAACAGGGACACGAGCACGCCGACGACGCTGCCCGGGAGGCCACCCGAGAGGAACGGCGGCGGGAGCGACGCGAGCGACGCGAGGCCGAGGAGGAGGGCGGCTCGGGCCACGACCACGGCGACGACACCGGTGCGTCGGAGGAAGGAAGCGGCCCGATCATCTCGCTCGACGATCCGCGGCTGACCGCCGAACAACGGTCGGCGGCCCAGAGCCTGATCGACACCACCACCGCGGCGATGGCGAAGTACGCCGACCCGGCATCGGTCGAGGCCGCCGGCTACAGCTCGATCGGCGACTCGGTCACCGGTCACGAGCACTTCGTGAACTTCGGCTACCTCGTCGACGGGATCGACGTCGACCCGGCCCGGGTCGAGTCGATCGTGTTCCAGGTCAACCCGGACGGAAGCAAGCAGCTGGTGTCGGCCATGTACATCCTGGGTGTGGGCCAGACCATGGCCGACGTGCCCGACATCGCCGGCCGGCTGACCACGTGGCACGACCACCAGGACCTGTGCTGGGACGGCGGGCGGGTCGTCGGGCGCGTCATCAACGGGGCGTGCACCGCGGGCACGTTCGCAGCGACGCCGCCCATGCTGCACGTCTGGCTCGTGCCCCACGAGTGCGGTCCGTTCGCCGGACTCGAGGGTCACGGCGGCAGTTGCGGCCACGGCCACGAGGCCGCCGACGGCGACGAGAGCGACGAGAGCGCCGCCGGCGATTAGCGGGAGGGGGGCGGGCCCCTCTCCCGGCCTCCCCCCGGCGCGGCTGTCGTCGTGGTGAGTTGGGTCAGGGCCGGCAGAGCCGGCCCTGTGCGACCACGATTCGGGGCTGTGGCTGCTGCGGTGGTGAACATCAACGACGTGTTGGATGGTCATGTCGGGCTGGTGGTCGACTGCGTGGACCGGCTGTACCTGAACGCGTACGTGCCCACGCTGCAGGTCCCGGGCCAGGTGGCCCGCTTCCTGCATGACCATCCAGGGTTCCCGCTGCCGTCGCCGGCGCTGTTCGAGAAGATCGGCAACCGGTTCCGGGGCGCGGTGCGCCGCTTCGCCGAGGAACGCGACATCCCGGTGTTGCGGCTGGCCAAGCCGGATCGCACCCGGTGGGATGACCGCAAGCTCGACATGTCCACCCCTATCTGCGGGCCGCGGAGGACAACGGCCGGTATGGGGTGGTGGCCATCGTCGCCACCCAGGAGTTCCAGTGGGTGTTCAGCGGCCGCGACTCGCGGGGCAGCGGCTTCACGTTTTTCAAGGAGCAGCGTCGGGTCGGCGTCTACTACTTCTACGTGCTCGACCCCGACGTCGGTCCGGGGTTCATCAAGGTCTGCACCTACTTTCCCGTGCGCCACGAGGCGCCATGAACACGAGCGGAGATGAAAGGGCTCCGCCTCCGGGCTGTCGCAGCAGCCTGGTGAGGCTGAGGGCAGCCTGACCCTGGAGGCGAGGGGAAAGGTGGCAAGCAGCCCTGACAACGACGGGCCGGATGGCGCAGGTCGGTCTGGAACTTCATCCAGACAAGACGCGCATCGTGTACTGCAAGGACGCCGACCGCCGTGGCTCACACGACCACGAGCGGTTCAACTTCTTGGGCTACACGTTTCGTCCCCGACTGTCGAAGAGCAAGCACGACAAGTACTTCGTGAACTTCTCGCCGGCGGTCAGCGACGACGCCCGCAAGGCGATCAGCCGGGAGATTCGCTCCTGGCATGTCGCCCGGCGCAGTGACAAGACCCTCTCGGACCTTGCACGCATGTTCAACCCGATCGTGCAAGGGTGGATCAACCACTACGGGCACTTCTACAAGTCCTGGTTGTATCCCGTCCTGCGGCATCTCAACGACGGTCTCGTTCGTTGGGCCATGCGGAAATACAAGCGGTTGCACGGCCACTACCGGCGGGCGAAGAGATGGTTGGCGAGCGTCGCTCGACGCGACCCCCGCCTGTTCGCCCACTGGAAGCTCGTGCCACCCGACGGCTGGGCGATGGGAGCCGGATGAGCGGAGACGTTCACGTCCGGTTCTGCGAGAGCCGGGGGGTGAGACTCCCCCCGGCC
>JBOGGX010000187.1:0-24652 GCA_050744245.1 Acidimicrobiales bacterium
CGCTCGCTCACCCCGAACCGTTCAAGAGAAAGGGCCAAACGAACTCAACGGAAGCCGCGACCAGCGGCGCACGAGGAACCGGCGGCAGTCACCCGGCCTGCGGCCCCGAGTTCTTCAGGTCGAAGTAGTTAAGTTAGCCGGGGAGCAGGCGCACCTGGGCGCCGGGACATCGTCCCACCAGTGCCATAGCGGCGATAGACGAACGGGTCGCGCTCGGCCAGGAACGCCACCAGGTCCTGGGCCTCGGCCCCCAGCCCCTGCCACGCTCGCGCCGGCAGCTTCCCGGAAGGCGGTCGCCTGAATGCCACCGTCGACCGGCCGCCACACGCCGGCGACGTGGCCGTCGATGAGCAGCGCCGGCAGCACGGCGCCATTTCGCCGGAGGTCCAGCTTGCGGTAGTCCCTCGGGCAGCACCCGGCCCCGGTCGGCGTAGGCGAGCAGGCTGAGGTCCCACATCCCCAGCAGCCGAGGCGGCGCCTCGGTTGCCTCGTCGGGCCGCGGGCCACCGGGCACGTCATCCACGAGGTGCCGCTCGGACCCTCGAGCACCTCGAGGCTGCCGGCCAGGGCGTCGAGGGTGGCCCTTACTACCGGCTGGCGCAGGAAGGTGAACTGGGCGTTGTCGACCGCCGTGGCCGGACCGAAGCACTCGAGGTAGCGCAACACCAGCCGCGGCACCGATGTGGCCGGATAGCCGCCGGGCGGGCGTGACCGAGCCGTGCTGTAGGCAGCCCGCTCGCCGTGGGCCCACGGGCCGCCAGTGGGGGCGTGGACCAGCGGGGCGAAATGCCGCAGCGCCCACCACAGCCGCGGCACCGGGTAGCCGAACCGCGGGTGCGCGCCTCGGCGGTGTACGCCGACACGGCACCACGGCGTCGGCGTCGTCCTTCGTCAGCCCGGTGTTCTTGAACCGATCATCGTGCAGCCGCGCGGCCCGCAGCGAGCTCACCATGGCGTGCTGGAAGGCGGGATAGTCCTCGGCCGCCACCGTGTGGAGAGCGATCCGCATCAGCGACGCCTTTACGACGCTTTGGTCGGCGTAGGCGGCGTCGACGTCAGCGCTATCCAACCCGGTGACCCTGTTCCACAGCGCGAGGTAGGGCGAGGCGGGGCTCTGGGCTTGCACGGCGACGATGCGGCGGACGGCGTCGGCGATCGTGAGCCGTTCGCGCTCCAGCAGCAGCTGGCGAACCACCGTCGCCCGGTTGAGCCCGCGGGCGGTGAGCATCATCAGCCGATGGTCGTAGCGGACCCACGTCGACTCGCCAAGAGGTTGATGCCCTGTCGTGAGGTGCTCGAGGGCCCGGTGGGCGGTCTCACGGATGCCCTACCGTCGTCGAGTCGACGCGGCACCGGCCGAGGGCACCACCTTCGCCGTCGCCGTGGCTGGGGCTACGCCTCGAGATCCTTGTTCTCGGGGACGAACTGGCTGGCGATGAAGGTGGCTCCCGCTTGGTCCTTGATCACCGCCAGCCTCGTCCACGGGGCATCCAGGGGCCCGGCGACGACCTCGCCGCCGAGCTCACTCGCCTTCGCCGCCGTGGCCTCGGCGTCGTCGACGCCGAAGGTGACGCTCCAGTGTGCCGGCGTCTCTGAGTCGTCGTCGGCGATCGGATTGAACGCCGCGACGACGTCGATGAAGCCCTCGGGCGCGCCCATCTGCGCCATCTGCTCGCGAAGGCCCGGGCTGCCCTCCTCGAGATGATCGCCGTAGCCGGGCAGCGTCCATATCAAGCCGGAGGGCAATGCCAGCGTCTCCCAACCAAAGACGGTGCCATAGAACGCCTTCGCTCCGTCGGGGTCCCGGGTGGCGAGACCATTGAAGTTGAGCGAGCCGTGCTCGTTGACGACCTGCGCACCCTTGTAGTCCATCGCCTGCCAGACGCAGAACGAAGCTCCCTCAGGATCAGTGAGCACCGCCATCCGCCCGAGGTTCATGACGTCGAAGGGCTCGACCGCCGCCGCGCCGCCGGCATCACGAGCCCTCGACGTCGTCTCCTCGGCGCTCTCCACCCAGATGTAGGTGTTCCACATCGCCATCGGCGGCGCCCCCTCGGGGATCGACCCAACCGCGGCCACGTCGCCACCGCGAATGCGGCCGATGAAGTACTTGCCCTCCGAGCCCTCGGGCATCACGTCCTCGAATTCCCAGCCGAACAGGCCGGCATAGAAGGGGAGCGTGGCTTCGGGTTCGGGCTGGCTCGTGTCGACCCAGCAAGGGACGCCGGGGATGTATCCGTCGCGCTCGGGCATTGCCGTTCCTTTCCGGGTCGTGCGTCGCGCGCACCCTAACCCCGCACACCCACCAGCGTCCTCGTCCGCCCGCTCCCGCTTCGAGAGGCTGCTACCGGACCGGCGGGTTCTCCCGGCGGCACTGTCGGCCTGGACCCTGGCAGTCACACCTTGATGTCGACCCCCGAGCCGAGGGGCACGATCCGAACGGCATCGCGTACCTCTGCCGGCGCCTCGGCGAACTCTCGCTCGATCGCTTCCCGGTCCTGCTGGAAGTGCGACCAACCCGGCGAGCGCGTAGTCGGCGACCTCCTCCCAACCGCCGCGGGAGGGAAGCAGGTGTGGCCCTTCGAACTCCTTCACCTCGGTGACGAGCCCTTCGGCCTTGTAGTGCTTCGCGTTGGAGCACTGGATGCTCGGCGGCATCAGGTTGTCCTCGCGGTCCGAGATGAACAGGAGCGGAGCGGCGGCGAGTCGATGCCGTCGACGACGTCCTCCAGGTGCTCGATGGCGGGCACGGTGAGGTTCTCGATGGGCGTCGGCGTTGAGCGCCTCCACCTCCACCTCGAAGCCCGGCGTGATGACGGGCGAGGACCCGGTAGCCCTTCGCTTCGTAGTAGGCGATCCAATCCTTCCAACTCCGCGGCGTCACCCAGAAGCCGTGGACGGGGACGATGGTGTCTGGCTGCTTCGAGTCGGTGCTCACGTCGGGAGCAGCGGGGACAGACTCCGTGGATGCCAACGTCGTGGCTGGATCAGCTCGTGATCGCCCGCAGAAACACGACCACCTCGTCGCGGTCGACCAGGCGGCGCATCGGCGGCAGGGCGGCGAGGATCTGCTGGCGGTAACTCCCGGTAGCCAGCCGTCGATCGAGCACGGCGACCACGCCCCGATCACTGGCCGTGCGGATCAGGCGGCCCGTGCCCTGGGCCAGCAGGGTCGCCGCCCTGGGCACGTCGATGAGGGTGAACGCGGCCGGCCCGGCGGCCTCCCGTCGGGCCTGCACCAACGGGTCGTCGGGCGGGGTGAACGGCAACCGGTCGATCGTCACCAGCGAGAGCGCCCGTCCCGGGACGTCGATGCCCTGCCAGAACCCGATGGTGGCGAACAGGCACGTCGGCTCGTCGCCACCGAACGCGGCGACGAGGGCAGGCTTGGGCCGGTCGCCCTGAGCCAGGATCGGGAACGCCACCCGGGCCCGGGCCGCGTCGACGGCGGTCCTCATCCGCTTCCAGCTGGTGAACAGGGCCAGCGTGCGGCCCCCGGCGGCCTCGATCAGCACGGCCAGCTCGTCGTTCATGGCCGCCTCGAAGGCATCGGATCGGGGGTCCGGGAGGTGGACGGCGCAGTACAGCCGGGCGTTGGCCCTGAAGTCGAACGGGCTGCCGACATCGAGGACCCGGGTGCGCTCGCCGGGCACGCCGAGCTGGTCCGGCAGCGTGGCCGGCAGCGTCGCGCTGGTGAGGACGACGGTCTCGTGGTCGAACAGGCTGGCGAGCGCGGCTCGGATGTCGACGGGCGCCTGCCGGAGCACCGGATGACCCCCAGCCGCTGGGCCAGACTCGACCCAGGCGACCGTTGTGGGCGGGAGGTCGACGATCGCGTCGAGGTCGTCGACCAGGCTCGACACCAGCCGCAGCGCCCGCTCCTTGCGCGGTGCCACCTGGGGCGGGGGCTGGGTGATCTGGCGCAGCGCGGCCAGCGCCCGGTCGAGCCGGCTCCGACCGACGGTGATCGCGTCGGCCAGTTCGCCGTCGATGGCCGAGACCCGCTGGCGCTCGAACGGGTAGATCGCGTCGCTCAGAAGGGAGCCGGCGTCGGCGACCGCGGCCACGAGTGAATCGTCGGCCAGGATGCCGCGCAGCGCGCCGGCGACGGCGATGAAGCGGCTGGCCGCGATCTCGATGCCCGCGGTCGCCGAGATGACGTCGGCCAGGACGTGGGCCTCGTCGATCACGACGATGTCGTGATGGGGGAGGACCCCGCCGCCGGCCGCCAGATGGGTGCCGTAGAGGTGGGTGTTGACGACGACCACGTCGGCCAGGGCGGCCAACTCCCTGGCCCGCTCGGCGAAGCAGACATCTCCGGCCGGGCAGTGGTTGGCACCCGGGCACTCCCGCGACGACACGCTAACCGCGCTCCACGCCGCCGGGGCAGGCTCGAACGGGAGATCGGACCGGTCGCCGCGGCCGCTGCGGTCGAGCTGCTCGGAGGTCCAGGCGATGAGGGCGCGGACCTGCTGGTTCGTCGGGTTGCCGCCGCTGCCGCTGTCGCGGTCGAGCTCGAGCCGGCCGCCTTCGCCGGCCGCCTCGCGGGCCCGCTGGACGCAGAGGTAGTTCGATCGACCCTTGAGGCAGGTGAACGTGAACGGCCGGCCGATGTGGCGTTCGAGGAACGGGAGGTCCTTGCCGACGAGCTGGTCCTGCAGGGCCTTGGTGGCGGTGGCCACGACCACTCGGCGGCCCGAGCAGATGGCGGGGACCAGGTAGGCGAGCGACTTCCCCGTGCCCGTCCCGGCCTGGACCATCAGGTGGCCCTCGGTGGCGACGGCCTCGGCCACCGCCCGGGCCATGGCGATCTGCCCGGGCCTGACCTCGCCCGCCGGCAGGGCGCCGGACACCCGAGCCAGGGCGGCCTCGGCCTCGTCGGCGACGGTCACCGGGGACTCGACGGACACCCGGCCGACGGTAGACGCTGGCCCGCGGTCCTGACGTCGTTCGACGCGTTTGCGCGCGCTCAGGTCCGCCATGCGAACCCCAGTGTCCTTAAAGGGCAAATTTGGCGGGCCGGGACGCCCGCTGGCGGTGGGCGTTGCTGGGAGAATCATGGGCGTGCCGCCGCACCCGCTGGTCGACCTGCTCCGGGCCGCGGCCGACGGGCGTCCGCCGGAGCCGGACGGCCGGGTCGAGGTGCTGGCCCCGGCGCCCGGGCCGGTCGACGGGGTCCTCGGCTTCCCGTTCCACCACGTCGTGGTGGCCGAGGTCGAGCCCGACCTGGTCTTCGGCCGGCTGTCGTCGTCCGACATCGGCGACATCGGCGCCCCCCTGAAGGCGCCGTTCCTCATCTGGCTCGCCGGCTGGCTCGGCTCGAGTCCCGGGTCGCTCGACCTGGTGCTCGTCGCTCCGAGCGAGCCGACCGCGGCCACGGTCCCGGTCGTGCCGCGCCTCGACCTGCCCGACCATCCCCGCGTGCGCCGAGCCGCGGCCTACCGCCACGAACCGGCGACCTATGCCGACCCCAGCGGCGCCGGCGTCGTCATCGTGGGCCGGGGGCTGGCCGGCCGGTGGGAGGTCGCCTTCGAGGTCTCGCCCGACGCACGCGGCCGGGGTCTCGGCCGCAAGCTGGCCGCGACCGCCGTGACGCTGCGGCCCGACGGCGAGCCGTTGTTCGCCCAGGTGGCACCGGCCAACATCCCCTCGCTGCGCGCCCTGCTCGGCGCCGGCTACCGCCCCATCGGCGCCGAGGTGTTGTTCCCGAAGGCCAGGGCCGCCCGGGCCAGGGCGGCCACGACGTGACGATCGAGGCGGCGACCGCGACCCTCCCCGGCCCGGGGCCGAGCCCGCCGACGCGCTGGTCGGCGTGGGTCTACTCCGTGGCCGCGGCGACCGTCGCCTTCGTCGTCGTCTACGGCTGGCTCATCGTCCAGATGCACGCCAGCTACTCGACCCAGGCCTTCGACTTCGGCATCTTCGACCAGGGCCTGTGGCTCCTGTCCCGGTTCGAGGATCCGTTCGTCACCCTCCGGGGGCTGCATCTCTTCGGCGACCACGCCTCGCTGGTCATGATCCCGCTGGCCCCGCTGTTCTGGATGTGGGACGACCCGCACGCGCTGCTGCTGTTCACCGTGGCCGCGCTCGGCGCCGGCGGGCCGATCGTCTACGCCACCGCCCGACGGCTCGAGCTTCCGGCGCCGATCGCGGCCGCCCTGGCCGGCGGCTTCCTCCTGTACCCGGCCATCACCTGGGCCACCTGGTGGAACTTCCACCCAGAGATGCTGGCCATCCCGATGCTCCTCGGCTCGTTTCTCCTGACCACCCAGCGCCGACCGCAGCTGGCCGCCGCCCTGCTGCTGGCCACGCTGCTGGTGAAGGAGGACGCCGCGCTCGTCGTCGTCCCGATGGCGCTGTGGCTCGGGTGCACGAAGATGTGGTCGCTCCGCCAGGCCCTGCTGGTGGCGGCCGGCGGTGTCGCCTTCTTCGTGCTCAACGTCGCCGTGATCCTGCCCTCGTTCACCCCGACCGGGGAGCTGGTCTACCTGCAGCGCTACGGCCGGTTCGGCCAGACGCTGCCCAAGGTGATCGTCGAGCTGATCACCAACCCGGGCCTGACCCTCAGCGTGCTGTTCTCCGGGCGCAGCCTCGGCTACCTGGCCAAGATGCTGCTCCCCCTGCCGACCTGTCTGCTGCGGCCCTCGTTCCTGCTGGTCGGCGCACCGGTGACCGCGGCCAACCTGCTCTCCGGTCAGCTCGGCCAGCAGGACATCAAGTTCCACTACAGCGCCTACCTCACCGCGATCGTGGCCATTGCCGCCGTGCTCGGCGCGGTCCGGCTCAACCGGCTGCTCGTCGGGTCGCGCGGGCCGGGCCGCCGCCCGATCACGGTGGCCGGTGTCGCCGTCGGCGTCGCCGTCGTGGCGCTGGCGGCCAACGTCGCGTGGAGCCCGTCACCGATCGGCGCCGAGCGGGACCAGTGGTTCCGCCCGGATGCCTTCGACGAGCAGCGGTCGGCGCGGCTGGCGGTGATCCCGGACGACGCGGTCGTCTCGGTCGACCCGTTCCTCGCCCCCCACTTCGCGCACCGGGAGCGGGTGTACATGTTCCCGAACCCGTTCGAGGCCCTGGCCTGGGGGGTGGAAGGTGTCCCGCCCCTGCCCGACCCGGACGCCGTCGAGTGGGTGGCGCTGCGCCCGGTGGCGTATCCGCCGACCGACGAGCACCACGCGGTGATCGAGCGGCTGCGTGACAGCGACGAGTTCGACGTCGTGGTCGACGACGGCGACCTGCTGATCCTGCGGCGGGTCGAGTCGTGAGTCAGTCGCGCCCGTAGAACAGCCGCTCGACCACGGCCCGGGCCCGCCGGGTCCGGCGGCGGTAGTCGTCGCGCAGCTCGCGGGGCGTCAGGTCGAGCGAACGGGCCAGCCGGGCCAACCGCTCGCTCTGCTGGGGCAGCGAGTCGCTCGGCGCGTCGGTCAGCAGGAACAGGCGGTTGCGGGCCCGTTCGCAGAACCGGTAGGCGGCGGCGAGGGACGCGTGGTCGCGCCGCTCGAGCACCCCGGCTGCGGCCAGCCGGTCGAGTGCGGCCATGGTGCCCGGCGACTCGATGCCGTGCTGGAGCTGCAGCAGCTGGGCGGTGAACTCGACGTCGGACAACGAGCCACGCCCCAGCTTCAGGTGGAACTGGGGATCCTCGTTCGGTGGGATGCGCTCGCGTTCGACCCTGGCCTTGATGCGCCTGATCTCGCGCCGGTCGTCGTCGGACAGGCCGTCGCGCCACACGAGCGGCCTGAGCTCGGCGATGAGCCGCCGGCCCAGTTCGAGGTCGCCCGCGACGGGCCGGGCCCTGGTCATGGCCAGCCGCTCCCACGGCTGGGCCCACCGTTCGAAGTAGACGCGGTACGCCTCGACGCTCCTGGCCAGCGGGCCCTGCTTGCCTTCGGGCCGCAGCCCGGCGTCCATGTCGTAGATCTTCGGGGTGCCGCCGCCGACGAAGCGCATCACGTCGGTGGCCAACGCCTCGGCCGTCTCGAAGTCGGACGGCGTCGAGCCGTCGTAGACGAAGATCACGTCCAGATCGCTGGCGTACGACAGCTCGGCCCCGCCGAAGCGGCCCATGGCGACGACGGCGAACGGCAGCGCCGGCCGCAGCGCCGACCCGGCCGCTTGGAGCACGGCCTCGGCCAGGGCGCTCAGCGCCGCGCCCACCTCCGGCACCCCGGCCAGTCTGAGCACGTCGTGGGTGGCGATGCGGAGGAGCTCTCGATCGGCCAGCCGCCGAAGTGCGGCCCGCCGCTCGTCGCGGCCGTCCCGCCAGTCCGACGCGGCGTGGGCCGCCTCGACGAGGTCCTTCCGGCTGCGGAGCGCCAGCTCCGCCGGTCGAGCGAGCAGCGGGACCAGGTCGGGGTTGTGGGCGAACAGCCGCCCGAGCTGCCTGCCCGTGCCGAGCAGCAGGCTGAGGCGCCTGGCCACCTCGGGCGACTCCCGAAAGGCGGTGGCCAGGGCGGTCGAGCGTTGGGATCCCGAGGCCAGATGGCGCAGCCCGAGCAGCCCCATGTCGGGGTCGGGCGACTCGGACAGCCAGTCGAGCAGCAGCGGGAGCAGCTGCTGCATGAGCCGCGACGACCGGGTGAGCCCGCGGGTGAGCTCGGTGACGGCCTGCCGGGTGCGCCCGACGTCGGTGAACCCGAAGGCGGCCAGACGCGTGGCCGCCGCCTCCGGGGTCAGCAGGTTGGGACCGGCGGCGGAGAACGCCTCGAGCAGGGGACGGAACCAGATCCGCTCGTGGATGCCCCGAACCGTCGCCTGGTGCCGACCGAGATCGGCCTCGAGCTGGTCGACGACCGAGGCCAGCGGCGTGCTCCGATAGCCGAGGATGCGGCCGAGGTGGTCGCGTGCCTCCTCGCCGACCGGCACCGCGTGGATCTGCTGCTCCTCGACCAACTGGAGGCGGTGCTCGACCGTCCGCAGGAAACGGTAGGCGTCGGACAGCTGGTCGGCGTCGGACCGCCCGACGTAGCCGGCGTCGGCCAGCTCGCCGAGCGCGACGAGCGTGGTGGGCGACCGCAGGGCCGGGTCGAGCGGGCCGTGCACCAGCTGCAGGAGCTGGACCGCGAACTCGACGTCGCGGATGCCGCCGCGGCCGCGCTTCACCTCGCGTTGCGCAAGGCCCTTCCTGGCGATCTCATGCTCGGCCCTGACCTTCATCGCCCGGATGGCGCGCAGGTCGTCGGCGGAGAACCGGCGGGCCCAGAGGTGCTCGCCCGCGGCGCGTGCGAACGCGTCCCCGAGCTCGCGGTCGCTGGCCACCGCCCTCGCCTTCAGCAGGGCCTGGAACTCCCATGGCTGCGCCCACCGCTCCCAGTAGGCCTCGAACGAGGCGATCGAGCGGACCAGGGCACCGTCCCGGCCCTCCGGCCGCAGGTTGAGGTCGACCCTGAAGCAACGGCGGGCGATGTCGGTCACCGCCCGGGCCATCCGATCGTCGGCCCCGCCGACGAAGACCACGTCGACGTCGCTGGCGTAGTTGAGCTCGCCTCCGCCCAGCTTGCCCATCCCGATGACGGCCAGATCGGCCGCTCCGGTCAGGCGGCAGGCGACGTCGAACACGTCAGAGGCGATGGCGGCCAGGGCCGCGCCGGTGGCCTCGAGGTCGTCGAGGCCCAGGTGGTCCCGCGTCGCGACGCGGGCGAACTCCAGTCGCTGCCACCGCACCAGTCCGGCCGCGTCGACGTCGTCGTCGAGGGTCGGGCGTTCGTCGAGCCCGGCCAGCACGTCGATCGCGGCCGCGTCGGTCTCGAGCAGCCGGGCGAGCGAGCGGCTGGCCGCGGTGACGGCGACCACGGCGGCGAGCAGGTCGTGGTCGCACGCCAGACGCTCGCGCAGGTCCCGGTGGGTGTCGGTCATCCGCTCGATGGCGAGCCGGACCGGGGCGGGCGCGGCCGATCGCTCGATCACCTCGTCGACGAGGGTGGCCTGGGGCTGCGCCATCGGGTGCAGTCTCGCGGTTCGGGACCAGCTCCCGTCGTTAGGCTGACCAGCGATGCATCAGCTGCGGGTCGCCCTGGGCCAGGTCGGCGCGGTGGTCGGCGACCTCGACGGCAATGCCGCCCGGATCCTCGACGGTCTCGACCGGGCCGAACGGGTGGGCGCCGATCTTGCGGTGTTCCCCGAGCTCGTCGTGTGCGGCTACCCGCCCGAGGACCTCCTGCTGAAGCCGGCCTTTGTCCGGGCCTGCCGGGAGGCGGTCGACAAGGTGGCCGCCCGCACCGGGTCGTGCGTCGCCATCGTCGGCTTCCCCGATGCCGGGCACGACCTCTACAACGCGGCGGCGGTGTGCGCCGAGGGCCGCGTCGTCGGGATCTACCGCAAGCGCCTGCTGCCGAACTACGCGGTGTTCGACGAGCAGCGCTACTTCACCCCCGGCACCCATCCCCTGGCGCTGTTCCGCATCGGCGGCGTCCGGATCGGAGTGACCATCTGCGAGGACGCGTGGAGCCCGGGCGGCCCGGTGGGCCGGCTCGGGGCGGGTGGGGCCGAGCTCGTCGTCAACCTCAGCGCCTCGCCCTACTACGCCGGGCGGCTGCCGGAGCGGGAGCGAATGCTGGCCACCCGGGCCGAGGATGCGTCGTGCGGTCTGGTCTACGTGAACCTGGTGGGCGGCCAGGACGAGCTGCTGTTCGACGGGGCCTCGCTCGTCTTCGACGCCGACGGTGAGCTCGTCGCCCGCCTGCCCCAGTTCGCCGAGTCGGTCGAGGTCGTCGATCTCAGCATCCGCCCAGCGTTCCGCAAGCGCCTGCTCGACCCGAGGGGTCGGGTGGCCACCGAAGAGCTCGCGGTCATCGAGGTGTCCGGACCGACGGCCGACCGCGACCCGTTGGACGTCCTCGCTCCAGTCGTCGTCGACCCGTTGCCGCGGCTGGACGAGATCTACACCGCGCTCGTCGTCGGGACCCGCGACTATGTCCACAGGAACGGGTTCACCGACGTGGTCGTCGGTCTGTCGGGTGGCATCGACTCCTCGCTCGTGGCCACCATCGCCGCCGATGCCCTCGGCGCCGAGCACGTCCACGGTGTGCTCATGCCGTCGCGGTTCTCGTCGGACCACTCCGTCAGCGACGCCGAGCGGCTCGGCCGGAACCTCGGCATCGACCAGGTGGTGATCCCGATCGAACCGGCGCACCGGGCGTTCCTCGAGATGCTGACCCCCGTCTTCGGCGATCGCGCCCCGGACACCACCGAGGAGAACGTCCAGTCGCGTAGCCGCGGCGTGGTGCTGATGGCCCTCTCCAACAAGCTGGGTTGGCTCGTGCTCACCACCGGGAACAAGAGCGAGACCGCGGTCGGCTACTCGACCCTCTACGGCGACACCGCGGGCGGCTTCGCCGTCATCAAGGACGTGCCCAAGACCCTCGTGTACGAGCTTGCCCGCAACCGCAATGCCCGAGCGGGCACCCATCTCATCCCCGACGCGGTGTTGAGCAAGGAGCCGTCGGCCGAGCTCCGCACCGACCAGCGCGACGCCGACAGTCTTCCGCCGTACGAGGTGCTCGACGCGATCCTCGAGGCGTACATCGAGGACGACCTGACCGCAGGCGAGCTCATCGCCGCCGGCTTCGACGAGGGGCTGGTGCGGCGGGTCACCCGTCTAGTGGATGGGGCCGAGTACAAGCGACGCCAGAGCCCGCCGGGGCCCCGGGTCACCCCCAAGGCGTTCGGCAAGGACCGTCGGCTCCCGATCACCAACCGCTATCGAGGGTGAGCGAGCCCGCAGGGCGAGCGAACCGTCAGCACAGCCTGTCTTCGCCGCGGAGCGGCGAAGAGCTCATTGGCGCTCCAGATGTCGGCGCCGCCGAGAGTTGGCGTCATACGAGAACGGTGCGCCGATGAGCGAGCCCATCGGGCGAGACGAGCGTTGGCGGGCCGATCTCTCCCTGGTCGGCACCGCCTTCCTGTTCGGCGTGACCTTTGTGGTCGTCCAGGAGGGCGTCGAGGACGGGGAGCCGTTCCCGTTTATCGCCGTTCGGTTCCTCATCGGCCTGGTGGTGCTCGCGCCCCTGGCGTGGAGGCGCCAGCGCACGCCGGGTGTGTGGAGGGACGGCATCGCCGCCGGTGTCGCCCTCGCCGCCGGCTACGCGTTCCAGACCACCGGCCTCCAGTACACGACCCCTTCGGTCTCGGCGTTCGTCACCTATCTGGCCGTCGTCTTCGTCCCGGTCCTGTCCACGATCGTGTTCCGCCGACCCCCCACCCGTTGACCGTGGCCGGAGTCGTGATCGCCGTCGTCGGGCTGGCCCTGCTCACCGGCGGGGCCGGAGGGGGCGGGTTCGGCCGGGGCGAATGGCTCACCGTGGCCTGCGCGGTCTGCTTCGCCGTGCACATCTTGATCCTGTCGAGGGTGGCGGCCCGCCACGATGTCGGGCTGTTGACGGCAACGCAGATCGCCACAGTCATGATCGGCTGCGGTGTCATCGGCGTGTTCGCCGGGGGCTACGGGATGGGTCGGACGGCGTGGGTGGCCGCACTCGTCACCGGTATCGGCGCCACCGCGTTGGCGTTCCTCCTGCCGACCAGCGCCCAGAAGGTCCTCGGTCCCACGAGGGTCGTGCTCATCCTCCTGCTCGAGCCGGTGTTCGCCGCCCTGCTGGCCGCCGCGCTGGGTGAGCGGCTCGGCCTCCGGGCCGCCCTCGGCGCCGTGCTCATCCTTTTCGCGGTCGTGGTCGTGGAGGTGCCGCCGCAGATCCGTGGCCGCGATCGGCCGGCCGCGGTGGCCGAGGCGCCATCGTGACCCCCGACGCACCGTCGATCCCCCCGAGCCCCCCCGCCCCCCTGACCCTCGAGGCGTCGGGTCGGCGGTTCGGCCACTACGTGTGGGCCGAGCGTCGCCTTTTCGAGATCCTCGGCGCCTGGTCCGGCGACACGAGCGATCCGGCCGCCCGGCCCGTGTTGGCGGCCAACGCCGCCCACCACGCGTGGCGGGCCGAGGTGCTCGCCACCCGGCTGCCCACGGCCAGCGGGCTCGACGTCAGTGGCTGGATCGGGCCACCCAGTGCCGACCTGGTGACCTGCTTCTCGGCCGTAGAGGAGCCGGGCCCGACGGCGACGGCGGCCCGGCTGGTCGGGGTGTATCGGGTGATCGTCCCCCACCTCGCGGAGGCGTTTCTCTACCATCTCGACCGCGTGGTTGAGATCTCCGACCGCCCGAGTATCCGCTGGCTGCGGCTCGTCCTGAGAGACGAGCTGGCCGACTGGCGGGCGGGCGTTGGCCTGCTCGACGGCGAGGACGAGGGTGCGGTCGACGCCCACCGACGGCGCCTGGCCCAGCTGCTGGCCGAGGCGGGCGGTGTGAGCGGTGACCGGAAACCAGTCCAGACCACGCCGGGTGACGAACAGTGGGCGACAACCTCCCTTACGACCGACCGGAAACCCGAGTGACCCCACCGAACGCCGATCAACGGCCCGAACCAGGGCCAGACCGGACGGGCGGCGACCCGCCCGACGCCGACGCGCTGCTCGGTCGCGTCGCCCGGGGCGACGAGGGGGCGTTCTCGTCGCTGTACGACCTGGTGGCCAACCGTGTGTACGGGCTCATCCTGCGGGTCGTCCGCGACCCGGCCCAGGCCGAGGAGGTGGCCCAGGAGGCCATGGTCGACGTGTGGCGCCGCGCCTCCTCCTTTGACTCGACGCGAGGGTCGGCGATCACCTGGGTGCTCACCCTGGCCCACCGGCGCGCGGTCGACCGGGTGCGATCGGCCCAGTCGGCCGGTGAGCGCGAGCGCAAGGTCGCGGCGCGCGACGCCACCGCCGGCTTCGACGAGGTCACCGAGCAGGTCGCAGTGCGGCTCGAACAGCAACAGGTGCGGCGCTGCCTCGGTTCGCTCACCGATCTCCAGAAGGAAGCGGTCACCCTCGCCTACTACGGCGGCTACACCTACCGGCAGGTCGCCGATCTGCTGTCGGTGCCGCTGCCGACGGTGAAGACCCGGATGCGCGACGGGCTGGTCCGGTTGCGCGACTGCCTGGGGGTGGGCCGGTGAACGGCAACGGCAACGCGACCGTAAACGGTGAGGTGCACACCCTGCTCGGCGCGTACGTCCTCGACTCCGTCGACGACCTCGAGCGGGTCGCGTTCGAGCGCCATCTCGCCGGCTGCGAGCCGTGCCGCGACGAGGTCATCGAGCTGCAGGCCACGGCGGCCCGGCTGGCCGAGTCCACGGCCGCCACGCCGCCGCCGGAGCTGCGGGGCCGCGTGCTCGAGGCGGCCAGGGAGACGCGGCAGCTGCCGCCGGGCGAACTGCCGAAGGCCGAGCGACGCGAGACCCCGGCCACCCGCACCTGGCGCCGGCGGGCACTGATCGCCGTGGCCGCCGCGGTGGTGGCGATCGCCGCCGCCGGGACCACGGTCACGCTGATGGGTCGCCAGCTTGACGAGGAACGCGAGACCGCGGCCAACGTCGCCGCCGTGCTCGCCGCACCCGACGCCGACGTCAACTCCGAGGCGATCACCGGTGGCGGGCGAGCCTCGGTGGTCTCGTCGGCGGGCCGGGGCGAGGCCGTCGTCGTGCTCGACGGGCTGCCCGAGCTCGAGAACGACCAGACCTACCAGCTGTGGTACATCGACGACCCGGACACTCCGGTCATCCGCTCGGCCGGCACCATCGGCGCCGAGGTCGACACCAGCCCCAGGTTGCTCACCGAGGTCGAGGACGCCCTACTGGTGGCCCTCTCGGTCGAGCCCAGTGGCGGGTCGGAGCAGCCGACCACGACGCCGCTCACGTTCGTGCCGCTGACCTGATCAGCCGACGTCGGGACGCTCGAAGAATTCTGGGCGACCGAGCCATCCGCGGCGCCCGCGGGTCCGAATGTGCGGCAGGTACCTGTTCGAGCCGGCGCAAGCTCCTCGCTTCCCCTCAGCGGAACTGCCGGTCCGGCGGGACCTGTTCGTACCCGGTGAGCCGACCGAATGGGCGTTGGTCCCTCACCGGGTACGAGCACTTTTCGTGTCCGACATGCCGGTTCGGCATCCTGGGACGGCTACGGAGAAAACCTTCGGGCGCGCGTTGGAGGTCTTGACCGGGCCGTTATCGTAAGGCCGCAGGTCGCGGACCTCTCCGGTCGCGATGGTGTGTTTGTGTTCTGGAGCGGGTCACACGACCCATCGCTTGCGAAGCCGACAAGGCACAGGAGTTGGTCTTGCCGAAGGAGCGCGTCGAGCGCGACGAAGAAGATCTGGTCCGGCTCTACCTCACCGATATCGGGCAGTACCCGCTGCTCACCAAGGACGACGAGGTACGGCTGGCCCAGCAGATCGAAGCTGGGAACAAGGCGCGCTCGGAGCTCGACGAGCTGCGCACCGTTACGCCCGCCCGCAAGCGCGAGCTGCGGAGGACGTCCCGTCAGGGCGAGGATGCGCAGCAGACGTTCGTGCAGTCCAACCTGCGGCTGGTGGTGTCGATCGCGAAGAAGTACCAGGCGTCGGGGCTGCCCCTCCTCGACCTGATCCAGGAGGGGAACCTCGGCCTGATGCATGCGGTCGAGAAGTTCGACTGGCGCAAGGGCTTCAAGTTCTCCACCTACGCCACCTGGTGGATTCGCCAGGCCATCACCCGCGGCATCGCCAACACCGGGCGCACCATCCGGCTCCCCGTGCACGCGGGTGACACGCTGGCCCGCCTCCAGAAGGCGAGGGCCCGGCTCGAGCTGAAGCTGGGCCGCCCGGCCACACTGGCGGAGCTGTCGGCCGAGGTCGAGATGCCCGAGGACAAGGTCACCGAGGCGCTCCGCTTCGCGGCCGAGCCGCTGTCGCTCTCCGAACCGCTCCGCGAGGACGGTGACGCCGAGCTCGGCGACGTGGTCGAGGACCGGTCGGCCGAGTCGCCGTTCGAGGTGGCCGCGACCGCGTTGCTGCCCGAGGAGATCAACCGCCTCCTGGCCCCGCTCGACGAGCGCGAGCGGGAGATCCTCAAGCTGCGCTTCGGGCTCGACCGTGGTGAGCCCCGCACGCTGGAGGAGGTGGGGGAGCACTTCAACCTCACCCGTGAGCGGATCCGCCAGATCGAGGCCCGGGCGATGTCGAAGCTGCGCCACCCGTCGAGCGACACCGGCGCCCGCGACCTCCTCGCCGTCTGACCCCACCAAAAATCGCCTCTGTGTCGCTTTGGGCTCGGGGTGCCTAACTCACCACAGAACCGCTCTGGCAGACTCTCGGTGTGCGCGGCGGTGGTTGGCTGAGGGTCCTCGCGGTGGTCGCTCTGGTGACCGTGACCGCGGGCGGTTCGCAGCAGCCGCCGACACCGTCCGTGAGGGCGACGCCTGACTGCTCGAACTCGCGGCCGTCGGCGCTTCTGGTCCGATTCACCGGCACCATGCTCGTCGTCGGCGGGGAGGTGCTTCTCTACTTCGACTGGCCTCGCGACGACCGCATCGTCGCCCGCGACATCCTCGACGAGGATTTCACGTTCGATGCCCGGGGAGTCGTGTCGCCCAACAACCCGCCCGATCCGGCGATCGGGGGCTACGTGGTGGCCGCCCGCCAGCCGCGCCGCCCTAACGACCCGCCCGTGACCACGGTCTTCCGTGTCCCCTGCCCGAGCCAGCCCCCGTCGACGACCACCACCACGCCGACCACGACCACGACCACGCCCCCGGCGCCGGTGTTCAACCCGACGCTCACGCTGAGCCCGCCGATGGGGCCGCCCGGCTTCGTGGCCACCGCCGTGGGCGCAGGGTGGCCGCCGGGACCGGTCACCATCGGCGTCGCCGCCAGCGGGGTGCCGATCACCGCCACCGCCGACGCGCAAGGCGGGTTCCGGGTGTCGATCCTGGTGCTGCCGGGCACCTCACTGGGCCCGGTCGGCGTGCAGGGAACGGGCGCAGGTGGCGTCACCGCCGGGGGAACGTTCCTGGTCGTGCCGACCAGCGCCGGCCCGCCGATCTGGAACCGTTGACCTCGTGGCGGAGGTGGACGGGAATCGAACCCGCCGTCCCGGGTTCGCCGGGACCACCCGCTTTGAAGGCGGGGGCTGCCACCAGGTCAGCGGACACCTCCGCTCCGGAACCTAGGCGACGGGCAGCCGGACGACGAACCGGGCGCCGGGCGAGTGCTCCGGGTCGACCTCGATCGACCCTCCGTGCCGATCGACGATCGACCTGGCGATCGCTAGCCCCAACCCTGTTCCGCCAGCACCGGCGGTGCGGGCGTCGTCGAGCCGGGTGAAGCGTTCGAAGATCCGGTCGCGCTGGTCAGCAGGTATGCCCGGTCCGTCGTCGGCCACGGCGAGTACCGCATCCCCGCCCTGCTCGCGGAGGGTCACGGTCACCGTCGTCGTGGCGTGCCGAGCGGCGTTGTCGACCACGTTGCCCACGGCCCTTGTGAGCTGATCCGGGTCGCCGACGACCTGGGCCGACGTCACGGCCGAGGCGTCGACGACCACCCGGTCGCCCGTCCGCAGCCGCCGAACCTGGCGCAGCACGATGTCGTCGAGGTCGACGGTCTCATGCCGGCGAGGCGCGGCGCGGTCGTCGCTGCGGGCCAGCTGGAGCAGATCGTCGACCAGCCGTTGCAGGCCGGCTGTCTCCGCCAGCGCACTGCGGTGGGTGGCGTCGGCGTCGGCCGTCGCCGGATGGGCCAGGTCGACCTCGAGCTCGGTCCGAATCCGGGTCAGAGGGCTGCGCAGCTCGTGCGACGCGTCGGCGACGAAGCGCTGCTGCCGCCGGGCGGCGTCCTCGAGCCGGTCGAGCATGCCGTTCATGGTCCGCGCCAGGCGGGCGATCTCGTCGTCGCCCTGGGGTGAGGGAACCCGCCGATGAAGATCGGATCCGCCGATGTCGGCCACCTGAGCGCGGATGGTCTCCACCGGGCGCAGCGTCCGACCGACGAGCCACCAGACGAGGACGGCCAGCAGCGCAGCCACCGACGGCACGGCCACCAGTAGCGAGGTGGTGAGAATCCGGATGCTTTCCTCGATGTCGTCGAGGTTGGCGGCGACGTGCACAGTCAGGTCGCGGTCTGGCTCGTCGACGGTGTCAGACAGCAGCCGGAAGGACCCCTCGTCCGGCGCCAGCCCGTCGACCGTGCGGGGGGCGGCCGCGTCGCCGTCGGAAGGCTCGGCGATCGGAGGCGCATTCTCGATGTTGGTGCTGGCCGCGATCACCTCGCCGTCGGCGGTGACGACCTGGGTGATGTCGTCGTCGTCGAGGAGCGAGGGGATGATCTCGGGCAGGTCGTCCGACTCGATCAGCTCCTCCAGGCCGTCGACCCGCTCGTCGAGGCTCTGGTCGAGGCTCTCGACCAGGAGGCGCCGCTGTGCGGCCACCAGGCCGATGCCGGCGACGACGAGCACGGCCAGGACGGCGAGCGTCGCCAGGGCCGTGACCCGGAACCGGATCGTCCCGGTCAGCCGGCCGACGCGGCCCGGGCTAGCCGGCATCGTCGACGATCCGGTAGCCGGCGCCCCGCACGGTCTCGATCGAACGGCGGTCGAAGGGCTCGTCGAGCTTGCGCCGCAGCCGACGGATGTACACCTCGACGATGTTGGGATCGCCTTCGAAGTCGTACTCCCACACGCCGGCGAGGATCTCGTCCTTCGAGAGCACCTGGCCGGCCCGCCGAACGAGAAACTCGACCACGTCGAACTCGCGGGCGGTCAACGCCACCTCGATGTCGCCGCGCCAGACTCGCCGCTCGCCGGGATCGAGTCGGATGTCGCCCACGGCGACCGGCGACGGGTTGCGGCCAGCAGCCCGGCGCATCAGCGCCCGGACGCGCGCCACGAGGACCGGAAACGAGAACGGCTTGGTGAGGTAGTCGTCTGCGCCGGTGTCGAGGGCCTCGGCCTCGTCGAGGTCGCCATCCTTGGCCGTGAGCATCAGGATCGGCGTCCAGTCACCGGCCGCCCTGAGGTCGGCGCAGATCTCGTACCCGTTGCGTCCGGGCAGCATGATGTCCAGCACGATCAGGTCGTAGGCGCCCTCACGGGCCCGCCACAGACCGTCCTGACCGTCGAAGGTGGTCTCGACGGTGAAGCCCTCGGCCCGGAGCCCGCGGGTGACGGCCGTGGCGATTTTCCTGTCGTCCTCGACGAGCAGCAGCTTCACGGCGACCTCTGGCGCAAGGATCCAAGTGTTGCGGAGCCGGCGCCATCGTGGAGTCCGGCTGCTGAACGCGGGCTGAACACGACCGCGTTCAGCTGTTGTTCAACGTCGGGCCGACACCATCGGCGTCATGCGCCACACCTCTCGAACCTCGCTTCCGATCGTCATCGGCGTCGCCGTGGCCGGCGTCGCCCTGTCCGCCTGCGCTGACGACACCCCGTCGACGACCGCGGTGACGGCGGTGATCGATCCGGGCGACGGGGGCGAGTACGACCCGATGGTCGATCGCGCCTCCTTCGTCGAGACGATCGACAACGCCTATCTGCCGCTCGGGCCGGGCTCCCGCTGGGTGTACGAGGACACGTCCGGCGCCGAGACCGAGCGGATCGAGGTCATCGTCACCTCCGATCGTCGGGAGATCATGGGGATCTCGGCGACGGTTGTCCGCGACACGGTCACCGTCGACGGCGAGGTGGTCGAGGACACCTTCGACTGGTTCGCCCAGGACGGCGACGGCAACGTCTGGTACCTCGGCGAGGCGACGGCGGAGTACGAGGGAGGCGAGGTGGTGAGCACCGACGGCTCCTGGGAGGCGGGGGTCGACGGCGCCCTGCCCGGGATCGTCATGCTCGCCTCGCCGTCGGTCGGCGACGCCTATCGCCAGGAGTACTACGTCGGCGAGGCCGAGGACCTGGCCGAGGTGGTCAGGGTCGGTGACGAGGTCGACGTGGCGTCCGGCTCGTTCGTCGACGTCGTCGTCATCGAGGAGTGGAACCCGTTCGAGCCGGAGACGATCGAGGAGAAGTTCTACGCCCCCGGCGTCGGTGTCGTCCTCGAGGTCACGACCGCGGGCGGTGAGGGTCGGGTGGAGCTGGTCGCGTTCGTGCCCGGGCCGTGAGCTCACGAGTCAGCCTGGGTTCAGGCGCCGAGGAGCAATATCGTTGAACACAACGTCGAAGGAGAGTCCCGTGCATCGACGCACCAAGATCATCGCTGCCTCCGCCGCCTTCGGGTTGGTGGCCGCCACCGGCGCCGGCATCGCCGTGGCCGGCGGTGTCGGCGACGACAGCGAGAGCCAGATCACCGGTCATGCGCTCGACCGGGCGTCGGCCGCGGCCCTGGACCACACCGGTGGCGGGCGGGTAACCGACACCGAGGTCGGTGACGAGGAGAGCTACTACGAGGTGGAGGTCACCCTCGAGGATGGGAGCCAGGTCGACGTCCAGTTGAACCGGGACTTCGAGGTCGTCGGGGACGAGGCCGACGGCCACGAGGATGAGGGAGGAGGCGACGACTGAGCGAGCGACCCGTAGTATCGACCGTCATGAAGAAACTGCTGCTCCTCACCGTGCTGGTCGTGCTCGGCGTCATCGCCGTCAAGAAGGTCCGCGGCACCACCGCCTGACCCTGTCGCCCGCGAGGTTGTCGCGCTCGACCACCGCCACGGTGGTTCAGCGCGAAAACCTCGGCCGGAGCCGGGCGCTCGCACCTCCCACCGCCCCGCCGAGCCTACGCGTGAGCGAGGGCGGGGGCGGCGGTGCCTGAGCCGCCGGTTCGCGCCGCAGCAGCCACCACACCACCAGCCCGCCGGCGACCGCGGCCAGCCCGCCACCCACCGCCGCCGTGTGCTTGGCCTGCGGCATGGGAACCCGGTCACGCAGCCGCACCCTGTGGGTGAACCATCTGATCTCCCACTCACGGTCCCTGGCCGCCCGGGCCAGCTCACGGTCGGGATTCACCGCGACCGGGTGGCCGACCACCTCGAGCATCGGTAGATCGGTCGCCGAGTCTGAGTAGGCATACGAGCCGGCGAGGTCGATGCCGCGTTCATCGGCCAGGGCCCGGATGGCCTCGGCCTTGTACGGACCGTACGAGTAGAAGTCGACCGCGCCCGTGTAACGACCCTCGTCGTCGACCTTGCTTCGGGTGGCGATGACCTCGTCGGCGCCGAGGTGCTCGGCCAGCGGTTCGACGATCTCTTCGGGTGACGCCGACACGATGAAGACCCGTCGTCCCTCGGCCTGGTGCTGGCGCATCAGCGCGACCGCCTCGTCGAACACGATCGGCTCGACCACCTCGAGCAGGGTCTCCCTCACGATCTGGCGCACGTGGTCCTGGTGCCAGCCCTTGGTCAGGGCGAGCACGGAGTCGCGCATCCGGTGGATCCGCTCCTGGTCGGCGCCGACGTACAGGTAGACGAGCTGGCCGTACAGCGCCCGCAACAGGATCCATCGGGAGATGAGTCCTTCGCGATAGAGCGGTCGACCGAAGGCCACCATCGAGGCGCGGGCGATGACCGTCTTGTCGAGGTCGAAGAAGGCGGCCTCCACGCCCCCATCCTGGCGCCGGTCGGCGCCGTTGCCACTACTTGGCGTCATCCCGTCCGGAGCATCTGGTGCCTCGGGCGCGGTTGGGTGCGGTTGGGTTCTCCGCCGAACCTCCTTGCTCACTGTCACACCCTTTGGGTACGCTCCGGTCACGGGCCTCGGCCCGGCTCGGCGCTGCTGTCGGCGCCCGTCTTGGTCGGTTCGACCGTTCGTCCTTCCCCCTGCAGCCCGGTTCGTCGCGCCTCGGGGGAGGCAAGTCATGCTCATCTCGTGCTGGTCGGCCAAGGGTGGGGTCGGCACCACCGTCGTAGCGGCGGCACTCGCCGTGCACCTGGCTCGACGCGAGCCGGCGGGGGTGCTCGCGCTCGACCTGGCCGGCGATCTGCCCATCGCCCTTGGATGTCCGATGCCGGCGGGCCCGGCCCTGGCCGACTGGCTGGCAGGCCCGGGCGACGTTCCGACCGACGCCATCGCCCGTCTCGAACACGCCGTGTCGCCCGGTCTCTCACTCGTCCACCGTGGACCGGGCCCGCTTGCTCCGGCTCGAGGGCCGATGCTGGCTCGGCTGTTGGCCTCCGAGCCCCGCCCTGTCGTCGCCGACTGCGGGCTCGTCGACTCGGTGGGCGAACCGTCTGTCGGCCGCGCCGTGGCCGAGGCGGCCTCGAGCTCGCTGCTCGTGACCCGGCCGTGCTTCCTTGCCGTCCGGCGCGCCGTTCAACTCGACCTCCGACCGACCGGCGTGGTCCTCGTTGTCGAAGACGGACGAGCCATTACCTCGACCGACATCGAGGGGGCGCTTAACGTGCCGGTGGTCGCCACCGTTCGCATGTCGCCCGCCGTGGCCAGGGCCGTCGACGCCGGACTACTGATCAGCTCGCTGCCCCGCTCCCTGCAACGCGACCTCGAACATGCCGCCTGACCCGCTCAACTCGGCGACGGTCGCGGACGCCACCGACCCCGACGACGCCTTGGCCCGGGCGGTGCATCACGCGCTCGTCTACGACGGCGGTCCCGGTGCCCACCCGCCGGCTCCCGTGCCGCGGGCGGATGTGGCCGACGCCGTCCGCCGTCGTGCACCCGTGGCCGACGCAGCCGCGGTCGACGATGCCGTCGACCAGGTGATGGCCCGGATGACCGGGCTCGGGCCGCTCGAAGCCCTGCTGGCCGATCCCGACGTCAGCGATGTGATGGTGAACGGCCCCGGTCCCGTCTGGGTCGAGCGCCGCGGCCAACTCGAGGCCACCACCGTCGTGCTCGACCGGGCCACGATCGAGCACCTGGTCGAGCGGGTGGTCGGGCCGCTGGGGTTGCGGGCCGATCGGTCGAGCCCGTTGGTCGACGCCCGCCTGCCCGACGGTTCCCGCGCCCATGTCGTGATGCCGCCCGTCGCCGTCGACGGTCCGGTCGTCACCATCCGACGGTTTGCCGCCCGCCCGGTCGCCCTGGTCGCGATGTCGCACGTCGACGTGGCGTCGCTGCTCGCCTGGGCGGTCCGCAGCCGGCTCAACATCGTCGTGAGCGGCGGCACCGGCGCAGGCAAGACGACGTTGCTCAACTCGCTAGCGGGCGAGATCTCACCGGCGGAGCGGGTGGTCACCGTCGAGGAGGCGGCCGAGCTGCGGCTGGCCCACCACCACGTGGTCAGGCTCGAGGCGCGCCCGGCCAGCCCCGAGGGCGCCAGCGGCATCACCATTCGTCAGTTGGTGCGCAATGCCCTCCGCATGCGACCCGATCGCATCATCGTCGGGGAGTGCCGGGGGGCGGAGGCGCTCGAGATGCTGGTCGCCGCGAACAGCGGGCACGAGGGGTCCCTCTCGACCTGCCACGCCAACTCGCCGGCCGATGCGCTGCGCCGTCTCGAGACGATGGTGCTGCTGGCCGACGCCGCGCTACCGCTCGACGCGGTGCGCGAGCAGGTGAGCGCGGCGGTCGACCTCCTCATCCAGGTGGCGAGGCGGCCCTACGGCCGACGTCGTGTCGTCAGCGTCGCCGAGGTGGTCGGGCCGGCGTCCGACGTCCGATCGATCGGTGGCCGGCACGGAGCACCGACGTGTCGACTGCTCGGCGACGAACGCGGCCTGTGGGCGCTGCCGTCGCGACCGGCGCGGACCGGCGACGGCCGGCCCGCCGATCCCGAGTGGCTGACGCGGTCGGCTTCGGAGGACGAAAAGTGACCGCGGCCGCCGCCCTCATCGGCACGTTGCTGGCCGGGCTGGTGCTCGCCTGCGGTGCGGCGTCGATGGCCGCGGTCGCCGGAGCACGCCGCGATCGGATCTTCGCTCGACTCCTCGCGACGCCCCGCGACGAGGCCGACGGGCCCGACCACGTGCGGCCCGAGCGGTCACGTCCGCGGTCGGCGGTGGTGGAGCGAATGACCGCCGCGCCTTCACGGCCGCGGCCGACGGTGCTCGAGCGGTTGACCGGCGCCCTCTCACGGCCGACGGTGATGGAGCGGCCGACGGTGCTGGAGCGAATGACGGCGATCGAGCGGCCGACGGTGATCGAGCGGGTGCCAGCCGTGCTTCTCCGACGCAGGCGCGAGGCCGAGCGGAGCCGCGCCCTTGCTCCCGCGGTCGAGGCTGTCGCTCGTTCGCTGCGCGCCGGTGGTTCGGTGCGCACGGCCCTGGCCGATGCCGCGGCCGTCGCCCGGCCGCCGCTCGGCGACGAGCTCGGCCTCGTCGTCAAGGCGTGCGAGCAAGGCATTCCGATTCGCCAGGCGATCGAGCACTGGGCGGCGAGACCAACGGCCGACGTCCGACTCATCGCCGCCGCCGTCGCGCTCGGCGTCGACGCCGGCGCCGGCCTCGCCCGCACCCTCGACGGTGTCGCCGCCACGCTGTACGAGCGGGCCGCCGTCGATCGGGAGGTGCGGGCCCTGTCGACCCAGGCCCGCTACTCCGCCGCGGTGCTGGCGGTCGCCCCGTTGGTGTTCCTCGCGGTCGTCGCCGGCCTCGACGGCGGCACCCTCAGGTTCCTTCTCGGTACTCCCGCCGGCCTCGCCTGCCTCGGGCTCGGACTCGGGCTCGACCTCGCCGGGGGATGGTGGATGGCCCGCATCACGAGGGGGGCGACGTGAACGAGCCAGCACCCGTCGCACTCTGGCTGCAGCTCCCGGGTTGGCTCGTCGGGTCGCTCGTGTGTGCCGCGATCGTCATGGTGGCCGCACCATCACTGCTCAGGGCGTCGAGGGTCAGGCGTCGGATCGCGGCGCTCGGCGCCCAGGGATGGTCGTCTGCCGGCGCCGGGTTGCCCTCCGACGCCGCCGCGACGGCCCGGCCGGTGACGGC
>JBOGGX010000188.1:0-5991 GCA_050744245.1 Acidimicrobiales bacterium
GCACCGCACGGCCCGGCATCCCTCGGTGTCCGCGCCGCCCGGCGCCCTCCCCCCCGTCCCCGCCCCGCCCCGTCCCCGCCCCGCACCGCACGGCTCGGCATCCCTCGGCGTCCGCGCCGTTCTGTGCGCGTTTCGGCTCGCTCTGGCTGCCCCGGCGCGCACAGAGGTGATTTTGGACGGGTGGGCGGCGCCCGCACGGAGGCGCTTGGCCGTGGGTTCGGTGGCTACGGTCGGGGCCGTGGGCTACCAGCACATGACCGAGGATGAGTGGCGGGCGTTCCTGACCGCTCCGGTGCGCCCGGCGGTGCTGTCGACGGTCCGGGCCGACGGCACGCCGCATGCCGCGCCGATCTGGTACGCGATCGACGACGACGACGGCGCCGTCGTCTTCAACACCGGCGCGGACACGGTGAAGGGGCGCAACCTCCGGCGCACTCCGACCGTCTCGCTCTGCGTCCAGGACGACCAACCGCCGTACGCGTTCTGCATCGTCGAGGGTCGGGCCGAGATCTCGGTCGATCTGGGCGAGGTGCGCCGGTGGGCCACGGTCATCGGCGGCCGCTACATGGGCGCCGACCGGGCCGAGGAGTTCGGCGCCCGCAACGGCGTGCCCGGCGAGACCGTGGTCCGGGTGCCGCCGACCAAGGTCGTCGCGTTCAGGGACATCGCCGACTGATGAACCGTCCCGTCGACGCGTAGCCTGGCCCGGACCGGGAACTGCCAGCCCGGCGGGATCGTTCCGACCCAGTGCCGAACCAGCGAGGTGACATGACCACCACCGTCCCCCACGGCGCGTCGACCGGGCCGCAGACGCCGGAGGCGGCCCAGCTCGAGACGGTCCTGTTCGAGATCAAGAGGGTGATCGTCGGCCAGGACCGGGTGCTCGAACGGCTGGTCGTCTGTCTCATCGCCCGAGGTCACTGCCTGCTCGAAGGGGTACCCGGCCTGGCCAAGACCCTGGCCATCGAGACCATGGCCTCGACCACCGGCGGGTCGTTCGCCCGGCTCCAGTTCACCCCTGACCTGCTGCCGGCCGACATCATCGGCACCCGCATCTGGCGGGCGTCCGACGAGAAGTTCGACGTCGAGCTCGGCCCGGTGTTCGCCAACTTCGTGCTGGCCGACGAGGTCAACCGGGCTCCGGCCAAGGTGCAGTCGGCCCTGCTGGAGATCATGGCCGAACGCCACGTCTCGATCGGCGGCGAGACCTTCCCCGCCCCCGATCCCTTCCTCGTGCTGGCCACCCAGAACCCGATCGAGTCCGAAGGGGTCTACCCGCTGCCCGAGGCGCAACGCGACCGGTTCATGATGAAGGTGATCGTCAACTACCCGTCGCCCGCCGAGGAGATCGAGATCGTCCACCGCATGGGCGTGTCGCCGCCCGTGGCCCGCGAGGTGCTGAGCCTCGACGAGCTGCTCGCCCTGCAGAAGGCGGCCGACCGGGTCTACGTCGACCGGGCCGTGGTCGACTACGCCGTCCGGCTCGTGCTGGCCACCCGTCACCCGACGGCGCACGGCATGCCCGACCTCGACGACCTGATCGCCTACGGCGCCAGCCCGCGGGCCAGCCTGGCCCTGGTGGCCGGCGGCCGCACCCTCGCCCTCCTTCGGGGCCGCTCCTACACGCTGCCCCAGGACGTCTTCGACGTCGCGCCCGAGGTGCTGCGCCACCGACTGGTTCTCTCGTACGAGGCGCTGGCCCGCGATCTCACCCCCGACCACATCCTGGCCCGGGTGCTCGGAACCGTCGCCGCCCCCCGCATCGCCCCTTCCCAGGACCAGCGCACGGTTCGATGACGTCGATGTCCGGGCCGCTGGCCGCCTCGATCTCGCCGCCGCGGCTGATCCAGACGTCGACGGCCGAGGTCCTGCGTCGGCTGGAGCTGCTGATCACGCGCCGGCTCGACGGTCTGCTCCAGGGCGACTACCAGGGGCTGGCGCCCGGTCACGGCGCCGAGCCGGGTGAGGCCCGTGAGTACGAGCCCGGCGACGACGTCCGGCGCATCGACTGGAACGTCACCGCCCGGATGCAGCGAACCCATGTGCGCGAGACGATCGCCGACCGCGAGCTCGAGACCTGGATCCTGGCCGACGTGTCGGCCAGCCTCGACTTCGGAACCGCGAACTGCGACAAGCGCGACCTGGCCCTGGCGGCCGCGGCCGCCGTCGGGTTTCTCACCAACCGAGGGGGCAACCGTCTCGGCGGCGTCGTGCTCGACGCCGAGGGACGGGCCCAGGCCATGCCGGCGCGTTCGGGCCGGGCCCAGGTCATGGCGTTCCTCCACCGGATGGCGGCCGCGCCCCGCACCGACGGCGGTGGCGACACCGACCTGGCCGGCGGCATCGACCGCGTGGCGTCGCTCATGCCCAGGGCGGGCCTGGCCGTCGTCGTGTCCGACTTCTTGTCCCTCACCGACTGGGAGCTCTCGATGCGGCGGCTCGCGGTGCGCCACGACGTCCTCGGGATCGAGGTGATCGATCCCCGCGAGCTCGAGCTGGCCGACGTCGGCCTGCTCACGATGGTCGACGCCGAGAGCGGCGCCGAGCGCGAGGTCCAGACCAGCGACGCCGGGCTCCGCGCCCGCTACGCCGAGGCCGCGGCCGAGCAACGTCGTGAGATCGCCGGGCGGATCCGGGCCGCAGGCGCCGATCACCTCCGGCTCCGCACCGACCGCGACTGGATCGGCGACCTGGTCCGCTTCGTCACAATCCGCCGCCGCCGTATCGAGAACCTGCCCAGGACGATCCGTTGAGATGAGCTTTCTCGCCCCCGCCTGGTTCTGGCTGCTGGTGCCCGTGGCCGTGCTCGCCGGGCTCTACGTGGTCATGCAGCTGCGCCGGCGCCGCTACGCCGTGCGCTTCACCAACGTCGAGCTGCTCGACAGGGTCGCCCCCCGTCGCCCAGGGTGGCGGCGCCACGTGCCCGCCGGGCTGTTCGTCCTGGCCATGGTCGTGCTCGTCGTCGGGGCCGCCCGCCCGGCCACCGAGGTCCAGGTGCCGAGGGAGCGGGCCACCGTCGTGCTGACCATCGACACCTCGTTGTCGATGGAGGCCGACGACGTCGAACCCAGCCGCTTCGGGGCGGCCAAGGAGGCGGCCGTGTCCTTCCTCGATCGGCTTCCCCGCACGATCAACGTGGGGCTGGTGTCGTTCCACGGGATCGCCCGGCTCGACGTGCCCCCGACGACCGATCGCGCCCGGGTCCGCAGCGCCATTCTCGTCCTCGACCTGGGCGAGGGCACCGCCATCGGCGAGGCCGTGTTCGCCTCGCTCGACGCGCTCGAGAACGTCCCCGAGGCGGCCAACGACGACGAGCCGGTGCCGGGACGCATCGTCGTGCTGTCCGACGGCGAGACCACCGTCGGCCGCAGCAACCAGGAGGCGGTCGAGGCCGCATCCGAGGCCGAGATCCCGGTGTCGACGATCGCGTTCGGCACCCAGTCCGGCGAGATCCGCATCGACGGCGAGCGGGTGCCGGTGGCGGTGAACGAGGCCGCGCTCGAGGAGATCGCCGACCGGACCGGCGGCGCCTTCTACACCGCGGTGACCGAGGCCGAGCTCACCGAGGTGTACGAGGACATCGGGTCGTCGATCGGCTTCGTCACCGAGGAGGAGGACGTGACCTACCGGTTCGTCACCTACGCCCTGCTGCCCCTGCTGGCCGCGGCCGCCCTCTCGCTGCTCTGGTTCGCCCGCCTGCCGTAGGCGTTCAGGCGTTCAGGCGTGGGCCGCGACCCGCTCGCTGATCACCCGCGACGAGCCGGCCTGCAGGGTGACCCCGTAGAGACAGTCGGCCGCTTCCATCGTGCGCTTCTGGTGGCTGACGATCAGCAGCTGGGCCTCGCGGCGGAACTCGGCCACGAGGTCGAGGAACCGGTGGAGGTTGACGTCGTCCAGGGCGGCCTCGACCTCGTCGAGCACGTAGAACGGCGACGGCCGGCTGCGGAACACGGCGAACAGGAAGGCCAGGGCGGTCAGCGACCGCTCGCCGCCCGAGAGCAATGACAGCTTCTTCACGTTCTTGCCCGACGGTCTGGCCTCGACCTCGATGCCGGTGTCGAGCCGGTCGTCGGGCCGGGTGAGGCTGAGCCGACCACGGCCTCCGGGGAACAGCGTCTCGAACAGCCGGGCGAAGTTCTCGGCCACATCGGCGTACGCCGCGGCGAAGACGTTGACGATCTCCTCGTCGACGCTGCGGATGATCTTGGCCAACTCTCGGCGCGAGTCCCTGACGTCGTCGAGCTGGCCGGTGACGAACTCGTGGCGCTCCTGGAGGGCCTGATGCTCCTCCACGGCCAGCGGGTTGACAGGACCCATGAGCCGCAGCTCGCGCTCGAGCTCGCGGGTGCGAGCCTGGGCCGACACGCCCTCGGGCCGCGGCGGACAGGTGGCCGCCTCGGCCTGGGCCGGGTCGACGTCGAGATCGTGACGGCACCGTTCGATGGCCTGTTCGAGTCGGAGCCTGGTCTCGGCCTCGTCCAGCTCGGCCCGGCGCGACCGCTCCCTGATCGCCTCGAGCTCGGCCTCCTCTGCGGTCCGCCGCCGGCGGAGGTCGTCGAGCCGGGCGGCCACGAGCCGGGTCGCGTCGGTCTGCTGCTGGCGGCGCCGGCGAAGCTCGCCGAGCTCACCTTCGATCCGGCGGAGCCGCTCGCCGATGGCCGCCGCCAGCCGGGTCAGGGCGTTGGCCGTGGCGTCGAGCTCGTCTCGGCGCCGGACCGCCTCGGTCCGCTCCGCGCCCAGCCGGGCCAGCCGTTCGTCGATCTCGTCCAGTCGGCGGCGGGCCTGGGTCCTGCGCTCGTCGACCGTGGCCATGCGGACGTCGAGGTCGGCGCGGCGGGAGGCGAGGGCGCCCAAGTCGTCGGTCAGTCGTTGCCTGGCCTCGGCTTCGGCCTGACGTCGGTCGGTGTCGGCGGCCTCGTCGGCTTCGAGGGTGGCCAGGCTGGCCTCCAGCGACGCCACCCGCTCCCGGTCGTGGGCCAGCCCGTCGACCAGCTCCTCGATGCGGGCACGGTAGGAAGCGACCTCGTCGGTGATCTCGGCCCGCTGCCGCTCGAGCCGCCCGACCGTCTCCGATGCCGCGGTGCGTACGTGCTCGTGCTCGGCCCGCCTCGCCGACGCCTCGGCCGCCACCCGCCGGCACTCGTCCGCTTGGCGGGCCGCCGACTCGACGCGGGTGTGGGCGCCGGCCAACGTCGCCGCCGCCTCCTCCGTGTTGGCTCTGGCCTCGTCGAGGGCGGCGCCGGTGGCGCCCACCGCCGTGTTGCCCACCCTCCAGCCCGTCGCCGCGAACCGGTCGCCGTCCGTGGTGACGACGATCGTCCCCGGCTGCTCGACCGCGACCTCGATCGCCGCCTCCCAGCCGCCGTCGACCACGACGGCCGATCCGATCAGGACGTCGAGCAGATCCTCGACGGCAGGCCGCGACGATCGGACGTGGCCGCGCAGGGCGCCTCGTGGTGGCTCTGGTCGGGCCGCGGATCGAGCCGCGAGGGGCAGGACCGCGCCGGCGACGTCGCCCGACCTGAGCGCTTCCACCGCCCGCCTGGCGGCCGGGACCGACTCGACCACCACCGCCACCATCGCCTCGCCGACCGCAGCCTCGAACGCGGCCTCGAAGCCGGCGTCGACCTCGACCAGCTCGAGCAGGGAGCCGCACACGCCGTCGAGGCCGGCCAGCCGCTCGGCCCCGGCTCGGGCCCGGGCGGCGTCGAGGGCCTGGGCCAGCGTGTCGGCCCGGGCCGCCCACCGGTGATGTCCGGCCTCGGCCGCCCGCAGCCCGTCCTCGGCCGCGCCCAATCTGCGATCGGCGTCGGCCCGCGCCTGGTGGGCCGCGGTCTCGGTGGCGGCCAGGTCGGGCGCCGCCGACTCCGCCTCGGTCGCCGCCCGGCGGGCGTCGTCGAGCTCCAGGCCGACGCGGGTCCGCCTCGCCTCGAGCCGCACCAGCCGGTGACGGTCGTCGTCGAGGCCGGCGGCGGCGCGGTCGACCGCAGC
>JBOGGX010000189.1:0-43867 GCA_050744245.1 Acidimicrobiales bacterium
TCGCCGACGCTCGCCGGTTCAGCGGCGCCCTCGATCACCAGCACGAGCTCGCCCCGCGGCGCCGTCGTCGCCGCCCAGTGCACGGCCTCACCCAGCAGGCCCCGCCACATCTCCTCATGGAGCTTGGTCAGCTCGCGCCCGACCGCGACCCGTCGGTCGGCGCCGAGGCGGCCGGACAGATCGGTGAGCGTCCGAAGTAGACGGTGGGGGGCTTCATAGAGGACGATCGTCCGCCGCTCCCCCACCAGTTCCTCGAGCCGCGCGGTTCGTCCCGAACCCCTCCGCGGCAGGAAGCCCTCGAAACAGAAGCGACCCGTGGCGAGCCCGCTGGCCACCAGCGCGGCGATCGAGGCCGACGGTCCGGGGACGACCTCGACGCGGTGGCCGGCATCGATCGCGGCCCGCACGAGACGCTCGCCCGGATCGGACACGCCGGGCATGCCGGCATCGGACACCACGGCCACCCGCTCGCCGCGCCCGAGCCGCCGCAGGATGTCTGGCACCCGGCCGGCCTCGGTGTGCTCGTTCACCACGAGCAGACGGGGCGCCGTGATGCCCGCCTGGGCCAACAGGCGCCCGGTCCGGCGGGTGTCCTCGCAGGCGATGGCGTCGACACCGGCCAGCACCTCGATCGCACGCGGCGAGAGGTCGCCGAGGTTCCCGATCGGCGTGCCCACCAGGACGAGGGTCAATCTTTGATCTCGAGCTCGTCGCCGACTTGAAGCTCCCAGTCGCGGAAGGCGCCCCGCTCGGCCTCCACCACCGCACGAGCGCGCAGGACGGGCAGGCCCACCCGCCAGCGGGGCATGGACACGACCCTGATGACCTTGAGCTCGCCGTCGAGGAACGCGACGTCGATCGGGAACCTCATCCCCAGGGTGTGCACGCCGCGTGCCGGGCGGAGGAGGATCGCCCCTTCGATCGCGTTCCTCCCGAGCAGACCCCGGCGCCGGGACTGCCAGGTGTCCGCCACCTCGAGCGAGGAGAGCACCTCACCGTCGCGGAGCAGCCAGGGCATCGCAGGCCGAGCCCTCAGACGTTGAACCGGATCTCGAGCACGTCGCCGTCCAGCACCTCGTACTCCTTGCCTTCGACGCGGATCTTGCCGAGCTCCTTGGCCTTGGCCCACGACCCGATATCGAGGAGGTCCTCGTGGCGGATCACCTCGGCCCTGATGAAACCCCGCTGCAGATCGGAGTGGATGACGCCGGCGCACTCCGGCGCCTTGGCGCCGGCCCGGAAGGTCCAGGCCCTCGATTCCTTGTCGCCGGTGGTGAGGAAGGTTCGCAGCCCCAGGAGCTGGTAGGCCGCCCGGGCGACCCGGGGCAGGGCGCCATCACCCAATCCGAGGCCGTCGAGCAGCTCGGTTCGCGCGTCGGCCGGGAGCTGGGCCGCCTCCGACTCGAGTTGGACCGACACCCCGAGGACATCGGCCACGCCGGCCAGCCCGGCCTCGACCGGCTGCACGATGCTGTCCGGCTCGGCCACCTGGTCCTCGCCGAGGTTCACCACGGCCAGCACCGGCTTGTTGGTGAGGAGGAAGAAGGGCCGGAGCGCGGTGCGCTCCTCGGACGAGAACCCGGCCCGGTACACGGGCGCGCCCGCCGAGAGCCGCCGGACGGCCTCCGCCAGCACCGCGACCTCGCCCGCCAGCGAGCGGTCGAGCTTGGCCGCCTTGCGCCGCCGCTCGAGCTGGGTCTCGGCGCTCTCGAGGTCGGCCACCGTCAGCTCGAACTCGAGCGTGTGGAGGTCGTCGAGCGGGTCGGTACCGCCGACCACATTGGGATCGTCGAACGCCCGCAGCACGAACATGATGGCGTCGACGTCGCGTATGCCGCCGAGGAACCGGTTGCCGAGGCCCTCGCCCTGCCCCGATCCCTTCTGGAGGCCGGCGATGTCGACGAACTCGGCGTGGGTGTAGACGAGCTTCTTCGATCGGCTCATGGCGCTTAGGGCGTCCACCCGGTCGTCGGGGACGATGGCGACGCCGATGTTGGTCTCGGTGGTCGAGAACGGGTGGGCGGCCACCACCGCGTCGCCACCGGTGAGCGCGTTGAACAGCGCGGACTTGCCCGAGTTGGGCAGGCCGACGATGCCGAACCGCTCCATCGGCCAGAGGGTAGTGGCCGCGGGAGCCGACCCGACCGGACGAGACTGCGTCGGTGGATCCCATCGCGGCCATCGACCGCATCGTGTATCTGCTCGACCGCGATCTGGCGCCGGCACCCAAGGTCAAGGCCTTCCAGCGGGCCCGTGACGTCATCGTCGAGCTTCCCGCCGACGAGCGGGAACGGCTCCATCGGGAGGGTCGGCTGACCGAGCTCCCGGGGATCGGCGCCACCACGGGCAAGGTGATCGCCGAGGCCCTGGACGGTGAGGTGCCGGGGTACCTGGCCCACCTCGAGCAGGAGAGCGTCGTCCCGATCGGAGAAGGGGCGGTGATCCGCGCCGCGCTGCGGGGCGACTGCCATACCCACTCGACCTGGTCGGACGGCGGCGCCCCGATCGAACGGATGGCGCAGGCCGCTATCGCCCTGGGCCACGAGTACATCGTGCTGACCGACCACTCGCCCCGGCTCACCATCGCCCGCGGCCTCTCCCCGGAGCGCCTGGCCCGCCAGCTCGAGGAGGTCGCCGCCCTCAACCAGCAATTGACGCCGTTCCGCATCCTTACCGGCATGGAGGTCGACATCCTCGAGGACGGCCGGCTCGACCTGGCCGACGAGCTGTTGGCCGGGCTCGACGTCGTGGTGGCCAGCGTCCACTCGAAGTTCCGGATGCCCCGCCAGGAGATGACACGTCGGATGGTGATGGCGGTGGCCAGCCCCCACGTCGACATCCTCGGCCATTGCACGGGCCGGCTGGTCCCCGGCGCCAGGGGCGGCCCCGGGCGCAAGGGCGTGCAGTTCGACCCCGACGTTGTCTTCGCCGCCTGCGCCCGGTTCGACACCGCGGTCGAGATCAACTGTCGCCCCGAACGGCAGGACCCGCCCGAGGAGCTTCTCGAGCTGGCCCTCGAGTGGAGCTGCCGGGTGTCGATCGACACCGACGCCCATGCGCCGGGCCAGCTCGAGTGGCAGCCCTACGGGTGCGACAAGGCGGCCAGGCTCGGCGTCGAGGTCGACGCCATCGTCAACACGATGCCGGCCGACGATCTGGTCGCGTGGGCCGCATCCCATCCCGCCGACTGATCATGCCCGACTGGGCGCGATCGGCCCGACGCCAGCTCGTACGGGCAGTGCCTTCAAGTTCACCGGCGGGAGTGGCGGCCATGGACTCGATCCTCATATCCGGCGTTCGAATCATGGATCCGGGTGGCGAGGCGGCGGATCGTCGAGGCCTTCGGGAGCTTCAACACCACCCACCTGGTGTCCGCCGGTCAGCCCGTCGCCGGCTGCGTCAGACTCCTCACGAGCCGGCATCGACGCCACGGAAGCGACGGCCTCACACACAATGCACGCGGTGCTCCAATCCAAGCCCTCCCCATCCGCCGTCGCCGAGCACAGGCTGGCCATGTGGTCGACGAGCGATCAGCGCTCACCAGGCTGCCGTCATCGGGGACGAGCAACCCGACAACGTTACGCACTTGCACCTGCCGGATGCTGTCGCCGTCAGCGGTCCGGTCCACCACACTCGAGCGACCCCGCATGGAGACAGAATGGAGCCCATGACAATCGGCGAGGAGCTCCTCGAGGAACGGCGTCGCCGGCGTCGAGCCGGGGACCCGCGCCTGACCTACGCCGACCGCGAGATCCTGCGGCGCCTCACCCGAGGCGACCTCGCAGACCAGTTCCAGGCGGCACTCGACGCCGACCTGGCTGCTGACCCGCTGTTTGGTGGTCACGACACCGACGACGCCTGACCGGTCGCCATCGTGCTAGTGATCGACGAATACCTCGCGGTCGACGTCATGCTGGCCGACTGGCCCGAAGGACTCCCCGACGACGACATCGTCGGCCTGCCCGCCTCTCGCCACTTCCGGCTCCTCCAGCGCGTCCACCAGCCCGGGAGCGGCCAGCTCTCCGCCATCCTCGACCGGCTCAGCCCGGCCGGCCGCGACAGCCTCCGCCACCCCGACCCCGAGGTCCTCCAGGTCCTCGACCCCCGCCTCCTCTTGGACCAGGCCGCTGCCATCGGTGCCCGCTACCGCACCGGCGGGCTCCTCGTCGTCGAGACCCTCGCCGCCGGGCTCGCCTTCGGCCACCAGTCATGGTTCGGCAGCGATCGCAACATCGACGACCGCCTCGCCATCGCCGCCGACCTCGGCATCGCCGTCCACGTCGCCGGCACCACCTGAAACCGCTCTGGCGACCACATCGACCCGAAGAACAGAGAGAGAGCCCAGTCGGTAGGGTGTCCCGCCTATGTCGAAGAAGACCGCCAAGCGCAAGCTGAAGGCCCGCCGGAACAAGGCCAACCACGGGCGCAAGCCCAACGCCGGGCGCGGCTGACCGTTCGGCGGTCTCCTCCGTGGGCATCGACGTCCCACCGGCACCGCCCAGCCGTACCGACGACGTCGTCGACCTGCTCCACGGCGTCGAGGTCGGCGACCCCTACCGCTGGCTCGAGGACGGCGAGTCCGCCGAAACCCAGGCGTGGACCGAGGCGCAGAACGCCCGCACCCAGGCCGTACTCGACGCCATCCCGGGTCGGGACACCCTTCATCGGCGGCTGACCGACCTGCTGCGGGCCGGGAGCTCGGCCGGGCCACGCGTTGCGGGCGACCGGATCTTCTCCGTCGACCGTTGGGGCGACCACGACCAGGCGGTCGTCGTCGTCCGCCCCATCGACGAGCCCGGCCCGGCCGAGCCACTGGTCGTGGTGGATCCGCACGCCATCACCGGTGACGCCACCGCCGCCATAGACTGGTTCCATCCATCACGCGACGGGCGGCTGCTGGCCTACGGGATCTCCGCCGGTGGCGACGAGCACAGCACCCTGAAGGTCATCGACGTCGCTACGGGTGAGCACCTCCCCGACGAGATCCCCGACACCAGGGCGGCCTCGGTGGCCTGGTGGCCGGACGGCTCGGGTTTCGCCTACGCCCGCTACCCGGCCGGCGAGGAGTACGGCCGTCACCTCCGCCTTCACCGGCTGGGGGACGACCCCGGCGCCGATGCCGTGTTGTACGCGGCGCGACCGGAGCCCGAGGCCTGGCCCGACGTGTCGCTGTCTCGCGACGGTCGGTGGTACGTCATCCACGTCGCCCACGGGTGGACGCGCATCGACGTCCACCTGATCGAGCGGGCGACGGGCGAGCAGACGACGGTGATCGAGGGTCAGGACGCGATCACGTCATTCGAGGCGGTCGGCGACCGGCTCATCGGCGTCACCACGCTCGGCGCCGGTCGGGGCCGGGTGGTCGCCGCGCCCATCGCGACCCCGAGCGCGGAGCGCTGGGCGACGCTCGTGGCCGAAAGCGATGCCGTCATCGAAGGCGCGGCCATAACCCCGGGTGCGCTCATCGTCGCTTCGACGCACCGGGCCACATCCCGGCTCGACCGCTACGACCATGACGGCGGCGGCCGGGAGCCCATCGAGCTCCCTGAGCTCGGGTCGTTGGCCGGGCTGTCGGCGAGCAGGGAGACCGAGCTCGCCGCGTTCGCCTTCACCGGCTTCACCCGGCCGGCCACGCTGTTCCGGTGGACGCCGTCCGCCGGCGTGACCCAGTGGAGTGAACTGCCGGGCGCCCCGGACGGCAGCGGCTACCGCGTCGACCAGGTGGCCTACCCGTCGAGCGACGGCACCGAGATCACCATGTTCCTCATCAACGGCGCGGCGGAGATGACGTCGCCGGCGACGATCCTGACCGGCTACGGCGGGTTCGGCGTCACCATGTCGCCGGCGTGGAGCCCGCTGATCGTCGAGCACTGCGACGCGGGCGGCGTGTATGCCGTGGCCGGCATCCGGGGCGGCGCCGAGGAGGGCGAGGCCTGGCACAAGGCGGGCATGCGCGAGCACAAGCGGCAGGTGTTCGACGACTTCGCCGCGGCGGCCGACTGGCTGGTCGACCGGGGACACGCCACACGAGACCGGCTCGCCATCCGGGGCGGGTCGAACGGCGGGCTGCTGATGGGGGCGATGGTCACGCAACGCCCCGATCTGTGCCGGGTCGTGCACTGCGCCGTGCCGCTGCTCGACATGGTGCGCTACCACCTGTTCCGAATCGCCAAGCTGTGGATCCCGGAGTACGGCGACCCGGACGTGGCCGAGGAGTTCGCCTGGCTGCACGCCTACTCGCCCTATCACCGCGTGACCGACGGCGTGTGTTACCCGGCGCTGCTCGTCACCACCGCGCAGGAGGACAGCCGGGTCGATCCCAACCACGCCCGCAAGTTCGCGGCGCGGGTCCAGGCGGCGACGTCCTGCGGCGACCAACGGCCGATCCTCGTCCGCATCGAGACCCGGGCCGGCCACGGGCAGGGCAAGCCGGTGTCGAAGCAGGCGGACGAGCTGGCCGACGTCCTCGCCTTCCTGCGCTGGCAGCTCTCGAGCTGAGCCGAGCCGGACTGTCTCAGCCGCCGAGCAGCCGGCGGCGGCGCCAGCTCGACAGGGCGGCCCTGGCCGCGTTGGCGCCGCAGGCGCCATGGACACCGCCGCCCGGGTGGGCCGAGGCCGAGGCCAGCCAGAGGCCGGGGATCGGGGTGCGGGGCCCGAAGGCGCCGGCGATCGGCCGGAACACGAGCTGCTGGTGGAGGTTGTTGGTGCCGGCGCCGATGTCGCCGCCGACCAGGTTGGCGTCGAGCTCCTCGAGACGGGGAGGGGTCAGCACGTGCCGGGCGACGATGCGGTCGATGAACCCGGGCGCGTAGCGCTCGATCGTCTCCTCGATGCGGCGGGTGATGGCCTCGGTCTCCTTCTCGTCCCACCGCCCGGCGATGCCGTCGCCGCCGGCGTCGGCCACGATGTCGCTCGGCACATGGGTGTAGCCCCACGCGGCCTCGGTCCCCTCCGGCGATCGGGACGGATCGGCCGTCGTCATCTGGCCCAGCAGCACGAACGGCTCGGCCGGGACCACCCCACTCGCCACCTCCGCCGACCAGCGGCTGAGATGGCCGAGCGACGAGGCCAGGTGGACGGTGCCGGCCCGCCCGACGTCGGGATCGGCCCAGGCGATCTTCGACGACAGGGCCCAGTCGACCTTGACCGTGGCCGGCCCCCGTTGGAACCGGGACAGCCCGTCGACGACGCGCGACGGGAGGTGCTCCTCGCCGACGAGGTCCCGGTACAGTGCCACCGCGTCGGTGTCGGCCAACACACCGCGGCGGGCGACGAAGTCGGCGCCGTCCGCCGTCCGCACCCCGACGGCCCGGCCGTCGACGAGGCGGACCTCGACCACCCGGTGGCCGCAGGCCACCCGGCCGCCCCTGGCCTCCAGGCGCCGCACCATGGCGTCGGTGAGCGCCTGTGAGCCGCCCTCGGGCACGGGAAAGCCGTGGCGCTGGGCGGTGAGCGCAAGCAACAGCCCGAACAGGGAGCTGCCCGCCCCTTCTGGCGAGATGTCGGAGTGGAGTGCGTTGCCGGCGAGCAGAAGGGCGCCGCCCTCACCGGCGAAGTTCTCCTCGGCCAGCCGGCGCACGGTCGCCAGGGCGTTGCGGGCGAACGGCAGGGCGCCCGTCACGCCGACCCGGCGAGCCAGGTGGGCGATGGGACGCACGGCGCCGAGCGGCCGGGTGATGACGTCGATGAACGCCTCCATGGCCGGCCAGTTGTCGTGGTACAGGGCCCGCCATGCGTCGCCGTCGCCCGGCGCGAACCGATCGAGCGATGCCGCGGTCTCGTCGATGTCCCTGGACAACAGCGCGCTCGGGCCATCGGGCGTGGGATGGGCCAGCGCCACCGGGGCGTGGCGCCAGCGAAGTCCGTACGCCTCCAACCCGAGGTCGACGATCGGCCGCGACACCGCGGCCAGCGGGTAGAACGCGGAGAACAGGTCGTTGCGGAAACCGGGGGCGGTGACCTCGGCCGTACGCACGGCCCCGCCCGGCTGGTCGGCCGCCTCGAGCACGAGGACGTCCCAGCCGGCGTCGGCCAGGACGTTGGCGGCCACCAGCCCGTTGGGGCCGGCCCCGATCACGATCGCGTCACTCACCAGGTGAGCAGCTTGCCATGTCGAGGCGAACTCTCCTCGAAGGGCGCCGGGCACCGGATAGCGGTGGCCATCACGCGCAGAATGTCTGCACTGGAAGTTCTCAGGCTTCTGCGCGCGCTCAGGTCTCTTATACGACCCTGAGCGCCCTTAAAGGACAAATTCGTGGCCCGCTGGGCCGGCAGGTCAATGGTCGGCTACTCGCCCCCGGGGGTGACCTCCACCTCGATGGCTTCGAACTCCTCGCCGGTGACGTCGATGCCCTCGTCCTCGAGCGACTGGACGGCGGCGGCCGCGATGTCGGTCCGGTCGACGCTGTCGTCGGGCGCCTCGGAGATCACGTTCTGCGACGTGGCCACGTCGATGGTCTGCTCCCACAGCGCCGGGTCCATCACGCCGATGCCACCGGGCGATGGCCAGATGAGCTTGTTGATCTCGTTGAGCTGCCACCGCATGTGGCCCTCGCCGAGCGTCCGCCCGTTGTCGAGCACGATCGACGCACCGGTCACCTTGGCGAAGTACTCGGGCGCCTCGCGGGTGTTGATGTCACGCGGGTACTGCAGGACGGGCACGACGCCGACGATCCGTCCCGGCCGGGGCGACGTCACGACGACCCGGGTCGAGAGGAACACGGCCTCGCTGATGGAGTGGGTGACGAAGACGACCGTGGTGCCGGTCTCGCTCCAGATCCTGAGGAGCTCGCCCTGGAGCTTCTCCCTCGTCATCTCGTCGAGGGCGCCCAACGGCTCGTCCATGAGGAGCAGGGCGGGCTCGAAGGTGAGGGCCCGGGCGATGGCCACCCGCTGCTGCATGCCTCCAGAGAGCTGCCACGGGTGGTGGCCGGCGAAGTCGCCCAGGCCGACCAGCTCCAGCGGCAGCACCACGTTGCGGACGACCGTCCGCCGGTCGAACAGGGTCGGGGCCTGGACACGATGCCGTGGTCGCGGTCGCCGCGGGCCTGCCCCGGCGGCTTGCCGTTCACCGCCACCGAACCCGCCGCCGGGGTGGCGAGATCGCCGATCAGCCGGAGCAGGGTCGACTTCCCGCAGCCGGACGGGCCCAGCAGCGACACGAACTCTCCCGGCTCGATGGTGAGGTCGATCCCCTCGAGCGCGGTGACCGAGCCGGTCCGACCGGTGGTGAACGTCTTGTCGACGCCCCTGATGTCGACGACGGTCATGTCGTGTCCGCCTCCACCCAGCGGTGGGGCGCGACTATCCGTTCGAGGAGGCCGATGAGGCCGGCGAACGTCAGCCCCAGGGCGGCCGTCACCAGCACGGCCGAGTAGAGCTGTTCCGGCCGGGTGATGAAGTACTGGGCGCCGTTGAGCAGTGCCCGCCCGAGCCCGTCCTGCAGTCCGGCCGGGAGCTCGCCGACCAGGGCGCCGACGACGCTGGCCGTGGCGCCGATCTTCAAGGCGGTGAACAGGTAGGGCAGCGACGCGGGCAGCCGCAGCTTGAGCAGGACCTGCGGGTCGGTCGCGGCGTACGACCGCATGAGCTCGAGCGACGTGGCCGACGGCGACGTGAGCCCGCGAAGCATGTTCACGGTCACCGGGAAGAACGTCAGGTAGGCGCTGATGGCCGCCACGCCGAACCAGGCCGGCCAGCCGTTGCCCCTGACCCAGATGACCACCATCGGCGCGATGGCGATGAGCGGGATCGTCTGGCTCACGACCACGTACGGCATGAGGCCGCGGCGCAACAGGCCCGACCACAGGAACGGCAGGGCCAAGGCCAGGCCGAGGACCGTTCCCAGCAGGAACCCGACCACGGCCTCGCGGAACGTGGCCAACGCGGCCCGGACGAGGATGACACCGTAGAGGTCGGCGCCGCCCCGCCGGGCCGGCTCGAACAGGGCATCGACGATCGACCAGACGTGCGGCATCGACGTGTCGTCGGGCCGCACCGGCCACTCCCAGCCGGCCGCCTGCCAAGACGACCTTGTACAGCTCCCACATCGTGGCCAGGACGACGACCAGCCCGAGCTCCAGCACCACCCGCCTCACTGCCCGCCGCACAGCTCCTTGGGGGGTGCCGGCTACGACCGGCGTCGGCTTCGGCTCGACCGGCGTGTCTGGGGAGCCGTGATGATCGTCACGAAACGGCGGGGATCACCTTGGCGCCGTAGGCGTCGATCGTCGCCTCGCGGGCGTCGTGCATGTTGTAGACGGCGAACTGGTCGACGCCGAGCCCGCGCAGTTCCTCGAGCTTCTCGATGTGGGCCTCGACCGGCCCCAGGAGGCAGAACCGGTCGACGACCTCGTCGGGCACGAAGTCGGTGCTCGGGTTGCCGGCCCGGCCATGGTGGCTGTAGTCGTAGCCCTGCCTGGCCTTGATGTAGTCGGTCAGCGCGGCCGGGACCGCGCCCGAGTGCTCGCCGTAGCGGGCCACGAGATCGGCGACATGATTGCCCACCATGCCGCCGAACCAGCGGCACTGGTCGCGGGCGTGGGCGACGTCGTCACCGACGTAGGCCGGGGCGGCCACGCAGACGGTGACGGCGTCCGGGTCGCGCCCGGCGGCCGACGCCGCCTCCCGCACCGACCGCACCGTCCACTCGGTAATGTAGGGGTCGGCGAGCTGGAGGATGAACCCGTCGGCCTCCCGCCCGACCAGCTCCAGCGCCTTGGGCCCGTAGGCCGCCATCCAGATCTCCAGGCTGCCCTCGCGCACCCATGGGAACTGGACGGTGGTGCCGTTCAGCTCCACCGACCGGCCCTCGGCCAGATCGCGAATGACCCGTATGGCCTCCGACAGCGTGGCCAGGGTGTTGGGCTTGCGGCCGATGACCCGCATGGCCGAGTCGCCCCGCCCGATGCCGCACACCGTGCGGTTGCCGAACATGTCGTTGAGCGTGGCGAACAGCGAGGCCGTCACCGACCAGTCGCGGGTACCGGGGTTGGTGACCATCGGCCCGACGGTCAGCCGCTCGGTCTTGGCCAGGATCTGGCTGTAGATCACGAACGGCTCCTGCCACAGGACGACGGAGTCGAACGTCCAGCCGTGGGTGAAGCCCTGGTCCTCGGCCCGCACCATCAGGTCGACCAGGGTCGACGCCGGAGGGTCGGTCTGGAGGACGAGCCCGATGTCCATCAGCGGTTCTGCGGGAAGCCGAGATCGACGCCCCGGGTGTGGGGGTCTGGCCACCGGGCGGTGACCACCTTGCCCCTGGTGTAGAAGTGCACGCCCTCAGGGCCGTAGATGTGGCTGTCCCCGAACAGCGACGACTTCCAGCCGCCGAAGGAGTAGTACGACACCGGCACCGGGATGGGGACGTTGACCCCGACCATCCCCGCCTCGGCGTCGACCTGGAACTCGCGGGCGGCGCCGCCGTCGCGCGTGAAGATGGCCGTGCCGTTGCCCCACGGGTTCTCGTTCACCAGCCGGACGGCCTCGTCGTAGCTGTCGGTGCGCACCACCGACAGCACCGGTCCGAAGATCTCGTCGCGGTACACGCTCATCTCGGGGGTGACGTGGTCGAGCAGGCTGATGCCGAAGTAGAAGCCGTCCTCGTGCCCGTCGACGACGAGGTTGCGGCCGTCGACGGCCACGCTCGCCCCCTCGTGCTCGCCCGCGTCGACGTAGCCCGCCACCTTGTCGCGGTGCTCTCTGGTGATGAGCGGGCCCATGTCGGACTCGGCGTCGGCGCCGGGGCCGACGCGGAGGTCGGCGATCCGCTCCTTCATCCGGCCGATCAGATCGTCGCCGGCCGAGCCCACCGCGACCACGACCGACACCGCCATGCACCGCTCCCCCGCCGAGCCGTAGGCGGCGGAGACGGCGGCGTCGGCGGCCAGGTCCATGTCGGCGTCCGGCAGCACGACGATGTGGTTCTTGGCTCCGCCCAGGGCCTGGACCCGCTTGCCGTTGGAGGTGCCCGTCTCGTACACGTAGCGGGCGATCGGCGTCGAACCGACGAAGCTCAGGGCCTTGATGTCGGGGTGGGTCAGCAGCCGGTCGACCGCCTCCTTGTCACCATGGACGACGTTCAGCACGGCGTCGGGCAATCCCGCCTCGCCGAGCAGCTCGGCCACGCGCACGGCCGCCGACGGGTCCTTCTCGCTCGGCTTGAGGATGAACGTGTTGCCACAGGCGATGGCGAGGGGGAACATCCACATTGGAACCATCGCCGGGAAGTTGAACGGTGTGACGCCCGCTACGACGCCGATGGGCTGGCGGATCGAGTAGACGTCGACGTGGGTCGAGGCCGACTCCGAGTAGCCGCCCTTGAGCAGCTGGGGGATGCCGCAGGCGAACTCGACCACTTCGAGCCCGCGGGTCACCTCGCCGGTGGCGTCGGCCAGGACCTTGCCGTGCTCGGCCGTGAGCAGCTCGGCGATCTCGGTCTTGTGCCGTTCGATCAGCTCCCGGTAGGCGAACAGGATGCGGGTTCGGGTGGCGAGCGACGACGCCCGCCACGATGCGAACGCCTCCTTGGCCACGGCCACCGCCTGGTCGACCTCGTCGGTGCCGGCCAGCGCGACCTGTGCGGTCTGCTCGCCGGTGGCCGGGTTGAACACCGGGCCGAACCGGCGGGACGCCCCCTCGAAGGTTTTCCCGCCGATCCAATGGTTGATCGTCTTCATCGTGCCTCTCCGTCCGCTCGATCGGTGCTAGATGAGGTACTGGCAGGCGCCACGGGCCAGGAACTTCCCGTCGCCCTTGGTCCCCAGGTACTCGCCGCCATCGACCACGACCTTGCCCCGGGACAGCACGGTGTCGACGTGGCCCGTGATCTGCCGGCCCTCGTAGCAGGAGTAGTCGACGTTCATGTGGTGGGTCTCGGCCGACAGGATCTGGGTCGCGGCCGGGTCGTAGATGACGATGTCGGCGTCGGCGCCGGGCGCGACCGTTCCCTTGCGGGGGTAGAGGCCGAACATCCGGGCCGGCGTGGCGCAGGCGATCTCGATCCACCGCCGCCGGCTGATGTGCCCGTCGACCACGGCCTGGTGGAGCAGGTCCATCCTGGTCTCCACCCCGGGCAGCCCGTTGGGGATCTTGGAGAAGTCGCCCAGTCCGAGCTCCTTCTGCTCCTTGAAGCAGAACGGGCAGTGGTCGGTCGACACCACCGAGAGGTCGTTGGTGCGCAGCCCTCGCCACAGCTCGGCCTGATGCTCGGCCGGCCGCAGCGGGGTCGAGCAGACGAACTTGGCGCCTTCGAAGCCGGGCCGGGCGAGATCGTCGGTCGACAGGAACAGGTACTGCGGGCAGGTCTCGGCGAAGGCGTTGAATCCGGTGTCGCGCGCCGCGGCCACCTCGGCCAGGGCCTCGGCCGCCGACAGGTGGACGATGTACACGGGCGCCCCGGCCACCCGGGCGAGCTGGATGGCCCGATGGGTGGCCTCGGCCTCGAGGAGCTTGTGCCGGACGACGCCGTGGTACTTCGGGTCGGTCTGGCCCCGTTCAAGGGCCTGGGCGATGAGCACGTCGATGGCGATGCCGTTCTCGGCGTGCATCATGATCAGCCCGCGGTTGGCCGCGGCCCGCTGCATGGCCCGCAGGATCTGGCCGTCGTCGCTGTAGAAGACGCCCGGATAGGCCATGAACAGCTTGAAGCTGGAGATGCCCTCGTCGACGAGCATGTCCATCTCCTTGAGCGACTGGTCGTTGACGTCGCCGATGATCATGTGGAACCCGTAGTCGATCGCGCATTCGCCGTCGGCCTTGCCGAACCAGCCGTCAAGACCCCCGCGCAGGGTCATCCCCGGCGTCTGGACGGCGAAGTCGATGATCGTGGTCGTGCCGCCCCAGGCCGCGGCGCGGGTCCCGGTCTCGAACGTGTCCGAGGCGAAGGTGCCGCCGAAGGGCAGCTCCATGTGGGTGTGGCCGTCGACGCCGCCGGGGATGACGTACCGCCCGGACGCGTCGATGACCCGGTCGGCGTCCTCGGCCCACGTCCGGGCCAGCCCGGACGCCGGGGCGGCCAGCGCCACCACCTTCTCCCCCACGATGAGCACGTCGGCCTCGAGCTCGTCGGTGGCGGTGACGACTAGGCCGTCGGTGACGACGATGCGGTTGATGCCCATCTACCCGACCTCCCCCTGCTCGGCCTCGGCCAGCGCCTCGACCAGGATCCCGTGGCCCTCCTCGGCCTCCTCGCGGGTGAGCGACATCGGCGGTGCCAACCGGAGCACGTTGCCGAACAACCCGCCCTTGCCCACCAGCAGCGCGCGGCTGCGGGCCGCCTCGAGCACGGCGGTGGCCGCGGCCGGTGCCGGCTCCTTGGTGCCGGGCCGCACCAGCTCGATGCCGATCATGAGCCCCTTGCCCCGCACGTCGCCCACGATGCTGTTCGTCGTGACCAGCTGGCCCAGCCGCTCGAGCAGCCAGCCACCCACGACCCGAGCGTTGCCCTGGAGGTCGTGGTCGAGCAGGTACTCGAGGTTGGCCAGCGCCCCGGCGGTGGTGATGGGGCTGCCGCCGAAGGTCGAGATGGAGTTGGCCGGCAGCGAGTCGACGATCTCGGCTCGGCCGATGACGCCGGCGATCGACAGGCCGTTGCCGATCCCCTTGGCGAAGGTGACCAGGTCCGGCGTCTGGCCCTCGACCGCGTGGGCCTGCCAACCCCAGAAATGCTCACCGGTCCGGCCCCAGCCGGTCTGCACCTCGTCGCTGATCCACAGGATGTGGTGGCGGTCGAGCACCTCCTTGAACGCACCCAGCGTCTTGTCGGGCGGCGAGGTGAACCCGCCGACGCCCTGGATGGGCTCGGCGATGAGGCAGGCCACGTCGCCCGCGGTCTGGGTGGTGATGACGTCGTCGAGATCGGCGACGCAGGCCGCGATGTAGTCGTGGTCGGGCAGGTGCCCGAACGGACTGCGGTAGCGGTACCCGCCGTGCACGTAGAACGTCTGGACCGGCGAGAGCGACGAGGCCGACCAGCTGCGGTTGCCGGTGATGGCGATGGCGGTGAACGACCGACCGTGGTAGCTGTTGCGCAGGGCCAGCACCTGGTTGGAGCGGCGGTAGCCGGTGGCCAGCAGCAGGGCGGTGTCGTTGGCCTCGGTGCCGCTGGTGGTGAAGAACACCTTGGGGTCGGGGATGCCCGACAGCTCGGCGATGCGCTCGGCCAGCTCGATCTGCGGCCCGATGAGGTAGAGGGTCGAGGTGTGGAGGATCCGGCCCGCCTGCTCGCTGACCGCCTTGGCCACCTCGGGCAGGGCGTGGGCGGTCATGGTGGTGAGGATCCCGCCGAAGAAGTCGAGGTAGCGGTGGCCCTCGCCGTCCCAGACGTGGCGGCCCTCGCCCCGCTCGATCTCGATCGGCTGCTCGTAGTAGAGGGCGAGCCAGCTCGGCAGGACCTTCCGGTGCCGGGTCAGGAGGTCGGCGTGGTAGGTCACCCGGTGCTTACCCTTCGACCAGTGGGCCGTAGGCGTCGGGCCGGCGGTCGCGGTAGAACGCCCACTGCTGGCGGACCTCGTCGATCATGTCGAAGTCGAGGTCGCGCACGACAAGCTCCTCGTCATGGCCGCTGGCCGGATCGCCCACCAGCTGGCCTCGGGGGTCGACGAAGTAGCTGGTGCCGTAGAAGTCGTTGTCGCCGAACTCCTCGACGCCGACCCGGTTGATGGCGGCGATGAAGTACTCGTTGGCGACCGCCGCCGCCGGCTGCTCGAGCTGCCACAGGTACGACGACAGCCCCCGGCTGGTGGCCGACGGGTTGTAGACGAGCTGGGCTCCGGCCAGGCCCAGAGCCCGCCAGCCCTCGGGGAAGTGACGGTCGTAGCAGATGTACACGCCGACCCGGCCGACGGCCGTGTCGAACACGGGCCAGCCCAGGTTCCCGGGCCGGAAGTAGAACTTCTCCCAGAACCCCTTGACCTGGGGGATGTGGTGCTTGCGGTACTTGCCCAGGCAGCTGCCGTCGGCGTCGATGACCGCGGCGGTGTTGTAGTAGAAGCCCGACTGCTCGACCTCGTAGACCGGGACGACCAGCACCATGCCGGTCTCCTTGGCCACGGCCTGCATGCGTTGCACGGTCGGCCCGTCGGGCACCGGCTCGGCCCAGGCGTAGTGCTCCGGCTCCTGCACCTGGCAGAAGTACGGCGCGTTGAACACCTCCTGGAACCCCATGACCCTGGCCCCTTGGGCCGCCGCGTCCTGGGCGTACTTCTCGTGGACGTCGACCATCGACTCCTTGTCGCCCGTCCACTTCGTCTGGACCAGTGCGGCGCGTACGACGTTCGCCATTGCCAATCCTCCCTGGCGTTTGACCCCTCCCGAACTTACTGCCGCGTTCTCGACGCAGCTACGGTCGAATTCCGACCATGGGTGCGTCGAGTTCGATCCCGCGACTCGCGGTTGTCGCCGTGGCCGCCTACGCCGGCGCCCAGGTGGTGTCTGATATCGCCAGCCTCAAGATCGGCGTGGTCGCCGGGCGGGCGGTCGACATGGGCACGTTCATCTACCCCATCACCTTCACCCTGCGCGACGTCGTCCACAAGGTGCTCGGCCGCCGGGCGGCGCGCACCCTCATCGTCACCTGCGCCGGGACCAACCTGGCCATGAGCGCCTACCTGGGCTGGGCGGCGACCTTCACCAGCGACCCGGCCTGGGGTCTTGGCGACGAGTTTGCCACCATCCTCGGACCGCTGTGGCGCATCGTGATCGCCTCGATCGTCGCCGAGGTCGTCAGCCAGCTGGTCGACACCGAGGTGTACCACTGGTTCGTCGATCGCGTGACGACCCGCCACCAGTGGGCCAGGGTGCTCGTGTCGAACAGCATGAGCATCCCGATCGACAACGCGATCTTCGCCGTCGGCGCCTTCGGGGCCATCCCGTTCCTGGTCGATCACCCGCTGACGCTGCCCTGGGAGGCCGTGTGGGACATCTTCCTCGTCAACCTCACGGTCAAGTTCCTGGTGACGGTGGCCAGCACGCCGCTCATCTATGTCGTGCCGGACCGATTTCCGAACGATGACAACGATGACGATGCGGCGCGTGCCGGAACGTCGGCGACGGCCAGCGGCTAGCGTCTCGCCGATTAGCTGACCGTACGGGAGGAAACGTGAAGCACCGGTCCTTGCGGAGAATCGTGGGCCTCTTCGCCGCAGTCGGGCTCCTTCTCGCCGCGTGTGGCGAGGCAGACGACGACGATGACGCCACCGACACCACGGCCGAGGGGGGAGCGGGCGGCGCCGCCGACTTCCAGGCCTGTCAGGTCACCGACACCGGCGGGGTCGATGACCGCTCGTTCAACCAGACCGCCTTTGCCGGCGTCACCCAGGCCGAGGACGAGCTGGGCATCGAGGCCTCGGTGCTCGAGTCGCAGTCCGACGCCGACTTCGATCCCAACATCCAGACCTTCATCGACCAGGGCTGCGACATCATCGTCACGGTCGGGTTCCTGCTCGGCGACGCCACCGCGGCGGCGGCCGAGGCCAACCCCGACCAGCAGTTCGCCATCGTCGACTTCGACTTCTTCGACCTCGACGCCGGTGAGGACGTCACCTTCGACAACGTCCGCGAGCTGACCTTCTCGACCGACCAGGCCGCCTTCCTGGCCGGCTACCTGGCCGCGGGCATGACCCAGACGGGCAGGATCGGAACCTACGGCGGCATCAACATCCCGACCGTGAACATCTTCATGAAGGGCTTCGAGGCGGGCATGTCGTACTACAACGACCAGAAGGGCACCGCCGTCCAACTGGTCGGGTGGAGCACCGCAGCCGACGACGGTCTGTTCACCGGCGACTTCGAGGACCAGACCAAGGGCCGGGCGACGACCGAGCAGCTGCTCGACGAGGGGGCCGACATCATCCTGCCCGTGGCCGGTCCGGTCGGTCTGGGCTCGGTCGAGGCCATCCGCGCCCGGGGCAACACGGCCCGGCTCATCTGGGTCGACACCGACGGCTGCGTCAGCGTCGAGCAGGCCTGCGACCTGTTCCTCACCAGCGTCATGAAGAACATGAACGTGGCGGTGTTCGACACCGTCTCGGCCGCCGTCGGCGGGGAGTTCGAGGGCGGGCTGTACGTGGGCACGCTCGAGAACCAGGGCGTCGACATCGCCCCCTTCAACGAGTTCGAGGGCCAGGTGCCGGCCGAGCTCACGAGCGAGATCGACCTGTTGAGGGAAGAGATCATCGCCGGCAACATCGAGACGATCCTCGGCGGCTAGCACACCACCGAGGCCGGGCGGGGGGAACCGGTGAAGGTCGAGCTGCAGGGGATCACCAAGCGCTTCCCCGGCGTGGTCGCCAACGCGGACGTGGACCTGTCCGTCGACGACGGAGAGGTCCTCGCGCTGCTGGGCGAGAACGGCGCCGGCAAGTCGACGCTGATGAACGTCCTCTTCGGGCTGTACCGCCCGGACGAGGGACAGATCCTGCTCGACGGCGTGCCGGTCCGGTTCTCGAGCCCGGCCGACGCCATCCGGGCCGGCATCGGCATGGTGCACCAGCACTTCATGCTGGTGCCGGTCTTCACCGTGACCGAGAACGTCATCCTCGGGACCGAGCCGACCGGCGTCGCCGGGACGATCGACCGCGACGAGGCCAGGCAGCGGGTGCTCGACCTGTCCGCCGCGTTCGGGCTGGAGGTCGACCCGGACGCCGTCATCGAGGAGCTGCCCGTCGGCATCCAGCAGCGGGTCGAGATCCTCAAGGCGCTCTACCGCCAGGCCAACTGCCTCATCCTCGACGAGCCGACATCGGTGCTCACGCCCAACGAGATCGTCGAGCTGATGGAGATCATCACGTCGCTCAAGGAGGGCGGCCGCTCGATCATCTTCATCAGCCACAAGCTCAAGGAGGTGCTGGCCGTCGCCGACGACATCGCCGTTCTCCGCCGGGGCCGGGTCGTGGGCCACATCGAGCCGGACCGGGCCGACGAGCAGACGCTCGCCTCGATGATGGTCGGGCGCGACGTGCGGCTGGTCGTCGACAAGACCCCGGCCCAGGCCCTCGATCCGGTGCTCGAGATCGACGACCTGGTGGTGGTCGACGCCAGACGCCAGCGCGTGGTCGACGGGGTCAGCTTCACGGTGCGGGCGGGCGAGATCGTCGCCGTGGCCGGCGTCCAGGGCAACGGTCAGAGCGAGCTCATCGAGGCCATCGCGGGCATGCGGCCGGTCGGCTCGGGCACCGTCAGGCTCGACGGGCGCGACGTCACCGGGTGGCTGCCCGACCGGCTGTTCGCGGCCGGGATCGCGCACGTGCCGGAGGACCGCCAGCGGGACGGCCTGGTGAGCGGGTTCCCCGTGGCCGACAACATGGTGCTCAACCAGTGCCGCGAGCGGCCCTATGCCAGGGGCATCGTCGTCGACTGGGGGGCGGTGAACACCCACGCCGAGCAACTGGTGCGCGACTTCGACGTGCGGGCCGCGTCGATCCAGACGCCGGCCGGCACGCTGTCGGGCGGCAACCAGCAGAAGGTCATCGTCGCCCGCGAGTTCTCCCACGTCGAACGGCTGCTGCTGCTGTCCCAGCCGACTCGCGGCCTCGACGTCGGCTCGATCCAGTACATCCACGCGCGTGCGGTGGCCAAGCGCGACGAGGGCGTGGCAGTGGTGCTCAACTCCTCGGAGCTCGACGAGGTCATGGCCCTGGCCGACCGGATCGTGGTCATGTACCGGGGCAGGATCATCGGCGAGCTCGAGCGGGCCGACGCCACCCGCGACGCGGTCGGGCTGCTCATGGCCGGCTCCGTCGCCGAGGCCGAACGGGCCCTCGAGGAGGGGACGGGTGACGACGCGGTGGTCGTGACGTGAGCGATGCCGACGGGGGTTCGGGCGGCGCCGTCGTCGACGAGATCGACGAGGAGGAGGCCAGGGCCGAGGCCGAGCGGGCCAGGGCCGCGGCCGAGATCGCCCCGACGGCGAGCCCGGCCGAGCGGGTGGCGGACTGGTTCCGCCGGGTCGTGCTCGTCCCGACCCTCGCCATCGTCTCCGCCCTCTTCATCGGCGGCGTCATCATCGTGTTCACCACGCCGGAGACGTTGCGGGCGTGGGGCTTCTTCTTCGACGCTCCGCTGCGCACGCTGGAGATGTCGTTCAACCTGGTCATCGACTCCTACAGTGCCCTGCTGCGCTTCTCGCTCGGCAGCCTGAACGCGCTGGGCCGCACGCTGCGGGAGATGACCACGCTGGTGTTCGCCGGCCTGTCGGTGGCCCTCGCCTTCCGGGCCGGGTTGTTCAACATCGGCGGCTCCGGCCAGATCACGGTGGGCGCCATCGGTGCGGCCTACGTCGGCTTCGCCATCGACGGCCTCCCCCTGATCGTGCACCTGCCGCTGGCCCTGCTCGTCGGCTTTCTCTCTGGTGCGGTGTGGGGTGGCATCGCCGGGTTCCTCAAGGCCCGCACCGGCGCCCACGAGGTGATCACGACGATCATGCTCAACTTCATCGCCCAATTCCTCCTGCTGTACCTGCTCAAGACCGAGGCGTTCCAACGGCCCGGGCGTGACGACCCGATCTCCCCGCCGGTCGAGGAGGCGGCTCGGCTCCCCCTCTTCTCGGACCGGTTCCCCGCCCACTGGGGGTTCTTCCTCGCCATCCTGGCCGCCGTCGCCGTGTGGTGGCTCCTTCGCCACACGACCATCGGCTTCCGGATGCGGGCGGTCGGCGCCAACCCCAACGCCGCCCGCTACGCCGGGATGAGCGTCGGCAACACCTACACGCTGTCGATGGGTCTGGCCGGCGGGCTGGCCGGCCTGGCCGGCGCCAACCAGCTGCTCGGCGTGCCGCCGTCGTACTCGCTGTCGTCGCCGTTCGGGGCGGCCAGCATCGGCTTCGACGCCATCGCCCTGGCCCTCCTCGGCCGGGCCAGCCCGGCGGGCGTCGTCGCCGCCTCCTTCCTGTTCGCCGTGCTCCGAACCGGGGCCACGGGCATGCAATCGGTCACCGAGACCCCGGTCGACATCATCGTGGTCATCCAGGCCCTGATCATCGTGTTCGTCGCCGCCCCGGTGCTGGTGCAGAAGATCTTCCGGGTGCGCACGGCCAGGCTCGGCGAGGGCCAGACCTTCGCCACGAACTGGGGGTCGGCGTGAGCGAGCGGAGCGAGCGAGCGACGACCGGGCGAGCGAGCGCCAGCGAGCCGGCCGGAGATGGGGCCTGGGGGCGCAGCCACCAGAGGGGGTCGGCGTGAGCGACACTGTTGCGGCGCCGGCCGTCGAGACCGAGGAAGAGGCCCCCGAACGGGGCCGGCGCGGCGGGCCGACCTCGGCCGGCCGGGCCGTCGCCTTCGGCGTGATCTTCCTGGTGCTGGCCGCGATCATGATCTTCGTCTTCGGGCTGGGCACGCCGAGCGGCGAGGACGCAACCCTTGTCATCAACCCGCCCGACCCGTCGATCGAGCTGCCCGACATCGAGCTCCCGGCTCGGGCCACGGCGCTCGTGCTCGGGGTGGTGACCGCCATCCTCGGCGGCATCCAGCTCGCCCGGGGCCTCGGCCGTCGCACCTACCTGGTGCTCGGCCTGGTGCTGCTGTTCTTCATCATCGCCATGCTGGCCTGGGCCGCGGCCGATGCCAGCACCAACGTGTACGGCCTGCTGAAGGGGTCGCTGCGGCGGTCGATACCCATCGCCATGGGCGCCCTGGCCGGCGTGTTGTGCGAACGATCCGGGGTCATCAACATCTCGATCGAGGGGATGATGCTCTCCGGCGCGTTCACCGGGGCCATCGTGGCCAGCGCCAGCGACAACCTCTGGGCCGGGCTCATCGCCGGCGTCATCGTCGGCCTGCTCTTCGGGGCGGTGCTCGCCGGGCTGTCGATCAACTTCCGCGTCGACCAGATCATCGGCGGCACGTTCATCAACATCTTCGCCCTGGGCATGACCAGCTATCTCACCGCGAGAGTCCTGGTGCCATACCCCGACCTCAACGAGCCGGGGAGCTTCTCGAACTTCGCCGTGCCCGGGCTCTCGGAGGTCCCCATCGTCGGCCCGCTGCTGTTCGACAACACCGTCTACGTGTACCTGTTGTTCATCCTCGTCGCGGCGATCGCCTACGCGCTGTTCCGGACCCGGTGGGGACTCCGGGTGCGATCGGTCGGCGAGCACCCCAAGGCGGCCGACACCGTCGGCATCGACGTGTGGCGCACCCGCTGGCGGGCGGTGCTGCTGGGCGGGGCGGTGGCCGGGCTGGCCGGCACGTTCTTCTCGCTCGACTCGGCCGGCAGCTTCCAGGAGAACATGACCGCCGGCAAGGGTTTCATCGCCCTGGCCGCGCTGATCTTCGGTCGCTGGCACCCGGTCGGGGCGCTGGGCGCGGCCCTGGTCTTCGGCTTCGCCGAGGAGCTCCAGGGCCGATTGGCGATCCTGCAGACGCCGATCCCCTCCGAGTTCCTGCTCATGACGCCCTACATCGTCACCATCTTCGTGGTCGCCGGGCTGGTCGGTCGGGCCCGCCCGCCGGCGGCCGACGGCCAGCCCTACGTGAAGCAGTGACCGTCGAGATCGACTGGGTCCACCTCCGCGCCCGGGCCCGGGAGGTCTCGAGGCTGGCCTACGCGCCATACTCCGACTTCCCCGTCGGGTGCGCCGGCCTCACCGACGACGGTCGAGTCGTGGTCGGTTGCAACGTCGAGAACGCCTCGTACGGCGTGACCCTGTGCGCCGAGTGCGGCGTGGTGTCGGCGCTGCACGCCACCGGGGGCGGACGGCTGGTGGCCGTGGCCTGCGTCGACGGCCGGGGCGCCCCGCTGGCCGCCTGCGGCCGGTGCCGCCAGGTGCTGTACGAGCACGGCGGCGGCGACCTGTTGTTCAACGAGCGGCCGATGTCGGAGCTGCTGCCCGACGCCTTCGGCCCGGACGACCTGACGACCTGACGACCTGACGTGACGACGTGACGACCCACTCGGCGGTCGACCTGATCATCGCCAAGCGCGACGGCGGCCGGCTGAGCGACGAGCAGATCGACTGGTTCATCCGGGCCTACACCGACGGGGAGGTTCCCGACGAGCAGGCGGCTGCGCTGCTGATGGCCATCTACTTCCGGGGCATGGCGCCCGACGAGCTGGCTCGCTGGACGGCCGACATGATCGCCTCCGGCGTGCGGCTCGACCTGTCCGCCGTCGGGCGGCCCACCGTCGACAAGCACTCCACGGGCGGCGTCGGCGACAAGATCTCGCTCATCCTGTCGCCCCTGATCGCGGCGTGTGGCGCGGCCATGCCGCAGCTCTCCGGTCGGGGCCTGGGCCACACCGGCGGCACGCTCGACAAGATGGAGTCGATCCCGGGCTGGCGGGCCACGCTCCCGCCCGACGAGATGATCTCGGTGCTCAGGGAGGTCGGCGCGGTCATCTGCGCCGCCGGTCCCGGCCTGGCCCCGGCCGATCGCAAGCTGTACGCGCTGCGCGACGTCACCGGCACCGTCGAGTCGATCCCCCTGATCGGGAGCTCGATCATGTCGAAGAAGATCGCCGAGGGCACCGGCGCCCTGGTGCTCGACGTCAAGGTCGGCGCGGGCGCGTTCATGAAGGACGAGGCCAGGGCGCGCCAGCTGGCGGGGACGCTCGTCGGGCTGGGTCTGGCCCACGACGTCAGGACCTCGGCGCTGCTCACCGACATGGACACGCCGCTGGGCCGGACGTCGGGCAACGCGCTCGAGGTGACCGAGGCGGTCGAGGTGCTGGCCGGCGGGGGGCCGGCCGACATCGTCGAGCTCACCGTCGCCCTGGCCCGGGAGATGCTCGACCTGGTGGGCGTCGACGCCGACCCGGCCGCGGCCCTGTCCGACGGCCGGGCCATGGACCGGTGGCGGGCGATGGTCGCGGCCCAGGGCGCCGACCCCGACGCCGTCCTCCCCGTGGCCCGCGAACGCGAGATCGTGACCGCGCCCGCCGGCGGCTACCTGACCCGCCTCGACGCCCTGGGCGTCGGGGTCGCCGCCTGGCGCCTCGGCGCCGGCCGGGCCCGCAAGGAGGACCCGGTCAGCGCCACCGCCGGCGTCGTCTGCCTGGCCAAGCCGGGCGACCGCGTCACCGCGGGTCAGCCCGTGCTCGAGCTCCACACCGACGAGCCGGGCCGGTTGGCGGCGGCCATCGAGGCCCTGGACGGCGCCATCGAGGTCGGCGACGATCCGCCGCCACGGCGGCCCCTCGTCATCGACCGCGTCGGGTCTCCAGCCATTTCTTAACCGCGGTCCGCGAACCTGACGAGCACACGGGGAACGATCGTCTGAAGGGGTACGTTCAATGGGCACGCGCATCGCAACGTTCGTCTATGCCAACGACCCGGTGTCGCAGGCCGGGATCACCGCGCAGCTCCAGCCCCGCCCCGAGTGGTCGCCGTGGTGACCAGGCTCGACGACGGCGGCGTGTTCACCGCGCTCGAAGCCGGCGCCTGCGGGCTGCTGCGCCGGGAGGAGGCCACCACCGAACGGCTGGTCCAGGTGGTGCAGGCCGCGGCCCAGGGCGACGGCTCGGTGCCCCCGGACCTGCTGGGTCGGCTGCTCAACCAGATCGGCAAGCTCCAACGCCAGGTGTTGGCCGGGGCATCACCATGAGCGGGCTGACCGAACGGGAGATCGAGGTCCTCCGGCTCGTCGCCGAGGGCTGCGACACGGCCGAGATCGCCGGTCGGCCGGCCTACTCCGAGCGCACCATCAAGAACATCGTCCACGACGTCATCGTCCGCCTGGCGCTGCGCAACCGCACCCACGCCGTCGCCTACGCCGTGCGGGAAGGGCTCATCTGACGCCCGCCCCCTTCAGTCGACGAGATCGGCCACCGGGGGCGGGAACACCGAGAGGGCGTCGACAAACGGTGTCGGGTCGCCCTCCCAGTCCATGGCGAGCAGCTGGGACCGGCTGCGCCGGCCCATGAACTGGCGGGCAAGCTCGTAGTCGGCGGCCGAGAGGGTGGCGTCCGGGTCGCCCGCGCCGAACACCCACTCGCGGTGCTCCCCGACCACCTGGAGGGTCGGCACGTCTCGATCGCCCCAGCCCCGGCGGTGGCCGGCGGCCACGATGCCGAGGGCGAAGGCGAGCACGTCGCCATCGTCCTCCCGGGGCCGGGCCAGCGCTCCCCGGATGTCGTTGTAGTGGGCCCAGATGTCGAGGGCGGGGGCGGCCATGACCCCGCGATCGAGGAACGCCACGACACCGGCCTGGTTGGCCGACAGCTCCGCGCTCACCTCGGCGAGCGACCGCTCGGCCCGGTCGTCGACGTGGGACCGGGTGTGCTGCGCGTCGAGCGCCGGCGTGGCCACCGGGTTCACGATGTCGGATGAGACGCCGGCCAGATGCCCGTACAGGTCACGCACCGTCCAGTCCGGGCAGGCCGGGACCGTCGTCTCGAGCTGGTCGGCGCCGAGCTTCCCCGCCAACGACTGGAGTCGCTCCAGGTGCCACGTGTAGACCTCGCCGGCGCCCAGCCGTTGCCCCATTCGGTCACCCTACGCGTACCATCCGCCCCATGCGCCCCAGCTTCGAGGCCATCCTCAAGGCGCCCAAGGTCCTGCTCCACGACCATCTCGACGGAGGGCTGCGGCCGGCCACCGTGGTCGACCTGGCCAAGGAGGAGGGCTACGACGCCCTGCCGATCACCGAAGTCGACGAGCTCTCCCGGTGGTTCACCGAGGGGGCCGATCGCCGCAACCTGGAGCAGTACCTGGAGACGTTTCAACACACGGTCGGCGTCATGCAGACGAGGGACGCGCTCGAGCGGGTGGCGGCCGAGTGCGCCGAAGACCTGGCCGAGGACGGCGCGGTCTACGCCGAGGTCCGCTTCGCGCCGGAGCTCCATCTCGCGCAGGGGCTGACGCTCGACGAGGTGGTCGAGGCGGTGCTGGCCGGGTTCGAGAGGGGCGTCGCCGGCCGGGCCATCACCGTTGGGGTGCTGGTCACGGCGATGCGCCAGCATGCGCACTCCACCACCATCGCCGAGCTGGCCATCCGCTTCCGGGACGCAGGGGTCGTGGGCTTCGACATCGCCGGGCCGGAGGACGGGTTCCCTCCGAGCCGACACCTCGACGCCTTCCAGCTCATCGCCCGGGCCAACTTCCATAACACCATCCATGCGGGCGAGGGCTACGGCCTGCCCTCGATCTGGGAGGCGCTGCAGTTCTGCGGGGCCGAGCGGCTGGGCCACGGCGTCCGCATCGTCGACGACATCACGGTCGACGACGACGGCCGGGCCCGTCTCGGCCGGCTGGCCAGCTATGTCCGGGACCGAAGGGTGCCGCTCGAGATGTGCCCGACCTCGAACGTGCACACCGGGGCGGCGGCCTCGATCGCCGAGCACCCCATCGGGCTCCTCGCCCGGCTCCGGTTCCGGGTGACGGTCAACACCGACAACCGGTTGATGAGCGACGTCACGCTGTCCAAGGAGCTGGATAACCTGGTCACCGCGTTCGACTACGGCTGGGACGAGCTGGAGTGGCTCACGCTCAACGCGATGAAGAGCGCCTTCTGGCCGTTCGATCGGCGACTACGGATCATCAACGAGCAGATCAAGCCCGGGTACGCCCGGCTCAAGGCCGAGCATCTGGGCATCTCCGTTCCCTAGAGGGACCGCACGTGACCTTCCACCTCGGCATCGATCTCGTCACCACCTACACCGACGACCCCGACACGACCACCACCGATACCGACGGCGCTCAGGAGCAGACCTTCACCACCTGCCCGGCGACGATTGGGGACCAGAGGCGGAGGCGGCGTTCATCGACGCGTGCGCCGACCCGTCAGGCACGTTCGCCGGGCCGGGCCAGGACGCCTGCCAATGCCTCTACGACGATGTCGCCGAGAACGAGGACTTCGACGTGTTCAACCAGCTCGACATCGAGTTCCAGCCGGGCGGCGATCCGGCGGGTAAGAGCTAGTCGCCGAGCGGCCAGAGCTCGGGCTGGCGGGCCAGGGCGACGGCGATCACCACGGCGGCGACGGCAACGAACGCCCAGCCGGCGACGGTGAGCCGGCCCGACGACGCCATCAGCCGCGGGCGGGCCAGGTCCTCGAGCACCGCGGCCCGGTACCGCATGCGGTTGCCCAGCACGCCGTCGACCAACAGCAGCGCGACGCCGGCCCCGCCGGCCCGCAGCACCCAGTCCTGCACCGTGCCGCTCACCCCGCTCCCGTCGAGGAGGAGCGTGGTCGCCACCAGCAGCCCGACGACGATGAGCGCCGGTACCGCCGTCCACACCATCGACAGCAGGTTTCCCACGAACCGTCCCATCACGTAGAGCGGGATCGGCAGCCGCGGCCGCCAACGGGTCGGCGGCGTGACCCGCCGCTGCCGGCTGAGCACCACGGCGTCGCCGGCGGTGGCCGCCGCGGGCAGGACGACGGCGGCCAGGATGCCGTTGACCAGCACCGGCGCCGCGGCTCCGAGCGCGGCCGCGGCCGCGTAGGCCGGGACCGTCGTCTTCCACCGTCCGGGAACCCGCGGAGGCGGCGGAGGCGGGGGTAGGGAGACGAGCGGCGCCGGGGCGGGTGGCGGCGGAAGCTGGTACGGCGGTGTCACCGGCCGGTGGGCGGTGACCGCGACCGCTGCTGCGACCGGCGGTCCGGCACCCACCCCGAGGCCGAGCCGGCTCATGAGCTCGACCATCCCGGCCGGTCGATAGGCGGCCATCAGCTCGAGGCCGTCCATGATCGCGTCGGACACCGTCCTGCTCACGGCCGGGTTGATCCGCCGCGGGGGAGGCAGCGGCATCCCGGCCTGCCGGTCGAGCGCGGCGACCGGCGCCACCCCGGTCAGCAGCTTGTACAGCGTGGCGGACAGCCCGTAGACGTCGGAGGACGGGCCGAAGAGCCCCTGCCCCAGGTACTGCTCCGGTGGCGCGTAGCCGGGGGTGACGAGCCTGGTCATCGACCCGCTGACGTCGGAACGGAACTCCCGGGCCAGCCCGAAGTCGATGAGGACCGCCCGGCCATCGACCGTGATCACGACGTTGGACGGGTTCAGATCGCGGTGGAGCACGCCGTCGACGTGGACCACGGTCAGGGCCTGACCGCAGCTGGAGGCGATGCGCAGCACATCGGGCTCGGCGAAGGGCGCTCCGCCCCTCGCCGCCTGGAGGGTGGCCAGGCTGCGCCCGTCGAGCAGCTCCATCACCAGGTAGGCGGTGTCGTTCTCCTCGCCGACCTCGTAGACGCGGACGATGCCCGGATGGCTGAACCGGGCGAGCACGGCCGCCTCCCGCAGGAACCGGCCCCTGGCCTCGGCGAACAGCTCGGTCGCATGGGCCGGGGCGACGACGTCGCGGCCCCGGCGCAGGGCCGGTGTGGGGAACAGCTCCTTGACCGCCACCGCCCGTTCGAGCCGGTGGTCGAACGCCTCGTAGGTGATGCCGAACCCGCCTCGACCGAGGACGCCCCGCAGCAGGAACCGACCGCCCCAGAGGGTTGAACCCGGCGGGAGCTCGTGGTCGTCGACCGTGATTTTCCGCTGCTGGTCGAGATGGCTGGGGCTGGTCATGGATGGTCCTCAGGGACCGATCGGATGCCAGACCGACTTCATCTCCATCAGATCGGTTACGGCGTCGACGCCCTGGGCGGCGGCCGAGTTCCAGTCTCGCCGCGATGACTGGGCGTTGACCACGCGGGTCACGCTGTCGGCCGCCTCGACCTCGGCCCGCGCCCGCAGCTCATGGTCGTCGACGCCCGTCAGGTCGATGGCGTTGACGTCGCGATGACCGGCCAGCACCGGCACCAGCTCCTGGCGCCGGCCGGTGATGATGTTGACCACCCCGCCGGGCACGTCGCTGGTGGCGATGGCCTCGGCCAGGGTGACCGAGGCCAGCGGCCAGCGCTCGCTGGCCAGCACGACCGCGGTGTTGCCCGACACGATCGCCGGCGCCAGCCGGGCCACCAGGGCGCCGAGGGGCGCATCGTCGGGGCAGACCACGCCGACCACGCCGGTGGGCTCGGGCACGGTGAAGGTGAAGTAGGGCCCGGCCACCGGGTTGACCGTGCCCGCGACATGGGCCAGCTTGTCGGCCCAGCCCGCGTACCAGACCCACCGGTCGATGGCCGCCTCGACCTCGGCCTCGGCCGCGGCGGCGTCGCCGGTCGCCGGCTCGACCTCGGCCACGAACTGGGCTCGTCGCCCCTCGATGACCTCGGCCACCCGGTACAGGACCTGGCCCCGGTTGTACGCCTTCTTCCCGGCCCAGCCGGACCGCGCCGACCGGGCCGCCTTGACCGCGTCGCGCACGTCCTTGCGGGAGCCGAGCACGGCGTGGGCCAGCAGCTCACCGCCGCCGTCGAGCACCGGGTAGGTGCGGCCGGACTCCGACCGGGGGAACCGGCCGCCGATGTAGAGCTTGTAGGTCTTGCGGACGTCGAGCCTCACGCCACCGGCTCCAGTTGGAGGTAGGCGGCCAGACCGTGAAGGCCGCCCTCCCGGCCGAAGCCGGACTCCTTGTAGCCGCCGAACGGGCTGGCCGGGTCGAAGCGGTTGTAGGTGTTGGCCCACACCACCCCGGCCTGCAGCCGCTCGGCCATCCAGAGGATGCGGGACCCCTTCTCGGTCCAGACGCCGGCCGACAGGCCGTACGGCGTGTTGTTGGCCTTGGCCACCGCCTCGTCCGGGGTGCGGAAGGTGAGCACGCTCAGGACCGGGCCGAAGATCTCCTCCCGGGCGATGCGGTGCGACTGGGCCACGTTGGTGAGCACCGTCGGCCGGAACCAGTAGCCCTTCTCCGGCAGCGGACAGGCGGGCTGGAACATCTCGGCCCCCTCGGCCACCCCGGCCTCCACCAGCTCCTCGATCTTGTCGAGCTGCTGTCTGGAGTTGATCGCGCCGACGTCGGTGTTCTTGTCGAGCGGATCGCCGACCCGCAGGGTGGCCAGGCGGCGCCTGAGCCGGTCGAGGACGGGCTCGACCACCGTCTCCTGCACCAGGAGGCGCGAGCCGGCGCAGCACACGTGGCCCTGGTTGAAATAGATGCCGTTGATGATCCCCTCGATCGCCTGGTCGATGGCGGCGTCGTCGAAGATGATGTTGGCCGCCTTGCCGCCGAGCTCGAGGGTGAGCCTCTTGCCCGTGCCGGCGGCCGCCCGCTGGATCCGCTTGCCGACCTCGGTCGATCCGGTGAACGCCACCTTGTTGACGTCGGGGTGACCGACCACCAGCGCGCCCGTCTCGCCGGCGCCGGTGACGATGTTGACCACGCCCGGCGGCAGCTCGGCGTCCCGGAGGACCTCGGCCAACAGCAGCGCGGTGAGCGGTGTCGTCTCGGCCGGCTTGAGCACGGTGGTGTTCCCCGCGGCCAGCGCCGGCGCCAGCTTCCACGACGCCATGAGCAGGGGGAAGTTCCACGGAATCACCTGGCCGGCGACCCCGAGCGGCGCCGGCCGGCGGCCGGGGAAGGCGTGGTCGAGCTTGTCGGCCCAGCCGGCGTAGTGGAAGAAGTGGGCCGAGGCCAGGGGCACGTCGACGTCGCGGGATTCCTTGATGGGCTTGCCGCCGTCGAGGGTCTCGAGCACGGCGAACTCGCGGCTCCGCTCCTGGAGGAGGCGGGCGATGCGGTACAGGTACTTGGCCCGCTCCTTGCCCGGCATGGCGGCCCAGTCGTCGTCGTAGGCCCGGCGGGCGGTCTCGACGGCCAGGTCGACGTCTTCGGGCCCGGCCTCGGCCACCTCGGCCAGCGGCTCCTCGGTGGCCGGGTTGATGGTGGTGAAGCGCCGCTCCGACCGGGGGGCGACCCACCTGCCACCGATGAACAGGTCGTACGACCGTTCGATGTGGACGATCGCGGTCGACTCGCGGGACGTGGCGTAGTCGATGCTGAACGCCGGCGGCCGCGCCGGCTCGGCCGGTTCGATGGCGGCGTCGGCGGCGGCGGCGTCGTCGGTCACGGTCAGTCGATGGTGAAGTCGTCTGGCCGTTGATAGCGGCCTTCGCGGAGCCAGCGGACCTGCATGAGGACGTCGTTGAGCAGGGTCGAGGCGCCGATGCGGAAGCGGTCGGGATCGAGCCAGCCGGCGCCGAGGGTCTCGCCCACGATCACGAGGTGCTGCCAGGCCTGTTTGGCCGTGCGGACGCCGCCCGCGACCTTGAGCCCCACGACCTGACCGGTCTGGTCGGCGAAGTCGCGGATGGCCTCGGCCATGCACAGCGCCGCCGGGAAGGTGGCGCTGGTGCCGATCTTGCCGGTCGAGGTCTTGATCACGTCAGCTCCTGCGCACATGGCGAGCATCGACGCCTTGCGCACCGCGTCGTAGCTCCCCAGCTCGCCCGTCTCCAGAATGACCTTGAGGTGAGCGGGTCCGGCCGCCTCCTTCGACGCCTCGATGTCGGCGAACGCCTCGCGGTAGCGACCCGACAGGAACGCCGACCGGTTGAGCACCATGTCGATCTCGTCGGCGCCGTCGGCCACCGCCCGGCGGACCTCGTCGACCCGTACCGGCAGCGGCGCCAGCCCGGCCGGAAAGGCGCCGGCCACGCTGGCCACCTTGACGCCGCTGCCCCGCAGCGTGTCGGCGGCCACCTTGACCAGGTTGGGATAGACGCACACCGCGGCGACCGACGGGATCGACGCGTCACCCGGCTCCGGGTGCATGGCCTTGACGCACATGGAAGCGACCTTGCCGGGCGTGTCGGTGCCCTCGAGGGTGGTGAGGTCGATGCAGCGGATGGCCAGGTCGAGGGCGGCGAGCTTGGACTCGCGTTTGATCGACCGCCCGGCCAGCGCGGCGGCCCTGGCCTCGAGGCCGACCGCGTCGACGGGCGTCACCGTCACCGCCACCCCACCGACCGGCGGGGGTGTCCACGGGCGGCCGTCGCCCCGGTCGATCTCGGCCAACACGGTGCTCATAGCGGACGCCCACGCTACTCGGCGGGCAGACTGTGGCCCCGATGCACACGATCGTGGTCGACCATCCCCTCGCGGCCCAGCACCTGACCCGCCTGCGCGACAAGCAGACCGACCGGGCCGCGTTCCGGCAGGCGATCGACGGGCTGGCCGAGATCCTCGTCTACGAGGCCACCCGCTCGCTGGCCACCGAGACGGTCGAGGTGCGCACGCCGGTGGGCCCGGCCAAGGGGGCCCGCCTGTTGCATCCGCCGCTGGTCGTCCCCGTGCTCCGGGCCGGGCTCGGGATGCTCGGCGCCGTGCTGCGGCTACTGCCCGACGCCCCGACCGGGTTCATCGGCATGGCCCGCAACGAGGCCACGTTCGTCCCGGAGCCGTACATGAACTCCGTGCCCCCCGAGCTGGGCGGCCGGGACGTGCTCGCCCTCGATCCGATGCTGGCCACCGGCGGCTCGCTCCAGCACACGGCCCAGATCCTGCGGGATCGGGGGGCGGGCCACATCACCGCGGTGTGTGTGCTCGCCGCCCCGGAAGGGCTGGAGCGCATCGAGTCGTCCGGGCTGGTCGACGCGGTGGTGACCGGCGCCATCGACAGCCACCTCAACGAGCAGGCGTTCATCGTGCCCGGACTGGGCGACGCCGGCGACCGGCTGTTCGGCACCGCGTAGCGCGGGCTGGAGCAGCGGCAACTGCTCGGGCGTCGGTGCCGGCGCGGGCGGACGAGGGGTGCCGGGTTCGGTGGCCCGCCACACCTCCTGGTCGAGGGTGCCGATCGACAGGTTGACGTGGACCTGGGTGCACCGGACCGCCTCGACCAGCAGATCGAGGTCGCGCAGGATGAGCGTCGACTTGGTGAGGATCGAGAAGGGGTTGGCGTGCCCGGTGAGCGTCTCGATGAGGCCCCGGGTGAGCCGGTACCTGCCCTCGCACCGCTGGTACGGGTCGGTGTTGGTCCCCATGGCGATCAGGTCGCCGGCCCGCCGCCTCGGGTCGAGCTCGACCCGCAGCCGCTCGACCGCGTTGACCTTGACGACGATCTTGCGCTCGAAATCCTCGTCGATCCCGAGGTCGAGATAGGCGTGGGTGGGACGGGCGTAGCAGTACGAGCAGGCATGACTGCAGCCTCGGTAGGCGAATCGTGTAGCCGAAGCCGAACCGGGGCGGGCCGGGCACCCGGTTGATGATCGTGCGGGCCCGCACGTGGAGGAACTCCATGCCCCGGAACTCGCCCCTCCCCGGCTCGCGCTCGAACACGGGCTCCTCGAACAACGCCCGCTGGGCCCTCGGCGCGTCGGCCAGGTCCCACCTCAGCTGAGCGGCCGTGGCTGCCTCGGCCTCCACGGTCGCCCGCTGTAGACGAACACCTGTTCGTCTGTCGAGTCAGTGCACCAGGCGGATGTTGACCGGGTACCGGTACTCCTCACCCCGGTGGCTCAGCATCGCCCACAACCGCTCGTCGCTCGGCGACATCGGCTGGGGCCCGACCGGTTGGGGATGCTGACCGGGCGGCGGATACTGACCCGGCGGATACTGGGCCGGCGGCGGATACTGGCCCGGCGGCGGGTAGGAGTGCGGGGGCTGGTACGGCGTCGGCTGTGGTTCGCCCGTTGGCTGCGGCCCGTCGCTCATTGGTTGCACGCTCGCTTTCTGTTGGTCAGTCAGGCTCGAACAGGTCGGCCTCGAAGTTGAAGCCCTCGTCGCTGGTGATCCGCTGGGCGTCACCGCCGTCACGATCGGCGAAGAAGAGGTCGTCCTCCGACCTGTACACGATTCGGTCCCCGTCCTCGGAGATCGCGGTCAGCTCCAGCTCGGGTTCGTCGAACAGGGGGCGCTCCGGGTCCGGGCTCAGGATGTCGACCTCGACCAGCTCCCCGGCCTCGGCGCCGGCCGGGCGCACGTACACCAGCGTGTCGTCGTCGACCCAATGCGCGCTCCTGCTGCCGACCGACCGCCCCAGGCTCACCGGGGTGACCGCGCCGCCCGCCAGGTCGACCACGGCGACCCCGAGGGCGCCACGGAACACCCCGTCGAACACCACCTGGGAGCCGTCGGGCGAGAACTGGGGGCGCGACTCGTCGCCCGGCTGGGTCGTCAGCGGCGCCTCATCGCCCGAGTCAACGTCGAGGAGGAACAGATCGAAGTTGGGTGCGTCCCCGTCGGCGGCCGTGTTGCGGGAGAAGACGAGCGTCTCACCGTCGGGCGAGAAATCGGGAAAGCGCTCCTCCTCGTCGGTCGCGGTCAGCCGTTCCGGTTCGCAGCTGTCGGGATCGGCGGTGTCGCAGTCCTCGATGTCGAGCAGGAACAGGTCGTTGTTGCCCTCCCGCGAGCTCACGAAGACGGCCTGGGTGCCGTCGGGGGAAAAGGCCGCGTCGCCGTCGAACTCGTCGTTCTCGGTGACGGCCACCGCGTCCGAGCCGTCGAGGTTGGCCATGAAGAGATCGAAGTCGCCGTCGCGGTCGCTGGCGAAGAGGACCTGGGGCTCGTCGAGACGCTCGCCGAGCGCGCCGCCTCCGCTGTTCGCCGCTTCGGTCGTCGTGGTCTCGCCGCCGCCCGCGGTGGTCGTCGTCTCGATGGGCGCAGACGTGGTGGTGACGGCCAGGGTGGTCTCCTCGCCCTGGGTGGCCTGCGACACCACGTCGGTGCGGGTCAGGAGCACGACGGCGACGGCCAGACCGGCGAGCGCGACCGCAGCCAGCAGCAACGGCTTCCACGGGAACTTGCGGGGGCTGAACCCGCCGTCGGCCGTGGCCGCCGGCCGGCCGTCGGCCAGCACGCTGACCACGAAGGGGACCCGGTTGGTGCCGCTCGGGGGTCGGCGCACGAGCCGGGCCCTGAGGTCGACGATCGCCGCGGTGCGAGGTTGGAGGGCGACGTCCGGCGGATCGACGGTGAACCGGAACAGATCGTCGGGGTCGTCGCCGACCACCTGGACCCACACCGGCGTGTTGCCCAGGTTGTCCACGATGACCTGGTGCTTGCCGCTCGAGCGCCCCGACGAGGTCTTGGGCCGCAGCTCGACCGCCACATCGACCGTGGCCCCGATCTCGACCGTGCCCTCCTCGACCGCCACCCAGTTGGGGTCCTCCCGGGAACGGATCCGAACCGCGAACGGATGGGCGCCGGCGACCGGTGGTGCGTTCTCCGGCTGCCGGAACTTGATCTCGACCGCGCCCTCGGTGTCGGGAAAGAGCCGGGTCTCCGGCGGGTTGACCTGCGCCCACGCGCCCGGCTGACCCAGCACGTCGACCATGAAGCCGTCGACCACCTGCCCCAGGTTGCGGATCCGGACGAGCAGGGTGGCGTCCTGGCCCGCCGGGAGGACGATCGTTCGATTGTCGAGCGTGACGGCTCCGGGCATCCGCATCTCCGGGTCGGACAACCTGAAAAGGCTGATGCTCCCACCCCTTGATGGTCAATGTCCGAACGGGCAGCGATTGGGGAAGTGGGTGGCCGGGTCCCCCGGACGCCAACGTCAGTCGGCGCCCAGCGCCGCGCTGACGGCCGAGCCCACCGCCTCCAGTTCGGCCGCGGCTGCGGTGCGGGTCGCGCCGATGTCGTCGCCGACGGGGAGGACGTACTCCAGGTAGGCCTTGGTCTTGGGCTCCGTGCCCGAGGGGCGCACGACGAGCCGCAGGTCGCCCTCGAGCTCGACGACCATGCCGTCGGTCGGCGGCAGCGGATCGCCCGCCAGGAGGTCGACGACCCGTCGGACGCTTCGCCCGGAGAGCGCGGTCGGCGGCGAGGCCCGCAGCCGGTCGACGACGCCGAACCCGGGGATGGTGACCTGGGCCGTGGCGTGCAGCCCGAGCCGGCGGGCGATGTCGTCGAGCCGGTCGATCACCGAACCGCCGGCCGCCTTGGCCTCCGCGGCCAGCTCGGCGAACACCAGGGCGGCGGTGATCCCGTCCTTGTCGCGCACCTCGGCGGTCACCGCGTAGCCCAGGGCCTCCTCGTAGCCGAAGACGAACCGCAGGTCGGGCCGGTCGAGCGCGGCCCGCATGATCCACTTGAACCCGGTCAGGGTCTCGGCGTAGACGACGCCGGCCTCGGCGGCCAGCTTCGAGAGCAGGCGGGACGAGACGACGGTGGTGACGACGAGCCGGCCGGCCCCGAACGAGGCGGTTCGGCGGAGGAGGTGGTCGGCGAGGAGGACGCCCACCTCGTTCCCCGTGAGCGGCCGCCACGCGCCGCCCGCGTGCGGGTCGGGAACGGCGACGGCCAGCCGGTCGGCATCCGGGTCGTTGGCCAGGATGATGTCGGCGCCCAACCGCCGGGCGTCGGCCAGGGCCAGGTCGAGCGCGCCGGGTTCCTCGGGGTTGGGGAAGGCCACGGTGGGGAAGTCGGGGTCGGGCTCGGCCTGGGCGGCCACGACGCGGGGGGCGGGGAACCCGGCCCGAGCGACGGCGTCGGTCGCGATCACGGCGCCGACCCCGTGGAGCGGCGTGTAGACGCTCACGAGATCGCGCCGGGTGCCCTCGCCCTCGACCCGGCCGACGGCCATGGCCGTGTAGGCCTCGACCGCGTCGTCGCCCAACGTGGTCCAGCCCTGCGCGAGCACGTCGATCGGGGCGGAGGAGACGGCCTCGATCGCGGCGGCGATGCGCTCGTCGGTGGGCGGGACGATCTGAGCTCCATCGCCCAGGTAGACCTTGTACCCGTTGTCCCTCGGCGGGTTGTGGCTGGCGGTGACGGCCACGCCGGCGTCGGCGGCCACCCGGCGCACGGTGTAGGCCACGACGGGGGTCGGTGTGGCCTGGTGGAACAGCAACGCCTCGCCCCCGGCGGCGACGACCACGCCCGCCGCATCGCGAGCGAACACGTCGGACTTGTGGCGGGCGTCGTAGCCGACGACGAGCCGAGGCCGCTCGATCCCGAGCTCGTGGCGGAGGAACCTGACGAGCCCCGCGGTGGCCTGCCGGACGACGAGCCGGTTCATCCGCATCGGCCCGGCCCCCAGCTCGCCCCGCAATCCCGCGGTGCCGAACTGCAGGCGCCCGGCGAACCGGTCGGCCAGGTCGGACACCGCGCCCTGGTCGCCCCTCGCCGCCAGTTCGACCAGCCCGGTCAGCTCGGCCCGGGTGTCGGGGTCGGGGTCGGCGGCCAGCCAGGCCCGCACCCGGTCGATGAGCCCGGCGGGAGCGGGAGCAGGGTCGGGGGCGGCGCCGGCCATCCGCATAGCTTTAGCGCGGGTGTCGGGTCACGGCCGGGCGAACAGGCGGTCGAGCAGCAGCCTGACGCTGCCCCGCATGGCCCGCCGGGCCAAGGTGGGCTCATCGCTTTCCGCGGTCCATAGCGCGGCCTCGTTCAGCGCTCCGGTCAGGAGGGCGGTCAGCGGCTCGACCGCCGTGGTGCGGTCCCCGATCTCGACCAGCACGGCCTCGATCCCCTGGCGCAGCGAGCCCCCTCCATAGCGGGCGTCGAGCTCGCGCCAGCGGGCGAGGCCGAGGGCCGCAGGACCCTCGACCAGATACAGCCGGTGCAGCTCCGGCTCGGCCATGGCGTCGAGCCACTCCTCACACCCGGCCTGCAGCCCGGCCCGGGCGCTGCCCTTGCTGGTGGCCGCGGCGTCGATCCGCACCACCAGCTCGCGGGCCACCTGTTCGAGCACGGCCTCGAACAGGCCGAGCTTGTCGGGGAAGTGGTGATAGAGCGCCCCGCGGGTGAGACCGGTGCGGGCCGCGATCTCGCTCGTGCTGGCCGGGCCGTAGCCGTCTCGGGCGAACACCACGCGGCCGGCCGCCAGCAAGGCCGCCCGTGTCCGGGCATGACGCTCGACGTTCGATCCGCGGACGCGTCGGGCGGCTACTTCATGCAATTCATCCATCGGCCTCCACGGACACGAGCTGCTGCACGACGTCGACCCAGATTCCGGCCGGATCGCGCAGCATGAAGTGTCGCTGGCCCCACGGTTCGTCGCGCAACGTGATCTCGGGGACGAGGCCCGTGCCCTCGACCTCGCTGAGGGCCGATTCGGCGTCGGCCACCTCGATCGTCAGCAGCAGGCTGCTGCCTTCGATCGGGGCTCGAAACTGTGGGAGCTGATCGTCGAGCCCCTCGCGCATGAAGCACACGCCGAAGCGCCGCTCGCCCGGGGCGACCAGGTACACGACCCAATCCTGCTCGAAGCCCACCGCGAAGCCGAGGTGCTTGACATACCAGTCGCGCAGGGCCAGCGGCTCGGCGACGACCACAAGTGCGTACAGGTCCTTGATCTCCATCTCGGCAGCCTAGCAGCCTACATGCAGCATGTAGGTAGACTGGGGAACGAACTCGACGCAGCTGCGGTCGAATTCCGACCTTGGATGCGTCGAGAATGCGGGGGTGGCCTCCGACGGCGACGTTCTGGAGCGGGTGCGGGCCGCGGCGGCGTGGGTGGCCCGAAAGGCGCGGCACGTCCTCATCGACCACGAGCGGCTCTGGCGGCGAGGCGGCCGGCCCCGGTACAAGGCCGTGCCCCGGCCCCGCTGCCGCACCACCGCCTACTGATGAGCAGCTCAGAGCCGGGCGACGATCGCCTGCAGCAGCCTGGCCAGGCGGCCCTCGGCCTCTCGGCCGGCCGCCAGCACCTCGGCGTGATCGAGTGGGGTCGCGCTGACGCCGGCGGCCAGGTTGGTGACCAGCGACAGCGCCAGAACCTCGGCCCCGGCGTGATGGGCGGCGATGGCCTCCATCGCCGTCGACATGCCGACCAGGTCCGCACCGAGGGCCCGCAGCATCCCGATCTCGGCCGGGGTCTCGTAGTGCGGGCCGTTGAGCGCGGCGTACACCCCCTCGGCCAGGGCGGGCTCTGCGTCGAGGGCGATGGCCCGCAGCCGCCGCGAGTAGAGGTCGGTCACGTCGTGGAAGCGTGACGGGTACGGCGCCGGGGGCTCCGGCCCCGACAGGGGTGAGCGGCCGGTGAGGTTGATGTGGTCCCTGATCAGCACCGGCTGGCCGACGGCGAGGGACGCGTCGAGCGCGCCGGCCGCGTTGGTCAGCACCACCGTCCCGGCGCCGGCCGCGGTCGCGGCCCGGACCCCGTGCACGACCGTGGCGGGCGAATGACCCTCGTACAGGTGGACCCGGCCGAGGAACACGAGGAGGCGACGACGGTCGGACTCGACGGCACGGGCCGTTCCCCCGTGGCCGGCGACGGACGGCTCGGGAAACCCGTACACCTTGACCAGGTCGACCTCGCCCGCCGTCTCGCCCAGGAGGCCGGCCGCGGCCTGCCAACCGGAGCCGAGCACGACGGCCGCGTCGAACCGGCCCCGCCCGAGATGATGCTGCAGGTCGGTCGCCGCCACCGAGGCCGCTTCGTAGGGGTTGACGTCCGGAGAGGGCATGGGCGCATCGTTGCATGACGCCGCCGCATCGCGCGCCGCGACCAGCCGGTCAACCAAACCGAACCGAGCAGTAGCCTCCGACTCGGATGCTCGACCACGTGTTCACCGACGCCATCGGGTCGCTGCGGGAGACCTTCGAGAACGCCCTGCTCGAGCGGCAGGCGTTCGAGGAGAGGTTCCAGGCCGACGTCCTGCTCGGCGACCTCACCTGGGAGACGAGCTACGGCCTCCCCGGCGAGGGATCGCCGCCACGGGTGCGGGCCGACATCACCCTCGACTGGCCGACGTGGTCGCAGACCGCGTACCGGCTCTGGTACATCGGCGAGCCCACCGACGAGAGCCCCCACATCGACATTGAGATCGTGCTGCGGGTCCAGCGGCTGGCCGGCTCGCCCGATCCCGGCGTGGTGCTGGCCGTGCTCCCCGAGCGCAGCCCGCCCGTCGGCGTCGAGCCGCTCGTGCGCTCCGGCCCGACGGTCGAGACGCAGTTCGGCCCGGACCTGCGCGACGCCGAGTACGCGATCGAGGTCTCCTACGAGGGCACCTACGAGCTCGACGAGGAGGTCCTCAAGGACGGCTCACTCATCGACGACCACTTCAGCGCGATGGGAGGCTGGATCTCGTCGACGCTGGTCCGGCTGGGCGACCTGAAGCTGGCCTACCTCCCGCCGGAGGACGAGCCCGTCGACTGACCGCCCGGACGCCGAATTGTCCGCGAACCGGCGAGTCGAGACATCCGTACACCTGCCACGGGAGGTCCGTGCCAGGAGGCTTGGTTTGCGGGTCGACCGTCAGCTCGTCGAACTGATCGACGGTCCCGTCACGCCGGTGCTCCCCGGCGCCCTGGTCGCCCTGCTCCGACGGCGGCTGGCCGGGCTCCCCGAGGCGACCCGCGAGGCGACCAGGATGGCACCGGTCCTCGGCCTCCAACCACAGGTTCGCCGCGCCCAGATCGAGATGCCGCCAGCGTCGGATGGAGCGGTCATGGACCGCCCTCCCCTTCCAGCCGCACGGGCACACCAGGCGGCGTCGGCGCCGCCGCAGCCCGACGATCACCCAGTCGGGGACACGGCTATCCGCTCGTTGACCGCAAGGTCGCCGATGGGTCGGCGCTAGTGATCCCCGCACCTCGTGGATCGGGTGTGGTAGGAAAAGTGACACGAATCACGAATAGCGTCAGTTCGACGCTTGCAGCGGCAACGAAATCTGGACGGACGGGATGCCCGTGGATGGTCTGCTGATCGCCCTCGAGGGAGCGGTCGTCATCCTCGCCATCTTCATGGGCGTCCGCCAGGGCGGCATCGGCCTCGGTGTGTGGGGCCTCGTCGGCCTGTTCGTCCTGGTCTTCGTCTTCCAGCTCAATCCGGGCTCGCCGCCGACCGACGCCGTGTTCATCGTCATCACGGTCATCACCGCGGCGTCGGTGATGCAGGCGGCGGGTGGCATCGACTGGATGGTCGGCGTTGCCGCCCGGGCGATCGAGACGCACCCCGAGCGAGTCACCTACTACGCGCCGTTCTTGGCCTTCTTCTTCACCGTCGGCGCCGGCACCGGCAACATCTACTACCCGCTGCTGCCGGTGATCTACGAGTCGGCGTACAGCAAGAAGATCCGGCCCGAGCGGCCGCTCGCCGCCGCCGCCCTGGCCTCCCAGGTCGGCATCATCTGCTCTCCCGTGTCAGCGGCGACCGCGTCGCTCACCGCGCTGCTCGAGCCGTCCGGCTTCAGCCTGGGCAAGATCCTGCTGATCATGTGGCCCGCCAGCGTCGTCGCCCTGCTCGTCGTGGCGGCCGTTCAGAACCGGCGCGGCAAGGAGCTGGTCGACGACCCGGTGTACCAGGACCGCCTGGGCAAGGGGCTGCTCCAGGAACCGCAGGCGGTCGACGTCGACAAGATGCTGGCGCTGCCGCCCGAGGCCAAGCGCTCGGCGATCATCTTCCTGGCCGGCGTCGGCGTCATCGTGCTGTTCGGCCTGTTCGGCGGCCTGCGGCCCACGGTCGGCACCGGCGACGCCGCCGCCCAGGTCAGCGTGACGACGACGATCCAGCTGGTGATGGGCGTCGTCGCTGGGCTCATCTTCCTGACCTGCCGGGTGAAGGCGGCCGACGTCCCCAAGCAGTCCACGTTCGGCGCGGGCGTGGTCGGCGCCATCGCCCTGTTCGGCATCGCCTGGATGGCGAACACGTTCATCGCGGCGCACGAGGACGTGATCGTGGACGTCCTCGGCGACGCGGTCGAGCAGGCCAGCTGGCTGTTCGGGGTCGCCCTGTTCGTCGTGGCCGCACTCACCACCAGCCAGAGCACGGCGACCAACGCCATCGTGCCGATCGGGCTCTCGCTCGGTCTGACGGCCGGCACCATCACCGCCTTCTGGCCGTCCGTCACCGGCATCTACTTCCTGCCGGCCAACGGCTCGCAGGTGGCCACCGTCGCGTTCGATCAGACCGGCACCACTAAGATCGGCAAGGCCGTCCTCAACCACTCGTTCATGATCCCGTTGCTCATCTTCACCGCGGTCTCGGTCGCCGTGGCGCTTCCGATCTCGGCCCTCGTCGGATGACGGGAAGGAGGACACCGATGGATTCGCGCTGGCGCTCGGTGCTCGCCGTGGTGGTCGCTGTCGGTCTCGTCGCCTGCGCCGACTCGACCGACGCCGAGGAGGCCTGCAACGCGGTCGAGCAGCTGCAGGTGTCCATCGACGAGCTACGCGACTTCGACTACGACGAGAGCAACAGGGCCGGTCTCCGTGGCCTGCTGCTGTCGGTCAAGGACGCACTCGGCGAGGTCGAGGACGCCGTCAGCCGGGCCGACGCCGATCGTCTCGAGGAGATCGAGGAGGACGCCGAGGCGCTGGCCGCGTCGCTCGGCGGCGGCGACGAGGGCGCAAGCATCGTCAACCCCACCGCGGTCAAGGTGGCAATCGATGCCCACATCGCCGAGATCGAGCCGATCCTGGCCTCGGTGAGCGGCTGCTGACCGAGAGGAGCCGACATGGCTGGACACATCGTGCCGATGGGCGCCGGGCGGGCCATCATGGACCGACGCCATGATCCGCTGCACGAGTACGTGCTGGAGCTCACCGGCAAGGACGACCCGGCCGTGCTGTTCGTCGGCACGGCGACCGGGGACGACCCCACGTACATCGTCTCGTTCTACGAGACGTTCACCCACTACCGCTGCCGGCCCCGCCACCTGCGCCTGTTCCACCGCGAGCACGACGACCTCAGCGACGTCGTCCTCGGTGCCGATGTCATCCACGTCGGTGGCGGCAACACCGCCAACATGCTCGACGTGTGGCGGCGCCAGGGTGTCGACGAGCTGCTCCACGCGGCCCTGGCCAACGGGGCGGTGCTCACCGGCGGCAGCGCCGGTGGACTGTGCTGGTTCGAGGGCGGGACGACCGACTCGTTCGGGCCGACCCTCCAGCTACTGCACGACGGTCTCGGCATGATCAAGGGCAGCTACTGCCCCCACTACGACGCCGAGGACCAGCGCGGCCCGCTGTTCCACGCCGCCCTGCTCGACGGCACCCTCGAGATGGGGTACGCCTCGTGGAACCGGGTGGCCATCCGGTTCACACCCGACGGCGAGGTGGTCGAGGCCGTCACCTCCGAGGTCGGTGGCCGCGCCCTGAAGGTCTACGCCCGCAACGGCGAGATCGTCGAGGAGGACGTTCCGTGCCGGTACCTCGAGGAGAAGGTCGTCAGCCGCACGGTGTCGACATGACCGCCGCGGGCGCCAGCGACGTCGCCCACATCGACTGGATCGATGCGGGCACCCGCTTCGGCGTCGACGACATGGCGTACTTCGCCGGCGATGGTGACCTCGATGACGCCCTCGGGGGCATCGACCTGGTGATCACCGGTCCCCACTCCTCGGCGGCGTTCCCGGCCGAGCTGCAACCCTTCGTCGACGTCCGCTTCACCCGTCGCCTGCAGTACGACTTCACCGACGGGTCGACCAGCCCGGTGGCCCGGCGCTGGGCGGCGATCGACCCCCACGTCCTGTACATCGAGGACCCGCACCCCCGTGCCGTGCGGGACGCCAACCGGCCCCGCCCGGAGGACGTGGTCGCCGGCCTCCGGGAGGCCTTCGCCCGCCTCGACGCCGCGGCGGAGGGTGAGCGGCCGTCGCTCGCCGGCGTCGACGCCGTCCGACCGGTCACGTTCGGCTACCTCCCGGTGCTCCGCCAGCCGCTGTCCGACGCCGAGTGGGACGCCCTGGAGGAAGCCCTCGCCGTCGCCGGCTCGTTGGGCGTCGACGCCTACGAGCAGGTCCGCGACGACCTGGTCCAGCGCGTCATCGAGGCCAAGTTGCGGCGCCTCGTCACGCTCGACCAGGCGGCAGGGACGGTCGAGGAGTGGAATTCGGCGACGACCCTCGACGTGTTGTCGCTGCACGACACGATGAACCACACGGCACGGCCCGACGGCGCGATCTGCCTCGCGCGTCCGCCGGCCGACCGGCTGCCGGGTGTCGTGGCCCTGTCGAACCGCGGTGACGCCGACGGCGAGCTGCGGGCGAGCGCCGACGGCGTGCTGCGGGACGAGGTGGACGTGCCGACGATGGACCCGGCCCGGCTGCGCGCAATCGGCCGGGCCTACCGCATCGCGTTCGACGTGTGGGAGCCCGACGACGTCGCCTTCAACCGCCCGTACCTCGGCGGTCACGAGACGCAGGTGTTCGGTCCGCTGCTGCGCCGCATCGAGCCGCGAGCGATGGTCCGGCCGCCCGGCGCGGCGCCGCGCCGCCT
>JBOGGX010000190.1:0-9024 GCA_050744245.1 Acidimicrobiales bacterium
CCCAAGCGGAACCCGCCGTCCGGACGGGCCGGGTGGGGTCACCCGCCGTCGCTCGAGCGACCGCCAGCGAACCGCCCGTGGAGAGCGGCTTGACCTGGGCAAGGCCAGCTGAGTGGATACCCCCAAACCCGGCTATCCGAGCTCAGGCGCGCACAGAGGTCATTTGCCGCGCTCCAGGCGGCGGCCCCGAAGCAGACCCGACCCGCTCACGATCAGGGCGAGGGCCAGCACCGTGAGGGGAACGGCTTCGGTCCCGGTCTTGGGGATCGCGGCCGTGTTCACGTTGGCCGGGTCGCTGGCCGTCAACGGGTTCTCGAGGATGTCGAGACCGGAGACCGTCCCGATGTTGTTGAGGTTGGTGCCCGCCGCCGGCCCGGCGATCGCCTCGAAGGTCCAGGTCTCGTCCGGGTCGAGGTCGTTGTCGCCGTTGGTGTCGCCGCCGAGGAACGTGACCGCCAGCCCCTGGTCATCGGTGACCATGACACTCTTGATCGGGATGTTCCCCGGGTTGGTGACGATGAACGTCATCGTCACGTTCGACCCGGCCGGCACCGTCACCCCTGGGGGCACGTTGGCGTCCTGCCCGTTGGCCAGCTTCACGATGTCAATGGCCGACACGACGCCGAAGTAGTGCGAAGGGTCGTCGTCGGTCACTTCCTCGCCGTCGATGGCGGTGCCGGTGACCGTGCCGACGTTGGCGTACTGGCCTTCGACCGACGTGCCCGTCGCCGTGCAGTCCATCGACTCGGCCGGCGCCAGCGAGGTCGACGGACAGTCGACGGCCACCCCCTGGTCGTCGATCACCACGATGTCGTCGACGGTGAGGTTGCCCGAGTTGGTCACCACGTAGGTCCACTCGACCGGGTCGCCGACCGGGATGAGCGGACCGGGGGCCAGGTCGGCGTCGTCGCCCTGGGTGTACTTCTGCAGGTTGATCCCCGGCACGGCCCCGAAGTAGTGCGAAGGGTCCTCGTCCCGCACGTCGGGGCCGACGGGTGGCGTTCCGGTCGCGGTCGAGATGTTGGTGTACTGGTCGGGCTCGGCGGTACCCGTGGCCTCGCAGTCGAACGACGCTCCCACGGCGAGCGTGTCCTGGCCGAAGCAGTCAACCGCGACCCCGTTGAGGTCCTCGACGATCACATCGGTCAGGGGCGAGTTGCCGGTGTTGGTGACCCGGTAGGTCCACGTCACCGGCGATCCCGGCGGGAGGAACGGTCCAGGCGGCTGCTCGGCGTTGAAATCGTTGGTGAACTTCTCGATGTCGATGTTGCCGAGCACCCCGAAATAGTGCGATGGATCGCTGTCGGTGACGACCTGCCCGGCCGGCCCGGTCCCGACGACGGTCCCGATGTTGGCGTACGGCCCCACCTCGGCGATGCCGGACGCGAAGCAGAAGATCGACCGCCCGGGCGCGATGAACAGAAGGCGCGGGCAGGCGACCACGCCGAGCTGGTCGTCGGTGACGGTCCACAGGAGCGGGACGTTGCCCGTGTTGGTGATCTCGTACAGCCAGCTGACCCGCTCCCCAGGCTGGACGTTGACGGCCTCGGCGGGCGTGCTGGCGTCCTCGCCGTTGGTCGTCTTCACGATCTCGACCGCCGGGGCCGAACCGAAGTAGTGCGAGGGATCTGAGTCCTGGACCGGCCCGGTCGGGCTGATACCGGTCACCGACCCGACGTTCTCGTACTGACCGGCGACGGCCACGCCCGGCCGGGCGGTGCATGGCATCGACTCGCCGACGGCCAGCGTCGTCTGCGGACAGGTGACGACGACGCCCTCGGAGTCCGTGACGGCCACGCCCGTCAGTGCCGTGTTGCCGGTGTTGCTCACCGTGTATGCCCACACCACGGGGTCACCGACCGGGACGAACGGCCCTGGGGCGTCGTCGGCGTCCTCGCCGTTCGTCGTCTTCTCGATGGCGATGCCAGGCGCGGTCCCGATGTAGTGTGACGGGTCCGAGTCGCTGACCTGGCCGCCGGTCGACGGCGTGCCCGTGACCGTCCCGATGTTGGCGTACGGCCCGGCGGCGGCGGTGCCGGTCGCGGTGCACACGACGTCCTCGCCGGGCGCGAGGGTGGTCTCCGGGCAGGTCACGGCGACCCCCTGGTCGTCGACCACGGCGATGTCGGAGAGGGTGACGTTGCCGGTGTTGGTGACGAGGTAGGTCCACGTGATCGGTTCGCCGACGGGGATGAACGGGGCCTCCGCCGGATCGTCGGCGTCGACGCCGTTGGTGTCCTTCTCGAGGTCGATCGACGGGGCGGGCGGCACCCGGTTCACCATCTCGCAGGTGACGATGGCGTCGTCGGGCACCGTGCCTGAGAACCCGCCGTCGGTGATCGTGATTGTCAGAGGGAGGTCGCCGGCGGTGTCGGGTGTCCGGTAGATGCACCTCGTCGCCGACTGGTCGTTGACGAAGCCCGGCGGCACTCCCCCCGGGTCCTCCTCGGTGATCGACACGAACGAATCGGCCGGCGTGGCCGTCTGCCATTGGAAGGTCACGAAACCCGAGCCATCGGTGGCCGCGGTGGCCGTGTCGCCGGCCCCGCTGTCGGGCAGCACCCAGTCGACCGGGGTCGGCGACGCGATGGCGGTCATGCCCCACCCTGCGCCGGGCGAGGCGTCGTCGGTGTCCGGATCGGGGGTCACGTCGATCAGCTTGTGCACGGTGACCGACGGCGCGCAGAGCTGGAACGCCGCCTCCCGGAGGGCTTCTTCGAGGTCGTCGAAGTCTGGTACCCGGTAGACGTCGTCGGTGGTGATGTCGAAGCTGCCGGTCCCGGTGAACACATCGGGCCCGGAGACGTCGATGATCCGGTTCAGCGAGGCCTGACTGCTGAGTCCGTTGCCGACGGCGACGGCGAGGATGTGTGACTTCGGGGCCTTGAGCGCGTTGGCGTTGGGGACGGCCCGGTTCTTGGCCGGGTTGTTGACCGCCTGGGTCTGCTGGTTCTCCCTGAGCGGAACCTGGAGTTCGTACTCGTTGTCGGCGACGACGGGATTGCCCGGGTCGTAGGTGACACGGTTGCTGCCGGTCTCCCTGGTGATCTTGTTGGGGTCACCGTCGGTGATGAACACGGTGAGATGCGGGCGCAGCGGGTCGGGTGGGGGCAGGAAGTAGCGCCCGACCCGGAAGCCGTCCTCCCAGTGGGTGAGGCCGTCGGGGTCGAACCCGTTGATGTACGGATCGAAGACCTGGCTGATGGTGGTGTTGGTGACGGTGACGTACTGGTCCCGGAACGGCGGCACGAGCGGGAGCCGGGCCACGGTCGAGAACTCGGCCACCGCCATCCTCGAACCGGTGTTCCGCAGGGCTCGCGTGAACGCCCGGAACGCCTCCTTCACGTCGTCGGTGGCGCCGGCCGATCCGATCGAGCCCGACTCGTCCAGGATGACGAGGATGTCGATGCCGCAGCCCAGCGGCAGATCGGGGTTGGGGATGGGTATCGGGGGCTCGCCCGGCGCCGCGGCGGCGGGCGAGGGCGCGATGAGGGCCGCGACGATCGGCCCGATGAGGACGACGGCGAGCACACGACTGGCGCGGGCGATCCGCAACGGCACCCTCCCCTTGACCGAGGGGGAACGTAGCAAATCAAGCGATGCCGCCGCCGGCCGTTCAGCGCGGATCGACTCCAACCACGGCGTTGGCCGTCAGCCCGCAGGCAAAGCCGAACCCGGCGCCGGCCAGCACGTCGGCCGGGAGATGGGCGCCGAAGTACATCCGCCCGGTGCCCGTCAGCACCACCAGGCCGAAAAGTCCCGCCCGTAGCCGCCGCGGCAGATGGGGCCGGAGCACCGTCGCCAGGCCGAACGCCACCGCGGTGTGACCTGAGATGAACCCGAGACCCGTCGGGGCCGCCTCGCGGAACCGGACCGCCTCGGCCAGGAAGTACTCGGGCCGGCCTCGTGGCACCACCCGCTTGACCGCCTTGGCGCCGAGCCAGCCGCCGAGCGTGGCCACAAAGGTCGCCAGCGCCGGCCGCAGCCGCCTCGTCCGCCACAACACGAGCAGCGGGGCGAGCACGCACACCAGGGCGTTGCCGAGCTGCATCGGCGCCCACCATCCGAACCGCAGACCGTCAGGCAGCCCGTTGACGGCGTCGAAGCACCGCCGTTCGCTCTCGGGCAGCTCGCCGTCCCGCGCCCACCAGTGACCGGCGGCCATCAGGGCGACGGCGAGCACGGCCAGGCCCCACTCGCTCGGGCGCAGTCGGTGGCGGGCGATGGGTCCGGAGCGTAAGGCATCCACCACACGGGCCGTATCCCGTGCCAACCTTCGCGGGCGTGTGCCCGCGAGCGTGAGAGGAGCGAGCCTCCATGTTCAACGTCGACGCGGTACGGACCCTGTTGCTGGGTCTGGCCGCCCTGCTGATCATCGTCGTCGGCATCCGCATCATCAGCCGGTCGAACCAGGCCGACATGGCCGAGGTGGCCCGGACGTCGGCCAACGCGGTCATCGGCATCGTCTTCCTGGCCGTCGGCGCCGGGACGTTCGCCGTCGTCGCCTTCGGGGACTCGGTCCTCCGGTTCCTCGGGATCGGCCAGTAGGAGAGGCCGTTGCCTCTCCTGCGGACCGACGACGTGGTCCGCCGCCAACGCGCGCTTTGGCTCGGCCCGCCCGGCCACCGGTGGCCGTTCGACGCCACCTACGTGGCCTGGGCGCTCGGCTTCGCCGCGGCCGTGGTCTGCGTCGGCGGCGGCCTGACCGCTGGTGTCGCCCTCGGCGGCCCGACGCTCTGGCCGCTTGGGCTGCTGGCCGGCGCGGCCGTGGCGTGGTGGCTCACCCGCGCCCTGCTCCACCTCGTCGACTTCGACCGTCCGCTGCGCTACTGGCGCCGGGCGGCGGCCGATGAGCACCGAGGCCGACGGCTGACGACGACGCCCAGCTCGGCCCGGGTCGACCTGCGCTGGACACGCGTGGAGTAGGGCGATCGTGACCCGCGGGTGGCGGCCTCGCTGGCGGCTCCGGGAGGCGCTCCTGCGCCCCGCGGTCCGTGAGTTGGTCGGCCACCTCGTCCTCACCGACTCGTCGGTGTGGGCCCACTACGAGCTCGGCGGCCAACGGTGGAGCTTCCTCGACGACGCGGCCAGGGCCGCCCTGCTGGCCCGGGTCGGAGGCCGGTGGGCCGCCCTCGCCGGCCGGGCGGTGAAGCTGCGGGTCACCTCCCGCCCCTACCCGGCGGCGGCGTGGGCCCGCTCGATGGACGAGGCCACCGGGTCGAGTCGTCTCCCCGACGTCGCCGGCGCGGTCGACTACGACCCGTACCTCGCCCTCGCCGAGGCGGGACAGGGACAGGGAGCGGGACCGGGCGAGCCGGCGGCGCCCTTGTCCTACAACGGCTGGCTGGCCGGTCAACAGGAGCGGGTGATGCGGTCCCGCCTCGACGAGCGCCAGGTGATCCTCGGCGTGCGGGTCGGCCCGCGCCCGTCCCGCCTCCGCCTCGACGCGCTCACCGCCGCCATGACCGGCGAAGAGTCCATCGTGACCGCCAGCCCGTACGCCGGCCTGGTGCGCGAGGTGAGGACCCTGGGTGAGCAGGTCGCCGCGCCCGGCTTCGACGGTCGCCCGGCCGACGTGCTGACCATGGAACGCCTGCTCCACGGCTCCGCCGCGCTGGGCATCCCCGCACCGTCCACTTCGGACGGTATCGGTGGCGCCGTGTGGGATCGTGACGACCTGGCCGCGGTGATCGAGCCGGTGCGCTGGACCCACGAGCCATGGGGGCGCTCGGTCAAGGTCGAGGCCTACCGGGACGGTCGGCCGGTGACCCGGCACATCGTGGTCCTGACCGTCGGTCGCATGGACGACCAGCGCTACCCGGAGTCCGGCCGGGCGCCGTGGATGACCTATGCCGACCAGCTCGAGTTCGCGTCGGACTGGTCGTTGTCCGGCCGGATCGCCGGCCGGCGCGAGTACGAGAAGGAGGCCGACTACCAGCGCAACCGGATCCTGAACATCGCCCGTCACTATCGCGAGGATCACGGCGAGGCCCCGCCGCTGGCCGTCATCCGGGCCGCCGAACAGGCCGAGGAGATCGTCGACGACGTCACCGAGGGCCCGCCCGAGGCCGCCGCCCGGTTCCGGGGCGTGATCCGGCTGGCCGTGTGGGGGGCGACCGAGGACGAGGCCGTCTCCCGGGCCCGCCGCCTGGTCGAGCAGTACGCGGACGAGGTCCGCATCGCCCTCGAGCACCCGGTGGCCCAGGCCAGGAAGCTGGCCGAGTTCTTCCCGGGCGAGGCATGGGAGACGACCGGCTACCAGCGGGTGATGCCGGTGAGCTACCTGGCGGCCGGCATCCCGCACACCTCGGCCGCCATCGGTGACGGCGTCGGGCCCTACCTCGGCTACGCCTGCGGGACCACCCGCTACGCCTTGATGCTCGACGCCTGCGCCGTCACCGAGGGACCGGCGGGCCGCTCGGGGCTGTGCCCGGTCATCGCCGATCCCGGCGCGGGCAAGAGCTTCCTGACCGGCGTGCTCGCCTACCACGGCACCCGGCGCGGCACCCAGACCGTCGTGCTCGACCCGTCCGGCCCGCTCGCCGCCCTGTGCGACCTGCCCGAGCTCAAGCCCTTCGCCCAGCACCTCTCGCTCTCGGCCGGTGCGCCGGGCACCCTGTCGCCCTGCGGACTGATCCCCGACCCGGTCCGTTCCGACTACGACAGCGACGCCGAGTACCAGGCCGAGGTCGCGGTCGTGGCCCAGGCCAGACGCGAGACGCTGATCGAGGCGCTCAGCGGCCTGCTGCCGTACGAGTACCGCGGGGCCGGGGCCCGCTGGCTGCCGCGCATGGTGCGCACCCTGGCCATGACCCCCGAGACGACGCCGTGGGCGGTGATCGACGCGCTGACCGGGGCCGGGGCCGACGCGGCCGAACTGGCCGACCAGCTGCGCGACGCGGCCGCCCTCCGCGACGGGAGCCTGATCCTCGGCGAACCAGGTCGCGCGGTCAGCCCGGTCGACACGGCCGCGGCCCTGACTGTCATCACGATCGAGGGGGTGCAGCTGCCGGCCGAGGGCACCGCGCCCGCCGACCACTCGCTGCGGGAGCGGATCGCCCAGCCGGTCCTGGCCCTGGCCATCCTGTATGCGTCGAGGTTCATCTACTCGGGGCCGGCCGACCGGCGCCGCCAGCTCCACCTGGACGAGGTCCACTTCCTGGCCCGATGGTCGTCGGGCCGCAGCTTCTTCCAGCGCCTCGCCCGCGACTCCCGCAAACGCAACACCGCGGTGTTCGCCTCGTCCCAGGTGCCGGCCGACGTGCTGTCGCTCGGCGTCGGCGCCCTGTTCGCTCACGCCTTCGTCGGCCGGCTGGAGGACGAGGAGACCACCCGCGAGGCGTTGCGCCTGGTCCGCACCCCGGAGGTCTACGCCTCGACCATCGCCGGGCTGTCGCGACGCTGGCCGGGCGAGTTCCTCTACCTCGACCCCGCGGGTCGGGTCCAGCGGGTCCGAATCGACGCGGCGTGGCTGCCCCACCTGACCGAGGCCCTCCGCACCGATCCTGGGCGGCGGGCGGCGCAGAGGGTCGCATGAGGCGGCCGAGGCTCCGATGGGCGCTCCTCCTCGTCGCCGCCTGTGCGCTGCTGGTCGCCGTGCCCGGCGACGCCGAGGCCCAGCTCAACCCGTGCGCTCCGTCGGCCCCCGCGCCCCGCCGCCCTGACACCGGCATGCCCGGATGGTTCGCGACCACGCCGGCCAAACCTCCGGCGTCGGCCGGTCCCGCGACCGCACCGGACGACCTGTTCGCCAGCTACGGAACGGCCGGGCTCTGGTGGCCGTCATGGGACCTCGGCTGCTCCGGCTCGGCCGAGGGTCTCGTGACCGACATGGCGAACGTCCCGATGGACTGGATGTCGGCCACCTTGAACGGCACCGCATCGGTGCGCCAGATCGCATGGGCCGGCGACTGGCTGCGCCCGCTGGACGAGTCGGTGGCCGCGCTCACCGACCGGCTCGGCAACTTCTTCGGCATCGCGATGGGCCTGGCCCTGACCGCGGTCGGCGTCTGGATGCTGTTCCGGGCCCGCACCGCCGAGTACGGCGAGATCACCACGGCCGGCGCCTGGGCCGTGCTCATGATCGCGCTGGCCGCGCTGGCCCTGTCGTACCCGGCGTGGGCCGGCCGCACGTGGGACGACACCGTGGTGGGCTCGGCCAAGCTGGTCAACGACACGCTCGCCGGTGAGGCAGACGCCCGTGCCGGTGCCGACCCCGCGGTCGGTCAGATCAACGGCGACGTCGCCTACCGGGTGTGGCTGCGGGGCATGTTCGGCTCCGACACCACCCGCACGGCCGAGGCCTTCGGACCGAGGTTCTACGCGGCGATGGCCTTCGCCTGGTCGGAGCTCCCGACGCTCGATCGGGGCGGACCCGAGGCCGAGGCCATGACCGAAGCCCACCGGCAGGCGTTCGTCGATGCCGCACGCGACCTCGAGGCCGCCGACCCCAGCGCCTACCGGACGATGCAGGGCAAGGGCGCCTTCTCGAGCCGGGTCCCGACCGGGCTGCTGGGCTGGGTGCTCGTCGGCTGCCTGTGCTTCATGGCCGGCGTCGCCGCCGCGCTCGTGCTGGTCGCTCGGCTGGTCGGGCGGGGTCTGGTGATGGCCCTGCCGATCGTCATCCCGTTCGGGACCCTGTATCGCTGGTCCGGTCCGGTACGGAAGCTGGGTGGGATGGCTCAGGCGGTGGTGGTCGCGCTGATCACGGCGACCGTGGCCGGCGGCCTCATGACCAGGGCCGTCGGTGCGCTGCTCGGCACGAGCTGGCCGTTGTGGCTGGTCGGGCTGGTCTCGCTGGTGGCCACCTATGCCGCGTGGAAGGCACTCAAGCCGATCGGGACGGTGGCCGGCCTGGTGGGGTTGGGCGGCGCGGCCCGCCTGCCGCGTCACGCCATGGGTGCGGTGCTGGCCGCGGCCGGGGTCCGCGCCGGGGCCAAGGCCGGCGTCGAGGCGGGCGAGGAGCCGGCCATGGCGTCGGCCCGCCGGGCGTCGAGGGCCGAGGAGTACTCGGCCGCGCCGCCG
>JBOGGX010000191.1:0-40447 GCA_050744245.1 Acidimicrobiales bacterium
GCCCCCACCAGCTTCATGATGGCGATCTCCTTCCGGCGGGCGAACACCGCCATCCGGACGGTGTTCCCGATGAGGCCGGCCGCCGAGACCAGCATGATGGCGGCCACCGCGATCACCCCGGTACGGAGGACGCTGGTCACGGCCAGGAGCCGCTTCAGGATGGCCTGCTCGTCCCGGATCTGGTCGATGGCCGGGTCCCCGGCGAGCCGGGCCCGGATCACCGGGAAGTCGGCGGGGTCAACGAGCTTGACCCGGAAGGACTGCGGCATGGCCGCGGGATCGACGTTCTCCACCAGCGCCGGGTTGTCCCGGAACAGCTCCTGGAAGTTCACGAAGGCCTGCTCCCGATTCTCGAAGAACACCTCGTCGACTTCGGGGATCGACTCGATGTTCCGGCTCAGCGCGTCGATCTCCTCGGAGGAGGCATCCTCCCGAAGGAACACCGACACCTCGACCTTCGAGGCCCATTCTCCGGTCATGAGCCGGACCTGCCGCTCCACCAGGAGGGCCCCGCCCAGGAGGAACAGCGAGATGAACACCGTGGAGATGGCGGCGAAGGTGACCAGGGCGTTCCGGCGGAGCGCCGTGGCCGTCTCCCGGAAGAAGTAGCCGTACCTACGCACCGTAGCCGTAGACCCCTCGGGCCTGGTCTCGGACGACCTGGCCCTTCTCCAGCTCCACCACCCGTCGCCGCATCGCGTCGACGATGGCGTTGTCGTGCGTGGCCATGATCACCGTGGTCCCTGTCCGGTTGATGCGGTCGAGGAGCTTCATGATCTCCACCGAGGTCGACGGGTCGAGGTTACCGGTCGGCTCGTCGGCCAGGAGGATCAGCGGCCGGTTCACGAACGCCCGGGCGATCGACACCCGCTGCTGCTCGCCGCCCGAGAGCTCGTCGGGGTAGTTGTTGATCTTCTTGGCCAGCCCCACCAGTTCGAGGATGGCCGGGACCTGGCTGCGGGTGACGTGCTTGGGCCGGCCGATGACCTCGAGGGCGAACGCCACGTTCTCGCCCACGGTCTTGTTCGTGAGGAGCTTGAAGTCCTGGAACACGCTGCCGATGTTGCGCCGCAGGTACGGCACCTTCGAGCCGGGCAGGCCGTTCAGCTCCTTGCCCGCCACCCAGAGCTGGCCCCGGTCGGGCACCTCCTCGCGGTTGAGCAGGCGGAGGAGCGTCGACTTCCCCGAGCCGGACGGGCCGACCAGGAAGACGAACTCGCCCTTGTCGATCTCGGCCGTGGCGTCGCGCAGGGCGACGACGTTGCCGGCGACGGACTTGTACACCTTGGTGACGTTCTCGAGCTTGATCATGAGGAAGCGACGCTCAGCAGTAGGGGTCGGTCCGCGGCAGGCCCCGTGACTCCGCCCTCGGACAGCCAGCCAAGATAGAGGCTGGCCCGCCGGGGCGCCAGCCACCCCCCCTCGGGCCGGCGCCCCCGCCGCGCTCAGCCGGTCGCCCGCTTGTCGCGCAGCCAGGCCTCGATGAACCGGTCGAGGTCGCCGTCGAGCACGGCGTCGACATGCCCGGTCTCCTGGTCGGTGCGGAGGTCCTTGACCAGCTGGTACGGGTGCAGGACGTACGAGCGGATCTGGGAGCCGAAGCCGACCCGCGGCTGCTCGCCCGCCAGCTCGGCCAGCTGCTCCTCCCGCCGCTGGCGCTCGAGGTCGGCCAGCTTGGCCCGCAGGATCTGCATGGCCCGTTCCTTGTTCTGGTGCTGGCTGCGCTCGTTCTGGCAGGACACGACGATCCCGGTGGGCAGGTGGGTGATGCGCACGGCCGAGTCGGTGACGTTGACGTGCTGGCCACCCGCGCCCGAGCTGCGGTAGGTGTCGATGCGGAGGTCCTTCTCGTCGATCTCGACGTCGGCCTCCGAGGCGCCGATCATCGGAACGACCCCCAGCGCGGCGAACGCCGTCTGCCGCTTCCCCTGGGCGTTGAACGGCGAGATCCGCACCAGCCGGTGGACGCCGCGCTCGGCCTGGAGCAGACCGTAGGCAAACCTGCCCTTGACGATGAACGTGGCCGACCCGATGCCGGCCTCCTGGCCCGGGGTGACCTCGTCGAGCTCCAGGGTGAACCCGCGGCGCTCCGACCAGCGCTGGTACATGCGCAGCAGCATGTTGGCCCAGTCCTGGGCGTCGGTGCCGCCCTCGCCGGCATGGACCTCGCACAGGGCGTCGTGGTCGTCGTAGGGCCCCGAGAACAGCGATCGCAGCTCCAGGGTGTCGAGCCGGCGGGCCAGCTCGGTGACCGACGCCGCGATCTCCGACTCGAACGAGGCGTCGCTCTCCTCCCGCGCCAGCTCGAACAGCGTCTCGGCGTCCTCCAGCTGACGGACCAGCCCGTCGTACCGCTCGAGGTCGTCGGTGACCGCGGCCAGCTCGGCGGTGACGGACCTGGCCCGGTCCTGGTCGTCCCAGAGATCCGGCGTGGACGCGTCGGCCTCGAGCTGGGGTCTGCGGTCGCGCCGCTCGGCGATGCGCAGATAGTGCGCCGCCTCGGCCACGCGCTTCCTGAGCACGGTGAGGTCATCGGTGAAATCACGCATCAGGATCTGCCGGTCGCTGGTCGGGGCGGCTTTGCCGACCCCGACAACAACCGTAACTGGCACCGACCGCGCAAACTCACGGCTGGTGAACAGCGGCGGCGAAGCCGCCGAGGTTCATCGGCCGTGACAAAGCTTGAACTTCTTGCCGCTCCCGCACGGACACGGTGCGTTGCGCGGGGTCCTGTCCCACTCCGACTTCACGATCGGGACGTTGCGCTCCTCCTCGGCTTGCGGCGGAGCTTCGGAGAACTCGCCCGGTCCGGCCCCCGGCGGCTGGCCCTGGCCGTCGCCGGCGCCGGCGCGGGCCGCGGCCCGGAGCCCGGCCGTGCCCTGCACAGGGTCCTCGGCCGCCGAGTACTGCATGCCGGACACCGGTGCCGGCTGGCTCTCCGGCTCCTTCTTGGCCACCGTGACCTGGGCGTGCATGACGTACTTGACGAAGTCCTGCGAGATGCCGTGCATCATCTGCTCGAACATGTGGAAGCCCTCGCGCTGCCACTCGACCAGCGGGTCGCGCTGGCCCATGGCCCGCAGGTTGATGCCCTCCTTGAGGTAGTCCATCTCGTAGAGGTGCTCGCGCCACTTCTGGTCGATGATGCGCAGCATCACCTGGCGCTCGACATCGCGCATGAGCTCGTCGCCGATGTCGGCCTCGCGCTGCTCGTAGTAGGCGACGGCCTCGCCCGCCAGCTTCTCGTACAGCTCGTCGGTCGAGGCCGAGGCCTTCAGCTCGGCCTCGGTGAGCCCCGAGGGCCAGAAGGTGTGGATCTCGGTGACCAGCCCGTCGACCTCCCACTCCTCGGAATAGTCGGCGACGCAGTGGGTGGAGATGGTCGACTCGATGGCGTCGGCCAGGTACTCCATGGCCTCGCTGCGCAGGTCGGCGCCCTCGAGGATCTGGTCCCGGCGCCTGTAGATGACCTTGCGCTGCTCGTTCATGACCTCGTCGTACTTGAGGACGTTCTTGCGGATCTCGGCGTTGCGCTGCTCGACGGTGTTCTGGGCCCGCTCGATGGCCTTGCTGACCATCTTCGACTCGATCGGCACGTCGTCGTCGAGGCCCTTCGACATGACCCAGTTCATGGCGCCGGTGGCGAACAGCCGCATCAGATCGTCCTCGAGCGACAGGTAGAACCGCGTCTCGCCCGGATCGCCCTGGCGGCCGGAACGGCCGCGGAGCTGGTTGTCGATGCGGCGGCTCTCGTGGCGCTCGGTGCCCAGCACGTAGAGGCCGCCCGCCTCCAGAACCGCCTCGCCCTCCGCCGTGCACTCGGCCTCGTACTTCTCGAGCAGGGCGGTGTAGCGGGCCTGGCCCTCGTCGCTCTCGGGATCGAGCCCCTCGGCCTTGACCTCGTTGTGGGCCAACCCGTCGGCGTTCCCGCCGAGGATGATGTCGACGCCGCGGCCGGCCATGTTGGTGGCCACGGTGACCGATCCCGGCCGGCCGGCCTGGGCGATGATCTCGCCCTCCCGGAAGTGCTGCTTGGCGTTCAGCACCTCGTGGGGGATGCCTCGCTTCTCGAGTTGGCGCGACAGCCGCTCCGACTTCTCGACCGAGACCGTGCCCACCAGCACCGGCTGGCCGTGGTCGTACCGCCCGACCAGGTCGTCGACCACCGCGTCCCATTTGGCGTCCTCGGTGCGGAAGATCACATCGTGCTGGTCGAGCCGGACCGACTCACGGTGGGTGGGGATGGGCACGACCTGGAGGCCGTAGGTGCCGGCGAACTCGCCGGCCTCGGTGGTGGCCGTGCCGGTCATCCCGGCGAGCTTCTCGTAGAGGCGGAAGTAGTTCTGGAGGGTGATGGTGGCGAGGGTCTGGTTCTCCTCCTTGATCTTCACCCCCTCCTTGGCCTCGACCGCCTGGTGGATGCCCTCGGACCAGCGCCGGCCCTCGAGGATGCGGCCGGTGAACTCGTCGACGATCTTCACCTCGCCGTGCTGGATGATGTAGTCCTTGTCCCGCTTGTACAGCTCCTTCGCCTTGAGCGCGGCGCCGAGCTGGTGGACGAGGTTCTGCGAGACACCGTCGTAGATGTTCTCGACGTTGAGCGCCCGCTCGACCTTGTCGATCCCCTCCTCGGTGGGGGAGACGATGCGCTTCTCCTCGTCGACCTCGTAGTCGACGTCGCGCTTGAGCGTGCGGATGATGCTGGCGAACTGGTAGTAGATCTTGGCCGCGTCGGCCACCCGGCCCGAGATGATGAGCGGGGTGCGGGCCTCGTCGATCAGGATCGAGTCGACCTCGTCGACGATGCCGTAGGCGTGACCCCGCTGCACCTTCCGGTCGAGCGTCGGCGCCATGTTGTCGCGCAGGTAGTCGAAGCCGAACTCGTTGTTGGTGCCGTAGGTGATGTCGCACGCGTACTGGACGCGCTTGTCCGCGGTGTCGAGCCGGCCGGGCACCACCAGTCCGACGCTGAGACCGAGCCAGCGGTGGATCTCGCCCATCCACTCCGCGTCGCGGGTGGCCAGGTAGTCGTTGACCGTGACCAGATGGACGCCCTGGCCGGACAGGGCGTTGAGGTAGACGGGGAGCGTGGACACCAGGGTCTTGCCCTCGCCGGTCTTCATCTCGGCCACCCAGCCCAGATGGAGGGCGACCCCGCCCATGAGCTGGACGTCGAAGTGGCGTTGGCCGATCACCCGTCTGGCCGCCTCGCGGGTGACCGCGAAGGCCTCGGTGAGCAGGTCGTCGAGGCTCTCGCCGTTGTCGTAGCGCTGCCGGAACTCGCCGGTCTTGGCCCGCAGGGCGTCGTCGGACAACGCCTCGATCTCGGGCTCGAGGGCGTTGATGTCGGGGACGATGTCGCCGACGAGTCGCCGCCGCTTGCCTTCGCCGGCCCTGAGGATCTTGTCGAGCACGCCCATACGGAGCAGCCAGCGTACCGGTGGGAGGGGAGCGGGCCATCGTCGACGTCAGATGCGGGCCAGCCACTCGAGCGGGAACGGTGGTTGGGCCAGCGGCTTGATCGCCAGCCGCACGAGCAGCAGCGGGTTGTCGTCGCCCGCGATCCGGTTCAGGTGGAGCTCGTCGCAGCCGCGGCAGCGGTGGATGAGCACCCATTCGCCGTCGCCGCGCACGGTGATGGCGATGGGCTCCATGGACGAACGGCAGATGGATGAGCGGTCGCCTGGATCGTCGTCGAGGTGACGGCTCCAGAGACACGATGGACAGTGGTTGCGGTGGGCGGTGCCCGGGGCGTCGAGTGGGACGTCGAGTCCGCAGTTGACACAGCGGAACGAGCGGGCCCCGCCGCGATGAGCACGACGAGACAACGGGGTGGCCTTTCGGGAGATGACGGGTGACCGAACGGGCAACGACGGTCGCGCTCCCGGGGCGCTGAGCACTCCTCGGCGAGGTCTGGGGACCGACGGGTCCGATCGCCGGAACGTCGCTACCGGGCGTCAGCCTGGGCGTTCGCCGGCCGCGGGGCGCGAGACACGGGGTGCGACAGCAACGGTCATCGACGCCTCCTTCGGAACTCGGTGTGGCCGCAGTTGAGCAAAACCACCAGAACGAGGCAAACGTATTTCTCGACTAGGTTGTTGGGTCTCGGGCGGAACCTGATCGACCTTCCATTGGGCTGATGTGAAATCGCACTTCAACCGGCCGCACGGCCACGTCGCCACGCCCCGCCAGCGGGTGCTGCTCGCCCTCGCGGGCGCGGTCGCCGCCGGCCTCGTGGCGATCACCGCCCTGCCCGCGACGGCCCAGGAGCCTCCCCCTGAGTCGACCACCACGACCACGACGGTCCCCCCCGAGTCGACTACGACCACGACAACGGCGCCACCCGACCCGACGACCACGACGCTGCCGCCGGGGCCCGACCCTGGCGCCGGTGAGGTGATCCAGCCCGAACCGGTGCCGGCGCCCGACATCATCGTCCCCGACCCTGCCGGTCCCTACGCCGACCAGCCGCCGCTGGCCGACTACGCCGGGCGGGTGGTGTCGATCGACGTGATCCAGGCTCGGGCCGCCGCCCTCGGCGCCCAGGCCGCCCTGGCCTCGGCCCGGGCCCACCGTCAGAACCTCGAGGCCACCGTGGCCAGCCTCGAGGCGAGGATCCGCCAGGGATCGGAGCGCTATCTGCACACCGCCCAACGTCTGGCCGAAGCCGACCTGGCCATGCGCGAACAGGCGGTCGAGGCCTACGTCATGGGCGGGATCGGCGAGCGAACGCTGCCGGCGATGCTCGACTCCGACCAGGCGATCGACCTGGCCAGCCGCCAGGCCATCGTCGGCGGGCTGCTGTCGACCCAGCGGGAAACCATCGACGACTACCGCCACGCCCGCGACGCGGCGGCCGACGCCCAGGTCGACGCGGCCGCGGACCTCGCCGACGCCAGGAGTCGGCTCGAGCAGGCCAGGGCCACCGAGACCCAGGCCGAGCTCATGGTCACCACCACCGCCTACGAGGTCGCCGTCACGTCGGCCGGCGGCACCGTGGTCATCCACGGGTTCGGGTTCCCGGTGGCCGGCCCCCACTCGTTCACCGACTCGTTCGGCGCGCCGCGCATGACCGGCACGGCCTACGAGCACTGGCACGAGGGCACCGACATCTTCGCCGAGGCGGGCACACCGCTCGTCGCCGTCGAGCGGGGCGTCGTCTCCCGGATGGGCACCGCCGTCCTCGGCGGGATCGTGGTGTGGCTGAAGGGCGCGAGCGGGACCTCCTACTACTTCGCCCACCTGTCGGCGTTCGCGGCCGGGGTCACTCCCGGCCTGGTCGTCGAGGCGGGCACCATCCTCGGTTATGTCGGCAACACGGGTAACGCCAGGACGACCCCGCCGCATCTGCATTTCGAGATCCACCCGGGCGGGGGTCCTGCGATCAACCCCTATGCGCTGCTGGTGGTGGCCGACTCGTTCGACGCCGTCGTGCCGGTGGCCGCGGCGGCGCCCAACGCGGCAGCCGCGCCCGCGCCGCCCGCCTTGCCGACGGGCTGAGCCTCAGACCGCCTCTTCGATGAGGCCGACGTCGCCGTCGGATCTGCGGTAGACGACCGAGGCCCGGTCGGACTCCGCGTTGCGGAAGAAGTAGAAGTCGTGCCCGAGCATGTCCATCTGGAGGGCCGCCTCCTCCGGCATCATCGGCTTGATCGCGAACCGCTTGGTCTTGACGATCCTGAGCGCGACCCCGTCGTCGTCGGGCAGCGCCAGCTCGATCATGTCGCGGCCGTCGCCGTTGCCCACCCCGTTGCCGGCGCCGCTGCCGTTGCGCCGAGCCAGGTGGTGGCGGCGCATGACCTTGGTCTTGAGTTTGTGCAACTGGTGCTCGAGCTTCACCACGGCGCGGTCGATGGCCGTGAACCCGTCGGGGGCCGACACCTTGCACCTGATGTGGAAGCCGTGGCCTTCGAGGGTGACCTCGCAGATCTCCTTGTCGGTGATCCGGGGGTTGCGTTCCTCGGAGAAGTGGACGTCCGCATACTCCATGCCCTCGAAAAAGCGAGCGAGCCGCCCGATCTTCTCTTCGGTGGCGGCTCGTAGGGCTTCGGAGATCTCGGTGTGCCGGCTGCTGACGGAGATCCTCACACCCTGCCCTCCTTGATCGGCATCGGTGCTCCCACAGCGTAGCCCGAGCCCGCTCAGTGCGTCCCGGCGTCATGACCGTCCGCCGCCTGCTCGAGCCCGGTACGGCGTCCGGGCCGCGGCCACGACCACGACCCGATCGGCCCCGGCGGCGCGCAGCGCGGCCGCGGCCGCGCTCACCGTCGAACCGGTGGTCACCACGTCGTCGACCAGCACGACCGTGCCCGGCACCCGACCGCGAGCGGCCAGCGATGGACCGACCCGCCGCTCGGCCTGCGACCGGCCGGTCTGCGGTGGCCCGTGACTTCGGGCCAGCACCCGGCGACACGGCAGCCCGAGCCGACGGGCCACCGCCCGAGCCAGCAGCTCGGCCTGGTCGAAGCCCCGGTCGCGCCGGCGTTCGACCGTCGTCGGCACCCAGGCGACCCATACCGGCCCGGTCGCGCTCGCGCTTGCGGCCGCCCCGGCGGTCGCCACCAGCGCGGCCATCCGCCCGGCGAGCCAGGCCACCGTGACCCTGGCGTTGCGGTACTTGAGGCGAGCCACCAACTCCCGACCCGCGTCCTCATAGGCCAGGACGGCGTGCACGGCATCGACACCCGGCGGCCGGGCCATGGCCGGGGCGGGCCGGAGGTCGTCCTGGCAGGCGGCGCAGGGCGCCGGGCCCAGCCGGCGACAGATCGGACAGGCGGTCGGCACGAGCAGGTTGAAGATGTCGAGCAGCTTGCGCATCTCGCCGTTGTACTCAGGGCGTGTGACATCGAACGGGTAGAACGTGCCCTATGAAGCAGCCCAACCTCCGAGCGAGCTCCTGGGCCGAGTTGGCCGAGGCCGCGCCCGACCTGGCCACCTTCGCCTCCGGCCGCCTGCGGCAGGGTCCCGCCTACCTGGCCACGGTCCGGGCCGACGGGGCGCCGCGGGTCCATCCCGTGACACCGATCATCGGGGGCGGCACCCTGTTCGTCTTCATGGAGCCGACCTCGCCCAAGGGACGCGACCTCGAACGCAGGAGCCGCTACGCACTGCACACCTCGGTGCCGGACAACGCCGGTACGGGCGGCGAGGCCTCCCTGAGCGGGCCGGCCAGGAGGGTCGACGATCCTGAACGGCGGGCGGTGGCCACCGCGGCGGCGTCGTACACCCCGGCGGCCGACTACATCCTCTTCGAGCTCGAGGTCGACGAGGTCGTCGTCACCGAATACGACGCGTCCGGCCGGCCCAAGCGCCGGCGCTGGCGGACCGACGCACGAACCTCGTAGCCCTCCTGGCGACCGCCCCGGTGCTGGGTCAGTCCAGCCCTTGCCGATCGACGACGGCTTCCGCCTCCCGGAGGCGTGATGCCAGGGCGGCCAACAGCTTCTGCGACAACGCGGGCAGCTCGGTCAGCACGGTGGCGAAGCTCCGTTCATGGAGCACATAGAGCTGCAGGCTGGTGAGCGCCCGGACCGTCGCAGATCGAGGACCGCGATCGAGCAGGGCCAGCTCCCCGAAGTGGTCGCCCGGCCCCAACTTGGCCACGGTGCGCCCGGCCCGTTCGACGGCAGCCTCCCCGGTGGCGATGACGAAGAAGTCGTGGCCGGGTTCGCCCTCGGTGCAGAGCACGTCCCCGGCAGGGGCGTCGACCGGGTTCATCACGAGCGCGATGCGGTCGAGCTCGGAGGGCAGCAACCCCGCGAACAGGGGCACGACGCGCACGATCTCCTGCGGGCTGGCCGGCCGCGCCATTCACTCGACCGTAGCCCGCAGGCCCCGGCCCTCGCCGCCCCGAATGTTGGGTCCTTGGTTCGGGAGGGGGATCCGGGCGGGAGGGGGCGGAGGAACCGTCCGTGGCTAGGATCGACGCCTTATGTCTGCCCGCTCCCCGCTCCCCGCCACCGACTACAAGGTCGCCGGTCTGTCGCTCGCCCCGTTCGGGCGCAAGGAGATCGAGCTGGCCGAACACGAGATGCCCGGCCTGATGGCCCTGCGGGCCGAGCACACCGACGACCAGCCGCTGGCCGGCGCCAGGATCACCGGCTCGCTGCACATGACCGTCCAGACCGCGGTCCTCATCGAGACCCTGGTTGCTCTGGGCGCCGACGTGCGGTGGGCGTCGTGCAACATCTTCTCGACCCAGGACCACGCCGCGGCGGCGGTGGCCGTCGGCCCCGAGGGCACCGTCGACAACCCGCGCGGCACGCCCGTGTTCGCGTGGAAGGGCGAGACGCTCGCGGAGTACTGGTGGTGCACCGAGCAGGCCCTGCGCTGGACCGACGCGCCGTCGGGCGGCCCAGACCTCATCGTCGACGACGGCGGCGACGCCACGCTCCTCATCCACAAGGGGGCCGAGTACGAGGCCGCCGGCGCCGTGCCCACGCCCGACGACGACGATCCCGACGAGTGGAAGGAGATCCTCGCGCTTCTCCAACGAACCTTCGACGACGATCCCAAGCTCTGGACCCGGGTCGCCGAGGGCGTGCGCGGCGTGTCCGAGGAGACGACCACCGGCGTCCACCGGCTCTACCAGATGAGCGAGGCCGGCACCCTGCTCTTCCCGGCGATCAACGTGAACGACTCGGTCACCAAGTCGAAGTTCGACAACCTCTACGGCTGTCGGCACTCGCTGATCGACGGCATCAACCGGGCCACCGACGTCATGATCGGGGGCAAGGTGGCCTTCGTTGCCGGCTACGGCGAAGTCGGCAAGGGCTGCGCCCAGGCGCTCCGCGGCCAGGGCGCCAGGGTGATCGTGTCCGAGGTCGACCCCATCTGCGCCCTCCAGGCGGTGATGGAGGGGTACGAGGTGAACACGCTGGACGCCGTGGTCGACGAGGTCGACATCTTCGTGAGCGCCACCGGCAACAAGGACATCATCACCGCCGACCACATGGCCCGGATGAAGCACCAGGCCATCGTGGGCAACATCGGCCACTTCGACAACGAGATCGACATGGCCGGCCTGGCCCGCATGTCCGATGTCCGCCGGGTCAACATCAAGCCCCAGGTCGACGAGTGGGTGTTCCCCGACGGGCACACCGTGATCACGCTGGCCGAGGGCCGGCTGCTCAACCTGGGCTGTGCGACCGGCCACCCCAGCTTCGTGATGTCGATGAGCTTCACCAACCAGGTCCTGGCCCAGCTCGAGCTGCACCAGCAGGGCGCCACCTACGAGCGGCGGGTCTACGTGCTGCCCAAGAAGCTCGACGAGATGGTGGCCCGCCTGCACCTCGACGCCCTCGGGGTCCGGCTCACCACCATGTCGAACGAGCAGGCGGCCTACATCGGCGTGGCCCAGGACGGCCCGTACAAGCCCGACCACTACCGCTACTGAGCCGCCGCCGGCGGTCCTGCCCGAACTTCGGGTCCTTATCGCGCCCATGGGCGCGATAAGGACCCAACATTCGGGTGGGTGAGGGTCAGGTGCGGGCCAGGGCGGCCTTGATGCTGTCGAGGACGGGGACGGGGCCGGGGTCGATGCCCTCCTGGAACGCCATCCAGAGGGTGGTGAAGTCGCCGAAGATGATCAGGTCGAACAGCTGGGCGAGCATGCCCTCGCCCTCGGCCCGCACCTCCTCGACCGAGGCCACCACCTCCTCGATCCAGTCGCGCACGATGTCGAACCGGCGCATGACCTGCGGGTGCTCGTGGTCGTGGCGCAGGTAGAGCAGGGTGAACACCTGGCGGGTGATGTCGCCGTGCTGGCCCCACCCGCTGAGCTCGTTGTGGGTCGCCTCCGGGATCTCGCCGAAGAACGCCGGCGCCTTGGCGTTCTCGTTCACCTGGTTCTTCCAGCGCAGGGCGGCCACCGCGCCGAGGTCCCCCCCGCCGTACATGATGGGCAGCGTGCGGCCGATCCGCCGGGCCAGGTCGCGGGCCGGGTTGACGTCGACCACGAGCTGGTCGCGCCGCCGGCCGAGCTGCTCGACGGCGAGACCGATCCACTCCCTGGCTCCGGGGAACAGCCCGACCTGCTCGAGCGCGACCAGCGGCGGGATCGAGACCGCGCCGATGGCCGCCCTCGGCATCGGGATGCCGTCGGGGAGCCGGATGAACGGCACCTGCCAGCCCTCGGCCAGCCGGCCCAGCTCGCCGCCCCGCGCCACCACGACCATCCGGGCGCCGGCCGCAGCCGCGGTCGTGGCCGCCTCCACCGTCTCCTCGGTGTTGCCGGAGAACGAGACGGCGAAGCAGAGCGTGCCCTCGTTCACGAACGACGGCGGCTCGTAGCCCTTGCTCACCACGACCGGCACCGGCATGAACGGCCCGGCGACCGCGGCCAGGAGATCGCCGGCGATGCCGCTGCCGCCCATCCCCATCACCACCACGTTCTCGATGTCGTCGTGGTGGGGCAGGCCCTCGAGGCCGGCGGCCAACGTCGCCGCCGCCTCCACCTGCTCGGGCAGGCCGGCCGTCGTGTCGAACATCCCCAGCGAGTCGGACGCGTCGAGCGGCGCCCCCATCTCGCTCAGTCCTCCTCGAACGTCGGCCCGATGCCCTCGGCCTCGGCCTGCGCCATCACCCGCTCGTGCTCGGCGTCGTCGACCGTTTCGGCCTCGTCGATGAGCATGATCGGGATGTCGTCCTGGATGCGGTACTTGCGCTTGAGGCGTGGGTTGTAGAGGAAGTCGTCCGCCTCGAAGTACAGCAAGGGTCCCTTATCCTCGGGACAGGCGAGGATGGCCAGCAGTTGCGGGTCGAGCGCCATGGTGGTCGTGCCTTTCAGCCTTGGGCGTTCTCAGCCCTGGAGCAATGTTCGGACGTCGGCGACCCGGCGCGCCACTTGGTCGGCCGTCGCCGCCTCGAGGTTGAGCCGGAGCAGGGGTTCGGTGTTCGACGGCCGCAGGTTGAACCACCAGTCGCCGCAGTCGACGGTGAGCCCGTCGAGCCCGTCGTGGGTGCAGCCGGCGTACGAGTCCTCGACCCGGTCGATCACGGCCACCGGGTCGTCGGCGGTCATGTTGATCTCGCCGGACGCGGCGTACCGGTCGAATGGGCGGCGCAGCTCCGACAGCGGCCGGCCGGACCGGCTCAGCTGCTCGAGCACCACGACGGCGGCGATGAGCCCGGAGTCGGCCCGGTAGTTGTCGCGGAAGTAGTAGTGCCCGGAGTGCTCGCCGCCGAAGACGGCGTCGGTCTCGGCCATGAGCTGCTTGATGAACGAGTGGCCGACACGCGACCGGACCGGTACGCCGCCGTGCTCCTTGATGACCTCGGGCACGGCCTTGGAGCAGATGAGGTTGTAGATGACGGTTGCGCCGGGATGGCGTTCGAGCATGCCCTTGGCCACGATCGCCGTGGTCAGCGAGCCGGACAGCGGCTCCGCCCCCTCGTCGACCAGGAAGACCCGGTCGGCGTCGCCGTCGAACGCCAGGCCGACGTCGGCACCGGTCTCGATGACGCGGGCCTGCAGGTGGCGCTGGTTCTCGGGCTGGATCGGGTCGGCCGGGTGGTTCGGGAAGGTGCCGTCGAGCTCGGGAAAGAGCATCTCGAGCTCGAACGGAAGCCCGGCGAACACGGCCGGCACCACCAGCCCACCCATCCCGTTGGCGGTGTCGGCCACCACCCTGAGCGGGCGCAGAGCACTCGGGTCGACGAAGGATCGGACGTGGTCGGCGTAGTCGGCGAGCAAATTCATGGTGGTCATCCGGCCGGGCTCGGTCGGGGCCGGGTGCGCTTGCTCGCGAGCCCGCTCCTTGATCTCGGCCAGGCCGGTGTCCTGGCCCACCGGGCGGGCGCCGGACAGGCACAGCTTGATGCCGTTGTAGGCGGCCGGGTTGTGCGATGCGGTGAACATGGCGCCCGCGGCGTCGAGCCGCCCGGAGGCGAAGTAGACGAGGTCGGTCGAGGCCAGCCCCAGATCGACGACGTCGACGCCCTGGGACTGGGCCCCATCGGCGAAGGCGTCGGCCAGCTCGACCCCGGACGGGCGCATGTCGCGACCGAGCAGGATGCGATCGGCCGAGGCGAACGAGGCGAACGCGGCGCCGATGCGCCGACAGAGATCGGCGTCGAGCTGATCGGGAACCGTGCCCCTGATGTCGTACGCCTTGAAGACGGCGTCGATGTCGGCCATGAGCGCGGCAACCCTAGTGGCGGGCCGGCACCTGATAGGCGCCCTCACGAGCCCAGCGTCGGATGCGGAACAGGTCGCGCACGAGACGTATCCCGTCGCGGGCCGGGCGCACGCTCGACCGGGTGGTGTTGACCACCTGGACCGGCAGCTCGACCAGGGCCATGCGGTTGCGCTCGGCGACCACGAACAGCTCGATGTCGAACGCGAACCCGTCGATGCGGGCCAGCTCGGCGAGCTGGCGGCCGACATCGGCGCGGAAGCCCTTGAGCCCGCATTGGGTGTCGCGGTAGCCGCCGAGCAGGACCGCGAACGTGAGCCAGTTGATCACCCGCCCGCCCAGCTCGCGCACCCGCCCGGCCCGCACGAGCGTCGTGGCCCCCTCGTGCCGGCGGCTGCCGACCACGAAGTCCCAGCCCTGTTCGACGGTCTCCAACACGGTGACCAGCTGGGCGGGCGGATAGGCCAGGTCGGCATCGGTGAAGGCGACGGTGCGGCCGCGGGCGACCGCAACACCGGCCCGGACGGCGGCCCCCTTGCCGAGGTTCCGTGCCTGTCTGATGACCTGTTCGACGCCGGCCGCCTCGGCTCGGTCGGCGGTGTCGTCGCCCGAGCCGTCATCGACGACGACGATCTCCCATCCCCCCTGCACCTCGGCCAGGGCCGTCTGGACGGCGTCGACGGCGACGCCGATCCTGCCGCCCTCGCGGTAGGCGGGGAGCACGACCGAGAACCGGAGTTCGCCGGCCGGACCCGGACGATCGAGACGTGGGACCTGCTCGCCGCGGACGATCAGCAGCAGCTCCCACCGGTGGAGCATCCAGCGGACGACGCCGGCCGCCAGGACCGCGGGCACCTTGACCGCCACACCCGCCCCGACCGACGCCTCGTCGACGATGGCCGAGAGGGCGACCACCAGGACCAGATCGACCAGGCCGCCGGCCACCACCGCGGCGGCGAAGGCCGGCCACCGCTCCAGCCGGCGCCGGTAGGGATCGCCGCGGAACGTGACGAGGTGGTGCAGACCGTAGGAGGCGGCCCCCGCGAGAAGGAGGGCGACGATGTCGGCGGCGACGACCGGCCCGCGCCACCCGACCCACAGCCAGACGAAGACGCCGATGTCGATCAGGGTCGTGATCGACCCGACCGCCGCGAACCGTGAGAGCAGCTTGGTGTTTATGGGAATTTCGCAGTGTCATCTTGCGCCACTCGGCCTTCGGCCTCGCCGGCGCCGCCTTCGGCAACCACCCCTACCTCGCTCGCTGCTCCGGCTGGCGCCTGCGCAGCCTCGCCGATGGCTTCGGCCGCTTCGAGCCCGTCGGGCGGCGGGCTCAGGCGGCGATGTCGCGGGGTCATGTCGATGGGTGGTTGGCGGGCGAGCCAGACGAGGGCGGCGATGCCGAGCAGCGTGAACAGGTAGGAGGCCATGTCGATCGGGGTCCAGCCGTAGCTCAGCTCGACGTGGGTGTCGGTCGGGATCACCACCATCAGGTTCGGGCTGACGCGGTACGGGCCCTCGGCGCCGTCGACGTTCCAGTTGGGGAAGTACGACATCCGCACGAGCACGGGCGTCCCGATCTCGCTGACGTCGAAGCTCATCGACGAGCGGCCGGCGTCGACGTTCGAGATCTCGACCCTCTCCCCCACCGGGCGAGCCTCCGGGGTCTCGCCGGAGTCGCTGCGCTGCCACTCGTCGGGCCCGTCGGCCGCGTAGAAGACCGCCCAGCGGGTCGGGTCCTGGTACCAGGCCGCGTTCACGTCGATCCAGTCCCGTGGCGTCGCGATGTCGTCGAGGACCGCCGGCTCGTTGTCGATCGGGATCACGAGGTCGGCGTCGGCCACCCGGTAGACGTGCCACGGCCCCGAGGCGGCGATCTCCTCCAGTTGTGGGTGGACCCGCGCCACCGAGTTCGGGTACTCCTCGTAGGCCAGGTAGTAGCGCACACCCATCAGCTGGAGCTGCTGCACGCCGAGTTCGAGATCGAAGCCGGTGTAGGGCAGGTCCCGCTGGGCGCGGGAGCCGCCGGGCGACAGGGCCGACTGCGACAAGAAGTGGTACGGGGTGGTCGCCGACGACTCGAAGAACAGCCCCTCCATCGACCCGATGCACCCGTCGGTCCAGAACGGCAGCAGCATCGGCGCCATCGGCGTGCCGTACTGCCCCAGGCGGCCGCCATACTCCCACAGCGACCGGCCACACCCGTGGTCCTCGCCGACCTGGCGCATCGTCTGTATCAGGTCGTGGTACTCCGGATAGGCCTCCTTGGCCTCGTAGCCGCTGAAGTTCCACTGGGCCCAACTCCTGGCCGATGACCGGTCCTCGGCCGACGCCGCGAACGGCCCCCAGCGGTAGCCGCCGTCGGCGGTGTCAGCGCCTCCGGGGAAGGACCCGAGGTGGACACCGGCGATGGCGAGGGCGCAGAAGACACCCACCGCGCCGGTCACGGCCTCGACCGCGAACGCGGGTCGGTCCGGGCGACGGGCGACGAGCACGGCGAACGCCCGACCGAGCTCCGCCACCCCGATCGCGGCCAGCAGGGTCAAGGCCAGGAACCACAGGGGCAGGATGCGGGCGTTCCAGAGCCGCTGCTCGGGAAGGAAGGCGAACCCTATGGCGGCGAAAAGGGCCAGACCGGCGAGGAACGGCCCGGCCCGGCGCCGGAAGGCGATCGACATGACCAGGCCGACCGCGGCCAGGGCCACGATCCAGTTGAACGACGTCGGCAGCAGGAAGTCGCGGATCGTGAGGTCGCTGTCTTCGAGGGGCAGCCGCTCCCACCCCATGTCGTTCAGGTAGGCGCGCTGCCAGACGAACGGCAGGGTCCAGAAGGCGGTCAGCAGGCCGGCGACGGGCAGCGTCGTGACCAGCCAGCCCAGCCGGCGCCCGTTCGGCGGGGCGACGAGAAAGGCGACCAGGGTGGCGACGATGGCGTAGATGAGCGGGATCAGGTGGCACAGCCCGCACAGGGCGAGGAGCACGGCCGCCCCCGCCCGGTGCCGGCCCGTCTTCATTCCCCGCAGCAACAGGCCGAAGTACATGACCATGAAGGTCAAGCTGATGGTGAAGGAATACTCCCCCGCCATCGTGCTGGTGAGGTTGCCGCCGATGATGTTGCCGGTGTTGGCGCCGTCGGCGTTGGGCTCGGTGTTGGCCAGGAAGATGAGGGCGGCGCCGGCCATGAGGGCGGGGCCGGGGAAGGCCACCCCCGCCATCCGGCCGAAGAAGTAACAGGCGAACGGAAGCGCAACCGCCCCCACCACGGCGATGACCTTGAACGCCACCCCGTACGGAAGCCCGACACCGACCGCGGCGACGGCCACGGCGATCCCGATCAGCCATCGGCGCCGGCGCTGCGACGGCACCAGCCCGGCGAGCACGACGAGGCCGCCCGCCACGGCCAGAGGCAGGATGGCGAGCCAGCCCCGGAGACCGACGTTGAGGGCGACGATCGCCAGCGCCGGGACCACCATGTAGAACTGGTAGAGGGGCAGGCCCGCGTACCAGTCCGGGCTCCAGCCCGTGAGCCGGCCGCTGGTGAGCAGGTGGTCGCGCAGGTACGCCGGCCCGAGGACGTGGGCGCCCATGTCGCCGCCGGTCGGGGTGTTGACGGTGAAGATGAGATCGGGATGGAGCTGGGTGAACACGAAAAGGCACGCCAGCCCGACCGCGGCGGTGTCGATGAAGAGCCGGACCAGCCCCGGCGTCGTCATGATGGTCAGGCGGCGCCCGGCCCACGACCAGAACGGCGTGTCGCCGGGCGGCTCCCACGGGGGCTCCTCCCGCCGCTGCCGCTCGAGCCGGTCGGGCGGCTCGGGCGCGACCGCTTCCCGATCGGCCTCGTCGGCGTCCGACCGCTCGACGTCGAAGGGGGGGTCCATGATGTCCATGGGCCCCTCCATCATGGTCCGAACCGCCGATCGACGGGGATCATGCGCGTTCAGGTCGCGAGCAGTACGACGACGCTGGTCAGGTTGAACCCGACGTGGGCCCAGATGCTCGGGCCGAGCCGTCCGGTGCGGACGGCCAGCACCGCGGCCACCAGCCCGAAGACAAGCAACGCCGGGATCTGGATGAGCTGGAAGTGCGACAGGGCGAACAGGACCGAGCTGATGATGACGGCGGCGGCGACACCCAGGTTCCGCTTGCGGAGCGAGCGGAGCAGCAGCCCGCGATAGAAGACCTCCTCGGCGATGGGCGCACCGATCACGACCAGGAAGACGAGCAGCGCGACGCCGAGACCACTCGTGGCCTGCGACGTGAGCTCCTCGGCCGGCGCGCTGACGTCGTCGGCGTCGATGTCGGTGAGCCAGAAGATCGGGTAGTAGACCGCGGGCAGCACGATCAGCTGGAGCGCCAGCCCGATTGCCAGTCCGAGGGGCACGTCGAGCGGGCGGAGGTACAACCCGAAGTCGGGCCGAGCGCCGTTGCCCTTGGTCCTGGCCACCACGAGCGGGAGGGCGAGGAGGCCGGCCCACAGGGGCGCCTGGAGCAGCACCCGCCCGGCCAGCCCCGGGTCGTCGTCACCGAACACGGCGACGTAGAGGATGATGGCGACGTACGAGCCGGTGAAGCCGGCCAGGAAGCCGAGCGCGGCGTCACCGAGGCCCCACGAGGGCGGCCGAGCATCGGTTTCGATCTCGTCGGACGCGGGTTCGGCCACGCCGCGGAACGCTACGTGTTGTCTGCGCCACTCGCCCTTCGGGCTCGCCGGCGCGGCCTTCGGCAACCGCCCGTCTCGCCTGCTGCTCCGGCTCGCGCCTGCGCAGCCTCGCGGGGTCATCCGGCCCGAGCCGGGCGGGCTCCGGACCCATCAAACGATCGCGAACAGGTCGAGCCGCTCGACCGAGCTCGAGCGCCGGTCGTCGAGGCGCCAACCCCGCGGCACCCGCAGGGTGGCCGCATGCTGGTCGCACAGGTCGTAGGTCATCGGATGGTCGTCGGCGGCCAGCCGATCGAGCCACACCGCGCCGTCGTCGTAGCTGTAGGTCAGGGTGGCGCCGGCCGGCTGAGCGCACGTCGGACGGTCGCACTGCCTGCTCATTGGTGCACCCGCCTCGTATGACGCAGACTCACGTGGGCGCCGACCCAGGGAGCACCGATGAGCGCTTCGCCGCTTCGCGGCGAAGACAAGCTGTTCTGATGGTTCGCTCGCCCTTCGGGCTCGCTCATGGACGGCGGACGTTACCGGGCAGTGCCGCAGCGGCCGCGGATGGCCTTAGCATTGCTCCATGTCCCCGCAGTCTCCCCCGCCGACGCCTCGCGACTCCCGCGGCGGGCCGAGCCGCCCCTCCCTGCAACAGGGCCTGCCGAAGTGGTCGCTGTGGGTGTTTCTCGGCCTCCTGATCGCCGCCTTCCTGCTGCCCAACGCCTGGCGTCCGAGCGACCGCGAGGAGATCGCCTACAACGCCTTCATCGATCAGGTCGAGGCCGAGAACGTCGAGAGCATCACCTGGAACAACGTCACGGGCGAGATCACGGGCACGCTCGACGACGGCACCGAGTTCGTCACCAACGGCCCGACCGAACCGCCCCAGGACGACCTGACCCTGCTCAGCGAGCGCAACGTCGAGGTCCGCTTCGACACCCCGACCGCGGGGTTCCTCGAGACGTGGCTGCCGTTCCTGCTCTTCCCCGCGCTCATCATCGGCATCTTCTGGTGGATGCAGCGTCGGGCCGCGGGCCAGATGACCGGCATCATGTCGATCGGACGCTCCCGGGCCAAGGCGTATACCACCGAGCGGCCGGGCACGACGTTCGCCGACGTGGCCGGGTACGACGGCGTCAAGCGGGAGATACGCGAGGTCGTCGACTTCCTCAAGCACCCGGAGAAGTTCGGCGAGATCGGCGCCCGCATCCCCAAGGGCGTGCTGCTCGTCGGCCCGCCCGGAACGGGCAAGACGCTCATCGCCCGCGCCGTCGCCGGTGAGGCCGGCGTTCCCTTCCTCTCGGTGACCGGGTCCGACTTCATGGAGATGTTCGTCGGCGTCGGCGCCAGCCGCGTCCGCGACCTGTTCAACAACGCCAGGAAGATGGGCCGGGCGATCATCTTCGTCGACGAGATCGACTCGATCGGCCGCAAGCGCGGCGCCGGGCTCGGCGGTGGCCACGACGAGCGGGAGCAGACCCTGAACCAGCTGCTGTCCGAGATGGACGGGTTCGAGACCTCGACGGGCATCGTGATGATGGCCGCCACCAACCGGCCGGACATCCTCGATTCTGCGCTGCTGCGACCGGGCCGGTTCGACCGGCAGGTCGTCGTCCCGCTCCCCGAGCTCGACGAGCGGCTGGCCATCCTCAAGGTCCACGTCAAGCACAAGCGCATGGGCGACGACGTCGACCTCGAGAAGGTGGCTCGGGGCACGCCGGGCATGAGCGGCGCCGACCTGTCCAACCTGGTCAACGAGGCCGCCCTGTTCGCCGTGCGCCAGGGCGCCCAGGCCGTGCACATGCGGCACTTCGAGATGGCCCGCGACCGGGTCATCATGGGCATCAAGCGCGAGACCATGGCCCTCTCCGACGGCGAGAAGGAGGTCATCGCCTTCCACGAGGCGGGTCACGCCGTGTGCGCCGCCGTGCTGCCGACGGCCGACCCGCTGCACAAGGTGTCGATCATCCCGACCGGCATGGCCTTGGGCGTCACCCAGCAGCTTCCGCTCGAGGACCGCCACATCTACCGGCAGGACTACATCAACGACACCCTGGTGGTGCGCATGGGCGGACGGATCGCCGAGGAGCTGATGTTCGGCAAGATCTCCACCGGCGCCTGCGACGACCTGGTCCGCTCGACCGAGCTGGCCCGCAAGATGGTGCGCGAGTGGGGCATGAGCGACCGGATCGGTCCCATGGCCTGGGGTTCGCAGGGGGCGGTGTTCCTCGGCGAGGACATCATGCACACCAGGGAGTACTCCGACGAGACGGCCCGCATCATCGACGAGGAGGTGTCCCGCATCCTCCTCGAGCAGCAGGATCGCTGCCGCGAGGTGCTCACGGAGAACCGCAAGGGGCTCGAGCTGGTGAGCCGGGCCCTGCTCGAACACGAGACCGTCGACGGCGAGGAGGTCGTCCGGCTGGTGCGGCTGGCCGCCGAGGGCGTCGACATCACCACCGTCGAGACCCATCCGGCCGACGAGGCCAGGATCCACGACGCCGTGGGCACCGCGCCGACCGACGGTCAGGCCCCGGCCAACGGCGCCGACAAGGAGCCGGCCGACCAGCCGACCCAGCCGACCCAGCCCGCGCCCGCGCCCGCCGCCGGCCGGCCCTCCTGGCGCAGCTGACCGCCCACCTCGGTCGAGGAACCTTCCGGGACGTTCCGACCTTCGGGTGGTTATCGCGCCTATGGGCGCGAGAACCACCCCACATCCGGTTCGGCCGCTCGGCTAGCCGGCGGCTTCGAGCTGGGGAAGGTCGGCGCCGAAGAGCGGCCACGTTCCGGGCACGCCCTTGAGCTCGTGGGCGCCCCGCTCGACGAAGCCGATTCCGGAGCCGGCGACCAGGTCGACCACGGTCCGCGACACCAGGATCTCGCCCGGCTCGGCCCTGGCCTCGACACGCGCGCCGATGTGCACCGCGATGCCGGCGATGCCGTCGGCGCGCCGCTCGATCTCGCCGGTGTGCAGTCCGGCGCGGATCCGCAGCCCGATCGGCGCCAACGCGTCGCGGATGGCGGCGGCGCACCGGATACCGCGGGCCGGTCCGTCGAAGGTGGCTACGAACCCGTCGCCCACCGTGTCCACCTCCTGACCACGGAACCGTTCCAGCTCACGGCGGACCAGCACCCGATGCGCGTCGAGCAGCTCGGCCCAGCGGACGTCACCCAACCGGGCGGCCAGATCGGTCGAGCCGACGATGTCGGTGAACAGGATGGTGGCCAGGACCCGATCGATCGCGGCCCCCGCCGGCGCGCCGGTCAGGAACTCCTGGATCTCGTCGAGGATGCGATCCTGGTCACCAGACCAGTAGGCGTGCCCCGCGCCGGGCAGCTCGACGTACCCGGCCGCGGGTAGATGCTCGGCCAGGTACCGGCCGTGCTCGACCCGAATGATCGGGTCGCCGCTGCGATGCACGACCAGGACCGGGCACTGGACCGCGGGCAGCACATGGCGGACGTCGAGGTCGTGGATCATCCGCAACACGTCGAGCGCCATCCCCGGGCTGGCCCCGTACCGTTCGAAGCGGCTGTACCAGTCGCGGAAGCGAGCGTCCCCGGCCACCTCGGGCGCTCGCAGCTCCAGGATCGGGGCCCGCCCCCACGACCTCGCCATCTCCTGCTGGGCCTTCTCGCGCCACTCCGACGTGATGCCGAACGGGTAGTCGGGCGCCGCTGCGCTCCGAGCGGTGGCGTTGACCAGACCCAGCGCCGACACCCGGTCGGGGTAGGTGGCGGCGAACACCACGGCCAGACTGCCGCCGATGCCCGTGCCGAGCAGGGCGGCGCGGCTCGAGCCCACCGCGTCCAGCACCGCGGTGATGTCGTCCATCCATTGTTCGACGGTGGGCGAGTCGCCCCGAGGCAGCGGGTCGGAGAGCCCGATGCCCCGCATGTTGAGCATCACCACCCGAGCGAACGAGGCGAGACGGGTGGGAAACCGGGCGAGCCTGGGGTCCTGCCACTGCATCTCCAGGTTGTTGACCCACTCGGGCAGGAACACCACATCGAGCGGACCGTCGCCCACCACCTGGTAGGCGACCGCGGCGTTCTCGATCCTCGTGTAGTGGACCTCCGGCTGCACGCCCGATCAACCTAGTGGCGCCCATTGAGACTCTGGTCACCGCCCCTCGCTTTCGCCGGCCCGATTAAGTAAAGTCGCTACTTACGTAAATCAGGGCGGGCCGGGCAAGGGGGCAGCATGCGCGTCGGCGTGATCACCGGGGCATCGAGAGGCTTCGGACGGGCGGTGGCCGAGCGGTTGGCCGACGACGGCTGGCACCTCGTCATCGACGGCCGAGACCCGGACACGCTCGATCGGGTCGCATCGGCGCTCGGCGCCCGCACCGAGGTGACCGCCATCGCCGGCGACGTCGGGGATCCCGTGCATCGACGGGCGCTGGCCGCGGCGGCCGCCGAACTGGGCCGCCTCGACCTGCTGATGAACAACGCCAGTGAGCTCGGTCCCTCGCCGATGCCGGGGCTCGATCGGTTCCCCCTCGACGAGCTGAGCCGGGTCCTCGACGTCAACGTCGTCGCGCCGCTCGGGCTGGTCCAGCTCACGCTGCCGCTGCTGGCCGCATCGGACGGCGTCGTCGTCAACGTCACCTCGGACGCCGCAGTCGAGGGGTACGAAGGGTGGGGCGGGTACGGGTCGTCCAAGGCCGCGCTCGAGCAGCTGAGCCGGGTCCTCGCCTCCGAGCAGCCGGGCCTCGGCGTGTACTGGTTCGACCCCGGCGACATGCGCACCGACATGCACCAGGCCGCCTTCCCGGGCGACGACATCTCCGACCGGCCCGAGCCCGAGACCGTGGTGCCGGCACTGGTCCGGCTGGTGACCGAGCGCCCGCCGAGCGGCCGCTACCGGGCGGCCGACCTCCTGACGGTCGCCAGATGAGCGGGCCAGGTCAAAGTCGACGCATCTGCAGTCGAATTCCGACCGTGAGTGCGTCGAGAATGCCTGGCCGCGGCCGGAGCCCGCAACCGTGAGCGCGCCGGCCCTGCTCGACGACCAGCATGGCGACCGGCTCACCTTCGAGCTGTTGCCCGAGCTGGAGGCCCACGAGCCGCCCGAAGCGCGCGACGAGGTGCGGATGCTCGTCGCCTGGCGGCGGCACGACTGCGCGATCGACGCCGCCTTTCGCGACCTCCCCGACTTCCTCGACCCGGGCGACCTCGTCGTGGTCAACACGTCGGCCACCATCCCCGCAGCCATCGACGCCTTCGCCGCCGGCGGCGGCACGGCGCTCACCGTCCACTTCTCGACCGAGCTCGCCGATCACCGGTGGGTGATCGAGCTCCGGCAGCTCGACGGCACGACGACCGAGCGATGGTCAGGACCGCCGCCCGCCCCCCGGCTGACGCTCGCCGGCGGAGCCACGGCCACGCTGGTCGAGCCCTACCTCGGCAGCTCCCGCCTGTGGGTGGCCGAGATCCGTACCCCCGGCTCGGTGCTGGCCCACCTGGCCGCGCACGGGCGTCCGATCCGCTACCGCTACGTGGCCGAGCCGTGGCCGCTGGCGACCTACCAGACCGTCTACGCCACCGCACCGGGCAGCGCCGAGATGCCGAGCGCGGGCCGGCCGTTCACCGCCGAGGTGATCACCCGCCTGGTGGCCAAGGGGATCGGGGTGACCCCGCTGCTGCTGCACACGGGCGTCGCGTCGCTCGACGCCGACGAGCAGCCGTACCCGGAGTGGTACCGCGTCCCGGTCGAGACCGCCGATCGGGTCAACGCCACCCGCCGGGCCGGTGGACGGGTCATCGCCGTGGGCACCACGGTCGTCCGGGCCCTCGAGAGCGCCGCGGCCGGCGACGGCTCGGTCGTGGCCACCCAGGGCTGGACCGACCTCGTGGTCACCCCCGAACGGGGCGTCGGGGTCGTCGACGGATTGCTCACCGGATGGCACGAGCCCGAGGCCTCACACCTACGGATGCTGGAAGCGGTCGCCGGGCGGGACGTGCTCGAGCGGTCGTACGCCAAGGCGATCGCCGGCCGCTACCGCTGGCACGAGTTCGGCGACGTCCACCTGATCCTGCCCTGAACGGCCGTCGGCAATGGCGAACGTGGTGACCGTCCGAGGCCGCCCCTGACGCCGACTTCTCGCAGGTCTATAGTTGGCTCGGGCTCAGGCGGAGTCCGTCGACCCTCGCGTGGTCGACACCGCGACCGCGGGTGGCGGGAAAGGCTGGGAATTGATGAGTCCTCAGCGGCGGAATCGTCGACCGCGGCCCGGCACGGCCAGGGGCGTACACCCAACGACCACGTTCAGACGGGGGCTGATCCTCCAGCCCAAACGCGTCGCCACGGCGCTGGTGCTGGTAGGTCACGTCCTCGCCGCGTTCGCGCTGGCGGCGTCGCCGGCGCACGCCGCCGGGGCGTGGTCACGGTCCCGGACCACGCGAGCCTCCGTATCACCACGAACCTGACCGCGGAGGCTCGCATCAGAGTCTCGGCCGCCACCGCGGCCAACATCATCGTGGGGAAGGAGGGTTGGGAGCTCGGCATCGAGCCCCTCCCCTGGGCCGGTTCTTCGTCTACTTCGGCCACGGCTTCGGCGCGGCCTGGAAGAGCGCCAAGTCAGGTGCCCTTGATCGCGATCGGTGGTACACGGTCGCCGAAACCTACGACGGCGCGAGGTTGCGGGTGTTCGTCGACGGCATTCTGCAGGCGACCGAACCCATGACGGGGTCGATCCCCCAGACCGCCCAGCCGCTGCGGATCGGGTCGGTCTATGGCGTCGTCGGCCAACCCGACTGGTTCAACGGGGTCATCGACGAGGTTCACGTCTCCAACGTCGTGCGGTTCACCGACCACTACGTCGTTCCCAACGGTCCGGCCACCGCCGACGCGAACACCCGTGGGCTCTGGCATCTCGACGAAGGCACCGGCTCGACGGCGATCGACTCGTCCAGCTTCCTCAACCACGGCACCGTGAGCCCCCAAGGCGCGTCGTGGACGACCGATTCTCCGTTCGCCGACCCCGACACGGTCCCGCCCGTCATGACCGGCGTCGCCGTCGACACCATCACCGCGACGACGGCGACCGTGACGTGGGACACCGATGAGCCCTCGACGACGCAGGTGGCCTACGGGCCGACGTCGGCCTACGGCAGCACCACGACCGAAGACCCCATCCGCGTCACCGGACATGGCCAGACGCTCACGGGCCTGAACCCCTCGACCACCTACCACCTGCAGGCGCGCAGCGCAGACCTCCACGGCCAAGAGTCGACGTCCGCCGATGTCACCTTTACGACCGGCCCGACGAGCTCTGAGGCGGCGGTCATGGGTCAGTGGTCGCCGCTCATGGACTGGCCGATCGTCGCCGTGCACACGGTCCAGCTCCACACCGGGAAGATCCTCATGTGGGACGCCTGGGAGCGACCGTCGCATCCCTACGTGTACGACCCCGCCGCGGGAACGTGGGACGAGATCCCGAATCCCTATGGGCTCTGGTTCAACGGAACGAGCGGATCCGTCACCGTCCCCGATGACGCCAGCCTTGATCTGACCAACCGCTTCACGTTGTCCGCGTGGATTCGGCCGACAACCGTGACCGGTTGGCGCACGGTGCTCATGAAGGAGCGACCAGGCGGGCTCGAGTACGCACTGTACGGCGGTGACGGGTCTGGTCGAGCCGCCGCCTATGCGTTCGTCGGTGGTGACCAGGGCGTCACCGCACCGTCGGCGCTCCCGGCCGACGCTTGGCGGCATCTCGCGGCGACCTACGACGGTGGTGCTCTTCGGCTCTACACCGACGGGGTCCTCGTCGCGACCAGGTCCCTGCCCGGGGCGGTGCCGCCGTCGACGGGCGCGCTGAAGATCGGGGGCAACGCGGTGTGGAGCGAGTGGTTCTCGGGCCTGATCGACGACGTCCGCGTCTACAACCGGGCCTTGACGGCCACCGAGATCGCAGGCGACATGAACACACCGGTCACGCCGATGACGCCACCTCCACCCGACACGCAGCCGCCTACGGCACCAAGCGGCCTGACGGCGACGGCCGCGGCCAGCACGGTGACGCTGGGGTGGGCGGCGGCAACCGACAACGTCGGCGTGACCGGCTACGACGTCCACCGGTCCACCACCGCCGGCTTCACACCCAGCCCGGCCACCTTGATCGCCACCACCGTGTCGCTCGGCCACGTCGATGCGGGTCTGGCGCCTGGCACCTACCACTACCGCGTGATCGCTCGCGACCTTGCCGGGTTGTCGGGCCCACCGTCGGCCGCGGCCCAGGCGACCATTCAAGGTGACCTGTCGACGCCAACGATGCCGACGAACCTCGTCGCGACCGGAGGCATCGGGCAGGTCGGCCTCTCGTGGACGGCCTCGACCGACGACGTGGGCGTGTCGGCGTACGACGTCCACCGTTCGACGACGCCGGGCTTCGACCCGAGTGACGCCACGCACATCGGAACGGTCACGGCCACGACCTACCTCGACTCGAACCTGCCCGCGGGGACCTACCGATATCGCGTCGTCGCCAGGGACGCGGCGGGACGGTCGAGCGAGCCGTCCTCCGACGTGCCCGGCATCTCGAGCGCCGACGGCCCGCCGACGGTCGCGGTCACGGCACCGACCGCCGACGCGACCGTGGCGGGCACGGTCCAGCTCACGGCCGCGGCGGGCGACGACGTCGGCATCGCCGGGGTGCAGTTCAGGGTCGACGGCGCCAGCGTGGGCGCCGAGGACACGACGTCGCCCTACGCGGCGACGTGGAACTCGACCGTCGTGCCCAATGGGTCACACACGATCACCGCGTTGGCTCGCGACTCGGCGGGCAACGTCACGACGTCGGCGACCGTAGCGGTCACCGTGGCCAACGCCGCACCCACCGGCTTGGTGGCGGCCTACGGGTTCAACGGGGCCGCCGGCTCGACCGTCGGCGACTCCTCCGGCCTCGCGAACACCGGCACGATCTCGGGCGCCACCAGGACGGCGGCCGGCAGGGTTGGTGGGGCGTTGACGTTCGACGGTGTCAACGACTCCGTCACCATCCCCGACGCGACCAGCCTGGACCTGACCGGCTCGTTCACGCTGTCGGCCTGGCTCCGACCGTCGACGGTGTCGGGCTGGCGGACGGTGATCCTCAAGGAAGGCGGACCGACCGGACTGGCCTATGGGCTCCACGGCTCGACGAACAGCAACCGGCCCGGCGGCTACGCCTCGATCGGCGGGGCCGACCGTGAGCTCAACGCCACGGTACCGCTGGTGGCCAACGCCTGGCGCCATCTCGCTCTCACCTACGACGGCGCCACCATGCGCATCTACATCGACGGTGCGCTGGTCGGCACTCGGAGCCAGACCGGGACGGTCACGACGACGACCGGAACGTTGAGGATCGGCGGCAATTCCGTGTGGGGCGAGTGGTTCGCCGGGCAGATCGACGAGGTCCGGGTCTACAACCGGGCGCTCACCGCGGCCGAGATCACGAACGCGATGAACACCCCGATCTAGACATCCACCGGGGCGTGAGCTACCGCGTGGGCCGCCGCAACTTCGGACCGGTGCCTAGCGTTGGGTCCATGATCACCGCCGTCCACACCCTGATCTATTCCGACGACGCGGAGGCCACCCGTGCGTTCCTCCGCGACGTGCTCGGGTGGCCGTACCTCGAGCACGCCGACTCTGGCCGGGGCTGGCTCATCTTCAAGACGGGCCCGAGCGAGCTGGGGGTCCACCCGACCTCGGGCACGTGGGAGGGGGAGACGTTCTCCTCCCCCCGACACCACTCGATCTCGCTGATGTGCGACGACGTCGAAGCCACCATGGCCGAGCTGAAGGCCAAGGGCGCCGAGTTCTCGGGCGGCATCGAGGACATGGAGTTCGGGCTCGCCACCATGATGCAGCTGCCGGGTGCCGACGACATCATGCTCTACCAGGCCGCGCACCCCACCGCGTACGACCTCTGAGCCGACCGCGGACGACGCTCAGCCGGTGCCGTGGTGGTCGCAGTCGGGCGGCACCGATCCCGGCGCCCGCAGGTCGGCCAGCGTGGCCCACAGGTCGGCCGCGCTCGGTGGGCCGACAAACGACGCCCGGACGACGCCATCGACGTCGGCCACCACCACCACGGGAACCGCATCGATCCCGTAGCGCCGGTGCAGCTCGGGGCGGGACCCGAACTCGACGTCCTGCACGGCGACGGACCCGCTCTCGAGCTGGCCGGCCTTGGCCGAGGTGTCGGCGCACGAGAGGCAGGAGGCCGAGCTGAACACGGCCACCAGCCATGGGGCGTCGGGCCGATCGAAGTCGGCCCGGTCGAGCTGGGCCGGCACGCCCACCCGCCGGGGCTGGGTCGGCCGGTCGGGAACGGCTCGGCGTCGCAGCACCAGCGCCACCGCCCCGACCACCAGGGCCAGCCCGGCCGTCACGAAGAGCTGCTCCACGGCTCCAGCCTGCCCGCGGGTGCCGGTCAGCCCTCGATCGGCGGCGGACGAACGATGGTGCGGACGAGGGGTACGCCGAGCGACTGCGACATCCCCCGCCCGCCGAGCCGGGTCAGGGACCGCTCGACCACGATCGGCTGGGTCCCCTCGACCCTGAGGGCGAGGGTCTCGCTGTTGAGATGGTCGGCCAGGTTGACCGTGAGCCGGCCCCCCGGCGGCACCTCGAGCTCGGCCAGGCTCGGGACCTCCTGGCCCGACCCGTCGAGCGGCACCACCCGCACTCGGGAGATGCCTTCGTCGAGGGTTGGGTTGAAGAGGGTGACGGTCTCGCCGATCGCCCCGCTGGCCTCGCCGGCGGCCAGCACCCAGGTGTCGGCGAGGAGGGGCGACCCCGGGGTGATCGCCACGCCCCGCCGGGGTGACGGGTCGTCGCCGAAGCTCTCCCGTTCGACGGCGACCGGGATGCCGTTGTGGACCCGCACGATGGCCGAATGGGCGACACCGGACGGCACCCGCGCCTCACCGGAGAGCTCGACCGCGAAGAAGCTCTGGGGCTGCACCGTCACCGCCACCGGCTCGACCTCGCCGTTGACCTCGGGATTGTCGAGGTAGATCTCGATGTCGAGCTGGGCCGGCTGCCGGCCCGGGTTGTAGACGAGGAACCGTTCGGTCAGGCCGTCGGCGCTGCCGCCCGAGGGGAAGAACAGCAGCTGCGCCAGTTGGGGCTGGCCCAGACCGACCGCCAGCCCAGACCCCCTGAACCCGCCGTACACCTGGATGCGGTCGGCCACCAGCCGGCCCCGGCGAGCGATGACCGATGCCGACACGTCGTCGTGGCGGGCGACGACCGCGCTCACGTCGAGCGCCACCACCCGGCCGCCCGGGACGATGAACCCGTTGTAGGGCTGGGGGGCGCGGAAGCCCTCGGTGGTGGCGAAGGTGATGTCGACGACGGCATCGTCGGGGAAGGGGTTGAACAGGACGAGGAGCTGCTGGGCCTCCCGGTTGGTGCTCCCCGAGGCGAAGTGCCAGCTCGGCGAGGCGGCCGAGGCGCACGGTCCGGTGTCGGCCCCCCGGTCGCCGCTCACCTGATGCTCGACGACGAGGTCACCGCCGGGAGCCTCGACCATGGCCGAGACGAACGGCGCCCCGACCACGTCGGCCAGCCGCAGCGAGGCGCGGGCGTTGGCCGCCACCTCGACGCTCCGGGCGACCGGCGGCTGCTGGGCCACGTGGGCCGCGTTGGGATCGGTGTCGATCGTCCCGGCGAAGACGGTGACGGTGGCGGTGACCGGGTCGGCGGTCGGGTTGGCGATCACCACCGTGTGGTCGGCGATGCCGTCGCCTGTGCCCGTGCCCGCGGCGCAGAACCAGGTCGACGAGAGGCTCCCGGGCGGGGAGGCGACGGGCATGAGCGACCGCTGGGCGGCCGACTGGGACGAGGCGACATCGTCACCCGCCGCGCCGTCGTCGGGCCCGAAGCGCTCCACGGCAAAGACGCCGGCCAGCACCAACGGCACGGCCAGCAGGGCGGGGAGCCGCGCCACCCGCCGCCGCGACCGCCCGCGGCCGCCCGTGGTGGCGATGGGAACGGTCGGTTCCTGGCTCGTCGTCATGGGCTGCCGCCCGCCTCTTCCGCCCGGCGGCGCCTGATGGCCGCCGTCCGCAGCACGCCGATGGCCGCCAGCCCCAAGACGACCTGCACGCCGAGCAGCACCCGGTCGAGGGTGGGCGTCTCGTACCGGAGCGTCGCCTCGCCGGCGGCCCCGACGGTGAAGCCGTTGGCCCAGCCGTAGACCGTGGTGCGGTCGGCTCGGGTGGCCTCGTCGCCCACCTCGAGGCGCCAGTTCTCCGACGAGGCCGCACCCAGGAACACGTCGCCGACGAGGACCTCGCCGTGGTAGGTGGCGTACGTCGACCGGTCGGTCAGCACCGGCGTGCCCCCGGTGAGCGGGATCGCGTTGGCGGTCTCGATGGCGTCCGCCTCGGTGACGCCGGTGACGGGCGCCAACACCCCGGCCGGCAGGGCCGCCCGTTCCGGGGTCCAGGCGTCGTTGCGGAAGACGTGGATCTCCGGGTCGACGTCGAGCCGCACCAGGTCGAGCTGCTCGGAGAGCACGCCGACCAGCTCGGGTTGCGGGTGTCGCTCGTCGTCGAGGCCGGGCGCGGGCACCTCGGGCACGATCACGTAACGGATGCCCATCGGGCCCAGCAGCCGACCGAGTCGGCTCGTCTGCCTGGCCTCGGCCACGTCGACCGCCTGGGCGATCAGGTCGGTGGGTCCGGCGGGGGCGGCGAGCCACCGGTCGGCGACCTCGGGAAGCCCCTCGTCACTCGTCCCGTAGGCGACACCCGGACGGACGTCGCGGCCGGCGACCGGGAGGACGTCGGCGTCGCCCAGCCACAGCACCCGGAACGCGCCCTCCTCCTGCTGCTCGTCGAGGAACGAGAGGAGGGAGTCGAAGCCCTCCGGCGGAGCCCCCCAGCGGCCGTTGACGACGCCGACGGCCAGGGGGACGAGGCCGACCACGCCGGCCACGGCGGCCAAGCCGGTGGCGATCTGGCGCCAGCCGAAGTGGTAGTCGGGCAAGTCGACCTCGAAGGCGACCGGGCCGATCGCCGCGGCCAGCGCCAGCCCCATGGCCGCCGGCGCGAGCAGCGCCTCTGGCGCCGACAGGTTCACGGGGAACCACGACTGCCCGCCGCTCCAGGCCACCGCCCAGCACGCCAGCGCCACCGCCCAGCCGCGTGACGCCCAGGCCAGCCGCCAGCCGCGCCCGATAAGGAGGGGAAGGGCGGCGACGACGAGAAAGGCCAGACCGAAGGGAACGCCGCCGTATGGTCCACTTTGGAAGCTCAGCAGCTGCAGCCAGTCGAGCGACTCGCCGCTGGCCACCCCGCCGATCGGCTGCCAGTCGAACCCGCGCACCAGCCCGATGGTCCACGGCAGGTGGAGGACGGCGCCGATGGCCGCCGCGACCATGGCGTCGACCAGCACCCGGCCGCTGCCCCGGCCGGTGCCGACCAGGACGGTGCCCGCGACCAGTCCGACCGCCATGAGCAGCAGCACGGCCACGACGAAGGGCACGAAGGCGGCGACGAGTGCGGTGAGCAGACCGAGCGCCAGCACCTCGTAGCGACGGCCCGCCCGGCGCCCGTACGGGGCCCGCCCGGTGGCCCGGGCCAGCCGGGCCAGGAGAAAGGGGGTGGCCGCCCACACCACCAGGCCGCCCCACCGGCCGGTGGCGATGGCGTTGTAGGGCACGGGGATCGCGGTGTAGATGATGAGCCCGACCGCCCGGGCCCGGTTGGACGGCAGCGGCTTGGTCAGGCGCCAGGCCCCGATCAGGCCGGTGACGAGGACGCCCACCACGAGCAGCATCCGCAGCAAACCCGTCTGGGCGAAGGTCGCCAGACCGCCCAGGCCGAGGAGCCCCAGCCCGGTCGGGGCCGGAGCGTCGGACCCGAGGCCGACCGAGCGCCACGAGCTGACCCATTGGGCGAACAGCTCCCGCGGCGACTCGGGCAGGGCAGGTAGGTCGCCGAAGGCCGGGACGGAGTTGGCGATGAGCAGCCGGGATCCGATGAGGACGACGGCGAGCACCGCGACCCAGACGCCGACCGCGGACCTGACCCGGGCGTGTTGCAGCGATTCGAGCAGGTCGCGGCTGGCGCCGGCGACCGAGCGGGTGGAGGCGGCCCCGACGCCCCTGGCGGCGATGGCGCCCAGCCCGGCCGAGCCCCGAACCTGCAGCTTGCGCAGGTCGCGATCCTCGGTGCGGCGTTGCGACTGGACCAGCCGCCGCTGGCGCAGCGTCCCGGGCAGATGGGCGACGTTCCACACCCAGGCGCCGAGCACGTCGAACGCCCGCCGGAACCCTCCCGTGAGCACCCCGTAGACGGCCTCGCCGATGGCGATGACGGCGGCCTGGGGCAGCACGCGGAGAAGGTGCGCGCCGCTGTAGCAGGTGAGCATGGTGCGAAGTCGGTGGCGGGCTTCGAGGCGGCGGCGATCGTCGACCTTCCGCCGCTCGCCCTGGGCCTCGGCGTGGCGGGCGACGGCGCCCGGGGCGACGAGGATCCGGGCGCCGGCCACCTTGGCCCGCCAGCACAGGTCGAGGTCCTCGCCCAGATACGGGATGGCCGGGTCGAACCCTTCGAGCGCGGTGAAGAGGTCGGCGCGGACGAGCATGCAGCCGCCGGGCACGGCGAACACATCGCGCACGACGTCGTGCTGGGCCTGGTCGAGCTCGCCCGGTTCGACCAGCGGGGACGGCACCCCGGTCTTGTCGACGGCCAGGCCAACCGCGGCGAGCTGGCGGGGTTCGTCCCAGCGCACCAGCTTCGGCCCGACCACGCCGGCGTTCGACTTGAACGCCTCCTCGACCATCACCCGCACCGCATCGGTGCTCAGGGCCACGTCGTCGTGGCACAGGAGATAGAAGGCGGCCCCCTTCACGATGGGGATGGCCGCGTTGGCGGCGGCGCCGAATCCCGGGTTGGCGTCGATCCGCTTGACGTGGGCCCTCGGCAGGATCTTGGCCACCGCGCCGGCCACGTCCGAGTCGCTGGCTGCGTCGATCACCAGGGTCTCGAGCGCCGGGTAGTCCTGGGCGGCCAGCGCGGCCAGGGAATCGGCGAACCATCTTCCCGGGTTGTGGGTCACGACGACGGCCACCACCGGCGGGGCGGCCGGGGTGGTGGCGTCGGCGGTCGCAGGGCGCGCCGAGGAGGTGCGGACAACATCCACGGGGATGCGAGGCTACCGCTGGGGTCGTTCCCGACCGGTGCACCCCTTGTGACGTTGTTCACAACTGCTTGCAACAGTGAGCACGCCGCTGTAGTGTGGCTAGCACACGAAACGAGCCATGGATGGCTCTCCCGGAGGTCAAGAGATGTCCCAGAACCCAACCGCCGAGCAGTTCGGCGAGTACGCCAAGAACGCCTTCTACGTCACCATCGGCCTGGGTGTCCTGGCCGTCCAGCAGGTCCAGGTCCAGCGCCGGCAGTTCGCCCAGTGGCTGAACGGCCAGGCGACCGGGGCCCGCACGTCGTTCGACGACCTGCAGGGCAGGCTCGAGGATGGCGTGAAGGCCGCCGAGGAGCGCCTGTCGGCGCTCGAAGAGCAGGCCGAGGCGGTGCTGACCGAGCTCCAGGGCCGTCTGCCCGAGTCGGTCAAGGAGCTGGCCGAGCAGTCGATCGACTACGCCACCCAGGCCCGCGCCGAGCTGTTCGACCTCTTCGGCTTCACCTCGGCCACGCCGTCGAAGCCGGCGAAGTCCAGCGGTTCGACCAAGGCCGCCTGAACCTTCCTCAACGCTCCGACGTCGGCCCTCGCGAGGGCGCCGCACTTCCCCCGGTGCGGCGCCCTCGTTCCTTTCTGGGTTCGAGGAAGCCGGCCAGCTCGCGGCGCGGCACCGGGGCGTCGCGCCAGATCCTCCGCCGCTCGCGCAGGACCCGGGGCAGCCGCTTGAGGTACGCGCCGAACGCCATCAGCCGGGCGTGGGTACGCCGCAGGTCAGGCAGCTCACGGAGGGCACGCCAGGGAGCGGCGATGAGGAACCGCAGGGCGACCCACGTCGCCGTGGCGGCCGGAGCATGACGGGTGAAGACGATCAACATGTTCCTGGCCTGCTGGTAGACGAAGAACGGGCTGGCCGGGTCGCTCGACGCGGCATACAGGTGGCGGGCGACGGCCGTCGGCTCGTACCAGATCTCCCAACCGCGTGACCTCAGCCGCCACGACAGGTCGGTGTCCTCGAAGTACAGGAACAAGTCGTCGTCGAACCCGCCGACCGCGCGGAGCGCCTGCATCCGGAGCGCGCTGGCGCCGCCGTAGAAGCCGAACACGACGCGCTCGGCCGGCGGCCCGCCGTCGACGCGGCCGAAATCCCGGTCGAAGCCCCGGCCATCGCGCCCGATGAGGTTGCCGGTCGAGTTGATCATCGGTCGACCATCGGCACCGTCCTCGGCGAACAGCACCTTGGCCGTGACCGCGGCCACCCGCCCGGCGCCCGGCGCGTCGAACGGAACGACGATGCGTTCGAGGAAGTCGGCGGCGGGACGGGCATCGTTGTTGATCAGGACGGCGAACGGCGCGGTGACCCGGCGCAGGGCGAGGTTGTTGCCTGCGGCGAAGCCGAGGTTGGCGCCGGCCTCGATGAGCCTGACCCCCGGGTATCGGTGGCGGACGATCTCGGCGGTGCCGTCGGACGAGCCGTTGTCGACGACCACGACCTCGAACGTCCGCCGATCCAGCGTCTGCCGCTCGAGCGCGTCGAGGCAGGCGGGCAGCAGGTGGGCCCCGTTGTAGGTGACGACGACCACGGTGGCCTTGATCTCGGGCCCGGAAGGCACGGCGGCGAAGTCTCGCACGCGAGACTCAACGGCATGAGGGCGCTCGTGACCGGGGCCAGCGGCTTCGTCGGCCGCCACCTGGTCGACCATCTGGCCGCGGCGGGGGACGACGTCGTTCCCACCGACCGCCACACCGGGGTCGACATCCTCGACGAGGCCGCGGTCCGCAAGGCGGTGGGCGACGCCCGGCCCGACGTCGTCTACCACCTGGCCGCATGGAGCGACGTCGGCGGCTCGTGGTCCGACCCGATGGCGGTATTCCGGGTCAACGCCGAGGGAACCCTGCGGGTCCTACAGGCGTCGGCTGACCATGACGTCGACCGCGTCGTCCTCGTGAGCAGCGCCGACGTGTACGGCCCGGTCACCGACGACGAGCTGCCGCTCACCGAGGCGTCGCCCATGCGCCCCGCCAGCCCGTACGCGGCGAGCAAGGCCGCGGCCGACCTGCTCGGCCTGGAGGCCTGGCTGGGTCACCAACTCGGCGTGATCCGAATTCGGGCCTTCAACCACCACGGGCCGGGCCAGACCGACCGTTTCGTGGCCGCGGCCCTGGCCGAGCGGGTGGCCCGCAACGAGCTGGCCGCCGAGTCGACGGTGACGGTGGGCAACCTGACGGCCCGGCGCGACTTCACCGACGCCCGCGACGTCGTCACCGCCTACCGTCTTCTCGCCGAGCGGGGCCAGCCGGGAGAGGCCTACAACGTGTGCACCGGGCGGGCCGTCCCGATCTCCGAGATCGCGGAACGGCTGCTGGGCATGGCCTCCATCCCGATGCGGCTCGAGGTCGACCCGGGCCTGGCCCGACCGGTCGACGTCCCCGTGCTGCTGGGTGACAACACCAAGCTGCGCACCGCCACCGGCTGGCGGCCGACGATTCCCCTCGAGACGACGCTGGCCGACATGCTCGACGACGCCCGTGGGCGCGTGCGGGCTGGGGCCGCCCACGACGCAGGAGACCGCACATGACGCAGCGAGCTCTCATCACCGGCATCACCGGCCAGGACGGCTCGTACCTGGCCGAGTTGTTGCTCGACCGCGACTACGAGGTGGTCGGCATGCTGCGCCGCAGCAGCACGGTCAACTTCGAACGCATCGCCCATCTCCAGGACCGCATCCAGCTGGCCCACGGCGACCTGCTCGACGAGGGCTCGCTGATCGGCGTGCTCCGCGACCACCGGCCCGACGAGGTCTACAACCTGGCCGCGCAGTCGTTCGTGCAGACCTCCTTCAGCCAGCCCGTGCTCACGGGCGAGACCACCGCCCTCGGCGTGACCCGCATCCTCGACGCCATCCGCACGGTCGACCCGGCCATCCGCTTCTACCAGGCGTCGTCGAGCGAGATGTTCGGCAAGGTCCAGGAGACGCCGCAGACCGAGACCACGCCGTTCTATCCCCGCAGCCCCTACGGCGTGGCCAAGCTCTACGGCCACTGGCTCACGGTGAACTACCGCGAGTCCTATGGCCTGCATGCGTCGAGCGGGATCCTCTTCAACCACGAGAGCAGCCGGCGGGGGCTCGAGTTCGTGACCCGCAAGATCACCCACACGGTGGCGCAGATCAGGTTGGGCCGGGCCGACGAGCTGCGGCTGGGCAACCTCGAGGCCCGGCGCGACTGGGGCTTCGCCGGCGACTACGTCGAGGCCATGTGGCTCATGCTCCAGGAGGACGAGCCGGGCGACTACGTCGTGGCCACGGGCGAGACCCACTCGGTCCGCGAGTTCTGCGAGCTGGCCTTCCGCCACGTCGACCTCGAGTACGCCGACCACGTCGTGCAGGACGAGCGGTTCATGCGCCCGGCCGAGGTCGACCTGCTCGTCGGCGACGCCAGCCGGGCCCGGGCCGAGCTCGGCTGGAAGCCACGGGTCGGCTTCGGCGAGCTGGTGGCGATGATGGTCGACGCCGACCTGGCGCTGCTCGGCGGCGACCTCGACGAACTGCACCGGAGGTGACCGTCGACGCCGACACGACCGACGCACCGTTGGTCACCGCGCTGGCCGGCGGGGTCGGCGCCGCTCGCTTCCTGGCCGGTCTGGTCCGGGTCCACCCGCCCGAGCGGATCGCTGTCATCGGGAACACCGCCGACGACATCACCATCCACGGCCTGCATGTCAGCCCCGATCTCGACACGGTCACCTACACCCTGGCCGGTGAGATCAACCCGGACACCGGCTGGGGCCTGACCGGCGAGTCGTGGGCGGCGATGGCCGGGCTTCGGCGGTACGGCGGCCAGACATGGTTCCGGCTCGGCGACCGTGACCTGGGCACCCACCTCTACCGCAGCGGCCGGCTGGCCGAGGGGGCCGATCTCGCCACGGTGACGGCCGAGATCGCCGCGGCGTGGGCCATCGGCGTCCGCCTGCTCCCGGTCACCAACGACCGCCTGCGCACGATCGTGACGGTGGCCGGTGAGGGCGAGATCGGCTTTCAGGAGTACTTCGTCGAACGGCGCCACGCCGTCGTGGTCGAGGCCGTCCGCTTCGACGGCGCCCAAGGGTCGAAGCCGGCCGCCGGCGTGCTCGAGGCCATCGCCGAGGCGGGCGTCGTGGTCATCGCCCCGTCGAATCCGATCGTGTCGATCGGGCCGGTCCTGTCCGTGCCTGGGGTGGCGGACGCGGTCGAGGCCCGGCGGCCGGTGACGGTGGCGGTGTCGCCCATCGTCGCCGGTGCGGCCCTGAAGGGCCCGGCCGATCGCCTGCTGCGCGAGCTCGGTCACGAACCCTCGGTCGTCGGCGTGGCCCGCCTGTATGCACCGATGGCGGCGACGCTCGTGATCGATGAGGCCGACTCGGCCCTGGCGGCGGCGGTCGAAGGAGAAGGCATGCGGTGCGTCGTCGCCCCGACGATCATGTCCGATGCCCACGCCGCGGCGACGCTGGCCCGGGTCGTGCTCGACGCCGTGGGTAGCCCGTCATGAGCCTCGAGGTCATCCCGATCGAGGGCATCGCCGAGGTCCGTCCCGGTGACGACCTGGCCGGGCTGATCGCCGTTTCGGCCGGCGAGCTGGCGGACGGCGATGTGGTGGTGGTGACCCAGAAGGTGGTGTCGAAGGCCGAGGGCCGGCTGGTGCCCTACGACGCCGACGACCCCGAAGCGAAGCGGCGCCTGATCGAGTCGGAGTCGGTGCGTGTCCTCCGGCGCCGAGGCGGCCTGGCCATCGTCGAGACCAGGCACGGGTTCGTCTGCGCCAACGCCGGCGTCGATCTGTCCAATGTGGACGATGGCTGGGCCGCGCTGCTCCCCGAGGACCCGGACCGCTCGGCCCGCCGGCTGCGCGACGGTATCCGGGCCCGGACGGGCGTCGAGGTCGCCGTCATCGTGAGCGACACGTTCGGACGGGCGTGGCGGCGAGGGCTGGTCGACGTCGCCATCGGCTGTGCCGGCATCGGCCCGGTGCTCGACCTCCGAGGCACGGATGACGCCCACGGGCGGGAGCTGGCGGTCACCCAGGTGGCGGTGGCCGACGAGCTGGCCGCCGCGGCCGAGCTGGTGATGGGCAAGTCCTCCGGGATCCCCGCGGCCGTCGTCCGAGGCGTCGATTCTTCATGGCTCCGTCCCGGTGACGTGCGCGCCGAGCTGGTCAGGCACCCATCGGAGGACATGTTCCGCTGAATCAGGGGAACTCGTCGATCGTGGCCTCGAGCTCACCGCTCTCGGGCTCGATCACGTACATCACCGGTCGATCGGCCGCGTCGACGTCGCTGATCACCAGCCGTTCCCCATTGACGGTGAGATCCGCGTCGAGGCTGCCGCGCTCGGGAAGCTCGAGAACGGTCTCGATCACGCCGCCGCCGGAGATGCTCAGCAACGCGGGGACCGGGCTCCTGGTGTAGCCCCAGAACTGCTCGGGGCCAGTCTGGCGCAGGTCATAGACGCCGGCGGCGAGACCGCCGGGCACGGCGGCGCGGGTGACGACTTGGCCGGTCCGCGCGTCCACGCGGATGAACGTCGCCCCTGGGGCCGCTCCGCCGCTGGCGAGGAACGACAGCTCAGAACCGGGGCCGTAGGTCTCCTCGATCTGGAGCCGCCCTTCGTCTGCGCCCTCGAGAAGCGAGATCGGGGCGCCGTCCTCCTCGTATGGCGTCGACCGTGCGACAGCCATCGTCGCCGGGTCGAGCTCGTGGATCGCATCGTTGCGGACGACGAAGACCGAGCCGTCCGAAAACGCCAAACCTCCGCCGACGGCCGGTCCTGGGACCGAACCCGCCGTCGCCGCACCGTCCTGGTCGATCCGGACCACGCCATCAGCCGCGTCGACGAACAGCTGTTCGCCGTCGGTCACCGGTTCGAGACTACCCTGGGCCGACGTCAGTGGCGTTCGAGTCAGGATCCGGCCGTCGGGCCCGATCCGGACGACGATCGGCTGCGCGCCTTCGGGAACGGCGAGGACCCACACTCCCTCGCCCGCCGCCACCAGCTCGACGGTGGTGCCGGCCGGTGCGTCGACGTCGAGGGGGATCTCGCGCCGCACGGCGCCGTCGGCCCGGTCGATCTGATGGACGACGACCCCGGATTGGCCGTCGACGCTGGCGGCCCAAGCGAACGATTCGGTGACGACCGGCTCCTCGATCAGGCCGGTGATCGGTACATGGGCCAGAAGGTCACCCGTCTCGCGATCGATCTTGACCGCGCCGGCCAGGTCCGAGACCGAGGCGGCCCACACGTCGTCGGGTGCCGGCTCGGTCCCGAGAGTCGGTTGACCGGCGGACGACGGATCATCGTCGGCTCCACCCGTGGCCAGGAGGACGGCTGCGACCGCTCCGACCGCCACGACGCCGAGGGCCACCAACCCGACGGCGAGCCGGCTCCGTCGCCCACTCAGGGGCTCGGGCGGCCTCGTGGCGCTTGGTGCGGGCTCCGGCTCAGGCTCCGGCTCCGGCTCCGGCTCCGGCTCGGCTTCGGGCTGGACCGGCGG
>JBOGGX010000192.1:0-16572 GCA_050744245.1 Acidimicrobiales bacterium
CTTCTACACGTACGTGGCCGCGCTCGAGATGCACCCGCTCGACACCGAGGATCGCACCGAAGAACTGCGCAAGGAGTTCGGGCTCGGCTACTGCAACATCACGAAGTGCTGCACCGAGGTCTGCCCCGAGTACATCAAGATCACCGACAACGCCATCATCCCGCTCAAGGAGCGGGTGGTGACCGAGCTTCACGATCCCGTGGTCCGGCTCTGGCGCAAGCTCAGACGAACGTGACTGCTTCTCAGATCCGCAGGAGGACCCACCCGGTGAGGGCGGTGCCCACGAAGGCGGCGCCGTAGCAGGCGGAGGCCACGATGTGCTTGTTCTCCTCCACCCTCAGCTCGTGGCGGAGGCCGTAGCGGATGCGGTGGGCGGCGTGGAAGAGGGGAAGGACGACGAGCACGAAGAGATAGATCCTGGTGAGAGGGTTCCGGGCGAGATCGAGGATCCTGTCGTAGGACAAGGCATCGTCGGGAAGCCAACCGGCGCCGTAGGCGATCCCCAAGATGGCGATGTGGGCGGGGAAGAGGAAGGCGGACACCCCGCCCCCGGCCGTGAACAGCAACCAGAAGAAGGGCTCGCTGCGGGTCGGTCGGGTGCTCGTGCTCTTGTCCATGCTCAGAACCAGACGTGGAGATAGGCGACGACGGCGGAGGCCACGATCAGCGCCCCGGTCATGCCGGCCATCAGCAGGGGCCGGGGGACGGTCCGGCCGCCGAGGCGCACCTCCTGGATCTGGGAAGCGAGCTGGATGGAAGTGGCCGTGTGGTAGAGGACGGCGGCGAGGGTGACGGCGTGGAGGATCATGATCCCGGGAAGGTCGAGCCAATTCAGAAACCCGTTGTAGGCCTCTTCACCCCGGGACAGGGCGAGGAGGAAGAGCAGCAGGACGACGGAGAAGAGGCCCACGAACACCGAGGTGAGCTCGCGGAGGACGAAGCGGCGGAAGGGTGCCGTCCGCAGCCACCAGAACCGGGGGGTGGGGGCGACGTAGACCGGATAACGCTGGCGCTCCTCGCTTCTCAACTGCGACTCCCGAACGGCCACAGGACGGACTTGAGACTGGTGGTGGCGATGTCCAGCTTGGTGCGCTGGATGGCCACGGCCGGGTCGACGTGCTTGGGGCAGACCACCGAGCACTCACCCACGAAGGTGCAGTCCCAGGCGCCCCAGTGGACGCCGAGGATGTTCCGGCGCTCGTCCCGCCCCTGGTCCCGGGAGTCGAGGTTGTAGCGGTGGGCCAGGGCGATGGCCGCGGGGCCGATGAAGTCGTCGTCGAGACCGAAGACAGGGCAGGCCGCGTAGCAGAGCATGCAGTTGATGCACATGCTGAATTGCCGGTAGGCCTCGACCTGCTCGGGGGTCTGAAGGTACTCGCCCTCGGAGATGGGCGGTTCCTCATCCCGGACGATCCAAGGCTTGACGTGCTTCAGCTTGTCCAAGAAGGCGCTGATGTCCACGACGAGGTCGCGGATCACGGGGAAGTAGCGTAGGGGTTCGACCACCACCGGCTTGGGCTGGAACTCGCGGAGGAACACGGCGCAGGTGAGCCGGGGCTGTCCGTTCACCATCATCCCGCAGGATCCACACACCCCCATCCGGCACGACCACCGGTAGGTCAGGCTCCCGTCGACGTCGTCCTTGATGTAGTTCAGGGCATCGAGGACGACCATATCGTCCCGATAGGGGATCTCGTAGTCGTCGAAGTACGGGGCCGGGCGGTCTTCCGGACGGTATCGGGCCACCTTCAGCACCACTGTTCCGTCCGACATCTCGAGCCCCCCTGATCCGGTCAGTACTTCCGCTCGGCCAGTGGCCACCTTGTGATGGTGACGTCGCGGTACTCGATCCGCGCTCCCTCAGGCGTGGGGAGGGCCAGGCTGTGCTTGGCGAACCGCTCGTCGTCCCGCTCGGGGTGGTCCCGGCGGGTGTGGGATCCGCGCGACTCTCGCCGTTCCAGACCGCTGTGGACCACCGTCTCGGCGACGTCGAGCATGTTCTCGAGTTCGAGGGCGGCCACGAAATCCGTGTTGAACACCCGGCTGCGATCATCGAGCGACAAGTCCCGGTAGCGGTCCTTGAGTCGGCTGATCTCGTCGGTCGCCTCCTTGAGCGACTCCTCCGTCCGGTACACGCCGGCCCCTTGCTCCATGGCCCGCTGCATGTCCCTGCGGATGGTGGCGACGCGTTCTCGGCCTCCCTCCTTGGCCAGGTAGGCGGAGACGATCCGGTCCTGCTCGGCCTGGGCGAGCCGGGACAGTGAGCTCGTGTCCCCCGGTCGGGCCTCGAGGGCGTCCTCGGCCGCCTGCTTTCCCACCCTCGCCCCGAATACGAGGCATTCCGACAGCGAGTTCGACCCGAGACGGTTCGCCCCGTTCATGCTCACGCAGGCCGTCTCCCCGGCGGCGTACAGGCCCGGCAGGGGCGTCCGCCCCATCATGTCGGTGTCGACGCCCCCCATCATGTAGTGGACCACCGGCCGGACCGGGATGGGCTCGTAGACGGGATCGATCCCCACGTAGTTCCGGACCAGCTCCCGCACGAAGGGGAGCTTGGTGTCGATCGTCTTCTCGCCCAGGTGGCGGACGTCGAGGTGGACGTAGTAGCCGTACGGCCCCTCGAACGTGCGCCCCTTCTCGTGCTCCTGGACGATGGCCCGGGAGAGGATGTCGCGGGGGCCGAGCTCCATCTTGGACGGGATGTAGTCCTCGAGGAACCGCTTCCCCTCCCGGTTGATCAGGTAGCCGCCCTCCCCCCGGGAGGCCTCGGTCATGAGGATGCCGGTGAGAGGTAACCCGGTGGGGTGGTACTGGACGAACTCCATGTCCTTCAAGGGGACGCCCGCCCGATAGGCGAGGGCCATCCCGTCCCCGGTCTTGATGGCGGCGTTCGTGGTGAAGGGGAAGATGCGCCCGGCGCCGCCGGTGCAGAGGATGATGGCCTTCCCCGTGATGCACCGGACCGCCAGGTCGCGGAGGTCGATGGCCGCCACCCCCGCGCAGCGGCCGTCCTCCACCAGGAGCGTGGTCACGAAGAACTCGTCGTAGCGGATCACGCGCTCGTACTTGAGCGAGGTCTGGAACAGGGCGTGGAGCATGTGGAAGCCCGTCTTGTCGGCGGCGAAGAGCGTCCGGTTCACGCTCATCCCGCCGAAGGCCCGAACGGCGAGCCGTCCGTCGGGGTCGCGGCTCCAGGGGCAGCCCCAGTGCTCGAGGCGGATCATCTCCCCCGGGCACTCGGCCACGAAGGCCTCCACCGCGTCCTGGTCGGCCAGGTAGTCGCTGCCGCGGATCGTATCGAAGGCGTGGAGGTCGAAGCTGTCGTCCCCGCCTTCCCGCAGGACCGCCGCCGCCCCGCCCTCGGCCGAGACGGTGTGGCTGCGCATCGGGTAGACCTTGGACACCACGCCGATGCTGACGGCGTCGGAAGCCTCTGCCGCGGCGATGGCCGCGCGGAGCCCCGCGCCTCCGCCTCCGACGATGATGATGTCGTGCGCGATCGTCTCGATGGGAGGGTCCCTCCGCCACGTCGGCCTCGACTAAGCGCCGGACACTAGCAGGGGTACGTTGACCTGCCCCATCGTCAAGCTCTGAGCCGAGACAGGCGTCCCACGGTCAGTCGGTGAGGAACTCCTGTACTCCACAGTTGACCGACGGGTGCCGCAACTTGGACATGGCCTCGGCCTCGATCTGTCGGATGCGCTCACGGGTGAGTTGGAAGTGCTGAGCCACCTGCTCGAGCGTGCGGGGCTCGCCGTGGTCGAGCCCGAAACGAAGACGCAGGATCTCGCGCTCCCGCTCGTCGAGTGGGCCCAGCAGCGTCGGCGATCGTCCGTGCTCGGTCGTCGAAAGAGCCTGGTCTTCGCCAACCGACGCACCAACCCCGTCTCGGGCCGCCGGGCCCGCCTCCATCGCCCGGGCTAGGCGGGCCTCGTCATCCTTGGTGAGCAGGGCGTGCCTGCCCACTTCGTTCAGGTACAGGTGAACGAGGCTTTCGTCTGGCCGCTCGCGTCGCTCCCGGAGCACTGGGCACCCCCTTGGGCTTCCAACCGGAGGCAGGCGCCTCACGGTACCGGGTGGCGACCGCGAAACCCGTCCCCAGGCCGGAGGTGGGAACCGGCGACGAGGACCTGATCGCCCGAGCGGCGCGCTCTGGCGGGCGCCGGCCGGGTTCGGGTCAGGCGGCGCGGCCAGGACCGGGGGGAAGAATCTCCCAAAGGTCAGTCACGTCAACTAGGGGCACGAAGGTGTCAGCCCCGTTGGTGTACAGCCAGAGATTCTGGACCCCGTGGTGACCAACCGAGACAAGCTCGCAGTCGTCGATGCGCGAGCCGTCAACCAAGGCAACGCTCACCCGGCGGCCTTCGAAGCACTTCCTGAGCTCGGTCAATCGGTCGTTCGTCATGGCTTCCATCCTTTGATAGGCAGAAACCACGCTGGCCACAATAACACCACCAGTGACGAGGGGCACGGGACGAGTTTGCGAGCCGCAGTCGCCGAGAGCGGCGTCGGCGGACCTCCCGCGACGATCCGGGCTCCAGCATCCTCATCGAGGAGACTGGTCCGATGGGTGCCACCCGGACGGGGAGAGCGGGGTGTCGCTGACCCAGCACGACCAGAGCAGCGCACCGTCGAAGAGGGTGCAGCCAGCCCGGCACCGGCGCTTGCCCTGGCCCTTCGACCTCTACCAGTCGGTGGTGGGCAAGAAGTGGGTGATGGCCGTCACGGGCATCGTGCTCATGGGTTACGTGTTCGCCCACATGGTGGGGAACCTCAAGGTCTACATGGGGTCGGAGGAGCTCAACCACTACGCCGAGTGGCTCCGGGACCTGGCCACCCCGGCCCTGCCCCGCACCGTCGCCCTGTGGCTCATGCGCTCCGTCCTGGCCGGCTCCTTCGTCCTCCACATCCACGCCGCCTACGGCCTCACCATGATCAACCGCCGGGCCCGGCCGGAGCGCTACGTCACCAAGCGCGACTACGAGGCGGCCGACTTCGCCGGCCGCACCATGCGCTGGACCGGGATCATCGTCGCCCTCTTCGTCGTCTTCCACCTGCTCGACCTCACCTGGGGTCAGGCCAACCCCGACTTCGTGCGGGGCGACCCGTACCACAACCTGGTGGCGAGCTTCTCCCGGGTGCCGGTGGCGGCCGCCTACGTGGTGGCCAACCTGGCCCTGGCCGTCCACCTCTACCACGGGGCCTGGAGCCTGTTCCGCAGCCTGGGGGTGAGCCACCCCCGGCTCGACCGCCTGACCCGGCGCTTCGCCGTGGGCTTCGCCGCCATCATCCTGGTGGGCAACGTGAGCTTCCCCATCGCCGTCCAGGCCGGGTGGGTCGGATGACCGTCACCTCGGGGACACCCCGAAACCCCGGGCTCGATGCCCGCATCCCAGCCGGCGCCCTGGAGGAGAAGTGGGACCACCACAAGTTCGACATGAAGCTGGTGGCGCCCCACAACCGCCGGCGCTTCGAGGTCATCGTGGTCGGCACCGGCCTGGCCGGGGCGGCGGCGGCGGCGACGCTGGGGGAGCTGGGCTACCAGGTGAAGGCCTTCACCTTCCACGACAGCCCCCGGCGGGCGCACTCCATCGCCGCCCAGGGCGGCATCAACGCGGCCAAGAACTACCGGGGCGACGGCGACAGCCTCTACCGGCTGTTCTACGACACGGTCAAGGGCGGCGACTTCCGGGCCCGGGAGGCCAACGTCTACCGCCTGGCCGAGCTGTCGGTCCAGATCATCGACCACTGCGTGGCCCAGGGCGTCCCCTTCGCCCGGGAGTACGGCGGCAATCTCGACACCCGCTCCTTCGGCGGGGCCCAGGTGGCCCGGACGTTCTACGCCAGGGGCCAGACCGGCCAGCAGCTCCTGCTCGGGGCCTACCAGGCGCTCATGCGTCAGGTCGGGGCGGGCACGGTCGAGGTCCACCCGCGGAGCGAGATGCTCGAGCTCGTCGTCAAGGACGGCCGGGCCGTCGGCATCGTCACCCGCAACGTCCACACCGGCGAGATCGCTCGGCACTCGGGGCATGCCGTCGTCCTGTGCACCGGCGGGTACGGCAACGTGTTCTTCCTGTCGACCAACGCCAAGGCGTCCAACGCGAGCGCCATCTGGCGCGCGCACCGCAAGGGCGCGTTGTTCGCCAACCCGTGCTTCACCCAGATCCACCCCACCTGCATACCGGCCAGCGACGAGTTCCAGTCCAAGCTCACGCTCATGTCGGAGTCGTTGCGCAACGACGGCCGCATCTGGGTGCCGAAGGATCCGGACGACCGGCGCCCGCCGAACAAGATCCCGCCCGAGGGACGCGACTACTTCCTCGAGCGCATGTACCCGGCGTTCGGCAACCTCGTGCCCCGTGACGTCGCGTCGCGGGCGGTCAAGCGGATGGTCGACGCCGAGTACGGCGTCGGGTCGTTGAAGAACGGCGTGTACCTCGACTTCTCCGACGCCATCGCCCGGCTGGGCCGGCACGTCATCGAGGAGCGCTACGGGAACCTGTTCGAGATGTACGAGCGCATAACGGGCGAGAACCCGTACGCGGCGCCGATGCGCATCTACCCGGCCGTGCACTACACGATGGGCGGGCTGTGGGTCGACTACAACCTGCAGTCGACCATCCCCGGGCTGTTCGTGGCCGGGGAGGCCAACTTCTCCGACCACGGCGCCAACCGGCTGGGTGCGTCGGCGCTGATGCAGGGGCTGGCCGACGGCTACTTCGTGCTCCCCTACACCGTTCCCAACTATCTGGCCGGGCTGCTGGGCAAGCCGGTGGTGCCGGTCGACGACGCGGTGTTCACCGAGGCCGTGTCCGACGTGGCGGCGCGGGTCGAGGCGCTGTTGGCGATCGGCGGTACCCGATCGGTCGACCACTTCCATCGCGAGCTGGGCCGCATCATGTGGGAGTACTGCGGCATGGAGCGGTCGCGGGAGACGCTGGAGAAGGCGCTGGGCGCGATCCGGCCCCTGCGCGACGAGTTCTACCAGGACCTCAGGGTGGTGGGGTCGGCCGACACGCTCAACCAGTCGCTGGAGAAGGCGGGGCGGGTGGCCGACTACTTCGAGCTGGCCGAGCTGATGGTGCGCGACGGCCTGCACCGGGAGGAGTCCTGCGGCGGCCATTTCCGGGTCGAGCACCAGTTCGACGACGGCGAGGCCAGGCGCGACGACGACAACTTCGCCTACGTCGCCGCGTGGGCGTGGAAGGGGCCGGACGCCGAGCCCGTGCTGCACAAGGAGCCCCTCGTGTTCGAGTACGTCAAGCCGACGGTGCGGAGCTACAAGTAGCCCATGGCGATGAAGCTGAACCTGCGGCTCAAGGTCTGGCGCCAGCCGTCACCAGGTGACGGAGGAGCGTTCGTCGACTACACCCTCACCGACGTCAACGAGGACATGTCGTTCCTGGAGATGCTCGACGTGTTGAACGAGGTCCTGATCGGTCGGGGCGAGGAGCCGGTGGCGTTCGAGCACGACTGCCGCGAGGGCATCTGCGGCTCGTGCGGGATGATGATCAACGGCCGGCCGCACGGGCCGATGCGCGGCACGGCGACCTGCCAGCTCCACATGCGGCACTTCTCCGACGGCGACGAGATCGTCATCGAGCCGTGGCGGGCCTCGGCCTTCCCCGTGGTCAAGGACCTGGTGGTGAACCGGTCGGCCCTCGACCGCATCATGGAGGCCGGCGGCTACATCGGGGTCGGCGGGGGCGAGGCCATCGAGGCCAACACGATCCCGGTGCCCAAGCCGGTCGCGGACGCCGCGTTCGACGCCGCCGCGTGCATCGGCTGCGGCGCCTGCGTGGCCGCCTGCCCCAACTCGGCCGCGCAGTTGTTCACGGCGGCCAAGGTCGAGCATCTCAACCTGCTGCCCCAGGGTCAGGCCGAGCGCTGGAGCAGGGTCGAGGCGATGGTCGACACGATGGAGGAATACTTCGGCTCCTGCACCAACCACGCCGAGTGCCAGGACGCCTGCCCCAAGTCGATCTCGATCGACTACATCGCGCTCATGAACCGCGACTACGTGCAGGCCAAGTTCAAGAACCGCCGCCTCGTCGCCCAGCAGTAGCCCGCGCTGTCGCAGTTCGGCGCGATCCACCACACTCAATGTGGTCGATCGCGCCCAACGCCCGATGTCACACGGGTTGTGCACACTCGAGGCCATGCTCACGCCCGACCAGCGCGCCGACCGGCTCGCCGCCGGCCAGTACGGCCTCATCACCCGCACGCAGGCGCGGCGGGCCGGGCTGTCGGCCCGCCAAATCGAGTGGCGGCTGGCGTCGGGGCGATGGGTGCTGGTCGGCCTCGGCCTGTACCGGGTGGCGTCCGTACCGGTCGGCTGGCAGCAGCGGGCGCTGGCTCCCTGCCTGCTCGGCCCGCCGGGAACCGTCGTGTCGAACCTCACCGCCGCCGCCGTCCACGACCTCACGACCCCGCCGGCTCGGCCTCACATCACCATGCGCCGGGGGACGAGCGGTCGAAGCCGGATCGCGATCGTGCACCGGGTCGATCTGAGCCCGCGTGATCGGCTGCGGGTGGCCGGCATCCCGTGCACCGGTGTCGCCCGCACCCTGCTCGACTGCGCCGGGACGGTGAAATCTGGCGGTCTCGCCCACCTCGTCGACGCCGCCTTCTGCGCCGGGCTGAGCCATCCTCGGGCGGTGGCCGATGCCATCGACCGGGCCAACGTGGGTCGGGGCCGGAGGCGGGTCGAAGCGTTGCGCCATGCGATTTCGGTCTGGAGTCCGGGGATCGAGCCCGGCAGCCCGGCCGAGATGCGGCTGCTACGCCAGATCCGCGACTGGGGTTTCGAACCGCCCCAGAGACAGGTCGAGGTGTTCGACGACGCCGGTTGCCCGATCGGCCGGGTGGACCTCGGCTGGCCCGTTCGCCGCGTGGGCCTGGAGTACGACAGCGACGAGCACCACAACCCCCGCCACTGGGCGCGCGACGAGGGCCGCCACCCTCGCTACCGCAACGCCGGCTGGCATGTCCACCGGGTCGACAAGCACGACCTCCGAGCGGGCCAGCCCCGTCTGCGCCGGCTGCTCGACGCCCTGCTCCTCCGTCCGGCGGCCTGAGCTCAATCGCCGATGGGCGTGAGAACGGCCTCGATCTCGATCACGTCGTAGTCGAGGATCGAGTCGAACGACGTTGCCAGCCCGTCGACGACGAAGGTGAAGCCGTACCCGGTGACGGTGAACCCGCCGCCCCAGCCGACGGTGTGGGTGATCCCGTAGGTTCCGCTCCGGGAGAAGACGTGGCTGCCCACCGGCCATCCCTCGCTGCCCGGGTTGTCCGCCGCGTAGTAGCCCGCCGTCGCTGGTCTCGACTCCGTCGGTCCCGCCGTTCCGCTGACCGACCACCCTCGCAGCGACAGGCTGATCGTCACCGACCCGTGGGCCTCACCCCACAGCCAGGTGTCGAGTCCGACAAGGCCATCGATCGTCGGTGACACGTGGATGACCGGCTGGGGCACAGGGGTCGACCGCCAGATCTCGGCGCGGGAAGGCAGCGGCGGAGGCACCGGAGGCTCCCCAGGACCGACGCACCGAAAGTCGGTCTGGACGATCAATCCAGTGGCGACCGAGAACGCCTCCCGGAGATAGAGCAGGCCCTCCCCGGCGGGGTCGAGCTCGGTCGTGCCGAGGATGCACGGCGCCGGATCACCGACGTTGCCGAAGCCCAGTCGGACGTCGTCGAGGATCTGGAGCGTGGCCCGGATCGTGACCGGCGGCCCGTCGTAATCGGGGGCGAGCTCGTCGACCGTGTCCGTCACCCCACACCTCCAGAAGCCGCTGACCCAGCCACAGCCGGCCTGAGCGCTGGCCACGTTCGAATGCACGAGGGCATCGGTGCCGACGAACAGCATCATCAGCCCGATCACTCCGACGACCCTCCTCGGGGGGCGCACGGTCACAGCCCGTCCGGACAACGCTGAGGAATCAGGTAGTCGTGCACCTGGTAGCTCTGATTCGGTCCGGTCGCGGCGACGAGGACGCTCACGCACAATGGCTCTCGACCGGGCGTTTCCCCGAGGACTGCACCGGTCGAGTCGACCACCCGCTGGGGGCCGTACACCAGTTTGACGGTGAGCCGTTGAAACGGCCCGCTGTCACCTTGACCCTCAAGCCGCACTGCGACGGGGGCGGGTGGCACACCCTCCAGATGTTCGCCCCGATCGAGCAGCCCCTGGATGTCCTCGAGGAAGATGGTGTGGCACGGGCAGTTCGTGGAGTAGAGGGCGCCGACGGCGTTCGGGTCGGGGTTGGCCTGCAGGGCCCAGCTCCGCTCGAACAGGTCACGAACGATCTCGGTCCAGGGTGCCGGCCCGGCGATCGGCGTCGTCGTCGTTGTTGGGGCGGGCGCCGTCGTCGTGGTCGTCGTGGTCTCCGCGCTCGTCGTCGTCGGACCGCGTGCGTCGTCGGCGTCACCCCCGTTGCACGCCGTCACCACGACCAACCACGCCAGCAGGACCGCTCGACCGATGGTTCGATGCATCACGTCTTGTTGCAAAGCTGTTGGGGACCTCAGCTGGCGACGGCTTCCTGCTCCGGCTCGGCGGGCGTCTCGGTCTCGGGGGTGTCCGGGACGTCGATCGTGCCCGGCTTGCGCTTGGAGAAGGCGATGGCCCCGACGAGCACGACGAGCGAGACGCCGGCGATGGCGAAGCTCGTCGCGCTGGGCGAGAACTCCGATACCGCGCGCACCGCGGCGCCGATGTCGGTCGTGGTCAGCTCGGCCACGGTCCCCACGTTGATGATCGCCGGGAGGATCAGCAGCGACACCAGGTTCATCACCTTGATGAGGGGGTTGAGGGCGGGGCCGGCGGTGTCCTTGAACGGGTCGCCGACCGTGTCGCCGATGACCGCCGCCTTGTGCGCCTCCGATCCCTTGCCCCCGAGGTGGCCGTCCTCGATGTACTTCTTGGCGTTGTCCCACGCCCCGCCGGCGTTCGACAGGTAGACGGCCATGAGCTGACCGGTGAGAATCACCGCGGCCAGAAAGGCACCCAACGCGATCGGTCCCAGGGCGAACCCGACGATCACGGGGGTGAGCACGGCCAGCAGGGCCGGCGTGGCCAGCTCGCGCAGCGAGGCCTGGGTGCAGATGTCGATGACCGGGCCGTAGTCGGGGCGCTTCTCGCCGGTCATGATCTTCCCGTCGGCGAACTGCCGGCGCACCTCCTGGACGACGACGCCGGCCGACCGGCCCACGGCCTGGATCGCCAGCCCGCTGAACAGGAAGGGCACCGCCCCGCCGAGCAGCAGACCGATGAAGACCTTCGGGTCGGCCACGTTGATCGGGAAGTGGTCGACAACGCCGCGGGACGTCGTGATCAGCTCCTCGATCGTCTCGGACGTGAACAGCGACCCGCCGATGGTTTCGATGAAGCTGGCGAACAGGGCCACCGCGGCGATGACGGCCGAACCGATGGCGAAGCCCTTGGTGACGGCCTTGGTGGTGTTGCCGGTGGCGTCGAGGGTCACCATGATCCGCTCGGGCTCGCCGTGGAACTCGCCGGACATCTCGGCGATGCCGGCCGCGTTGTCGGCCACCGGGCCGAACGTGTCCTCGGAGACGACCACGCCGGTGGTGGCGAGCATGCCCATGCCGCACAGGGCGACCAGGTAGAGCGAGAACGGCAGGTTGCCTCCGCCCACGGCGATGGCCACGCCGATGGCGATGGCGATGGCGACGACCGAGTAGACCGACGACTCGAGGCCGATGCTCGTGCCCTGGAGGATCGTCGTGGCCGGACCGGTCTTGGTCGCCTCGGCGATCTCCCGCACCGGCTTGGTCTCGGTCGAGGTGAAGTACTCGGTGAGGTAGCTCACCGCCTGGGCGAGGATCAGGCCGACGCCGACGGCGGCGAAGACCCGCCAGCCCTCGTTGAAGTCGCTGTTGCCCACGTAGAGCAGTGCGACCAGGAGCGTGCCGACGACGGTCAACAGCCCGGCGGTGATGAACCCCCGCCGGATGGCGGGCAGCCCGCTGCGGTCGGTGGCCTTGGCCCGCACCATGAAGACGCCGACGATCGACGCGAGCACACCGATGGCCCGGGCGATCACCGGGAAGATGAGGCCGAGCGCCGGGTTCTCGCCGATCGACTGGAACGCGGCCACGCCGAGGATGATCGAGGCGACCAGGGTGACCTCGTAGCTCTCGAACAGGTCGGCGGCCATGCCGGCGCAGTCGCCCACGTTGTCACCGACGTTGTCGGCGATGGTGGCCGGGTTGCGGGGATCGTCCTCTGGGATCCCGGCCTCCACCTTGCCCACCAGGTCGGCGCCGACGTCGGCCGCCTTGGTGAAGATGCCGCCGCCGACCCGCATGAACAGGGCGATGAGCGAGCCGCCGAAGCCGAAGCCGATGAGGATGGCCGAGCTCGTGTTCTGGAAGATCATGATGATGACCGATGCCCCGAGCAGACCGAGGCCGACGGTGAACATCCCGGCGACCGACCCGGTGCGGAACGCGACCTTGAGCGCCTGGGGCAGCGAGCCCTCGCGTGCCGCGGCCGCGGTCCGCACGTTGCCGCGCGTGGCGAGGGTCATTCCGATGAAGCCGGTGAGGCCCGACATGAAGCAGCCGGCCACGAAGGCCGCCGTGCGCCACAGCCCGGACTGGGCGAACGACAGGGCGACGCCGCCGCCGGCCGACGCCGGCCTGACCACCTCGGTCGCGGTGAAGAACACCACCACCACCAACGGCAGGAGGATGAGGGCGATGGTCTTGAACTGGCGCCGGAGGTAGGCCGAGGCCCCCTCCTGGATGGCCCTGGCGATCTCGATCATCTTCGGCGTGCCCTGCGGCTCGGCCAGGGTGGCCCGAGCCAGGCCGAACCCGACGAGGATGGCCAGGATGGCGGTGGCGGCCGAGAAGAACAGCCAGAACCACTCCGTGCCCGTCAGATTGAAGACCTGGTAGCCGCCCTCAGAGGCGAGCATGTTCGTCATTGACCCTCTCCCAAGGAACGACAACGGGGGGTTTTCGGCCCCCAAAATCGGGTCTTTGCTAGTACGAATCCCTTGGTCGAGGCAAACCGCCGTAGCCTGCAGCCCCCATGCTCGTCGACCTGTCCAACTGGGTCACCGACGTCATCGACCGGCTGGGGTACGTCGGTGTGGCCCTGTTGGTGGCGCTGGAGAACCTGTTTCCGCCGATCCCGTCCGAGATCGTGCTGCCCTTCGCCGGCTTCGTCGCCAGCGACGGCGACGCCTCGCTCATCGGGATGATCGTGGCCGCCACCATCGGCTCGATCCTGGGTGCGCTCGTGCTCTACGGCATCGCCGCCGCGATCGGGCCCGAGCGCCTGCGCCACCTCGTCATCAGCTACGGGAGGTGGTTCAGGCTCACCCCGGACGATCTCGACCGGGCCGAGCGGTGGTTCGACCGCCGGGCCGTGGTCGCCGTGCTGGTCGGCCGCTGCGTTCCGCTCATCCGGTCGCTGGTGTCGATCCCCGCCGGCTTCCGGCGCATGCCGCTGACCACGTTCGTGCTCTACACGACGATCGGCAGCCTGATCTGGAACTCGACGCTCGTCGGCGCCGGCTATCTCCTGCGGGAGCAGTGGGACGACGTCGAGCCGATCATGGGCTGGTTCCAATACGTCGTGCTCGCGGCCATCGCCGCGGCCGTCGCCTGGTTCGTGTGGAGCCGCTTCATCCGTCCGGGTTCGTCAGCCACGCCCGACCCGGGCGCCCGTCGCCCGTCCTGACCCGAGCCAGCGCGCGCTCCACCGAGCCGCCGGGCACGGGCACCGGGGCCCGCTCGATCGACGTCGCCACCAGCCCGGCGGGATCGTCGATCCAGGTGCCGTCGTCGCACCGGCCCGCGGCCCGCCGGCCGCCCCAGTCGATGACACCCCACCGGTGGTCGCGCCAGCCCCACCCGTCGATCGCCAGCCGGTCGTGGCCCACCAGCACCTCGCCATGGACGACGCAGGGCACCGCGTAGCCGCCGGTGAGGTCGACGACCGGTGCCGCGGTCTCCCATTCGAGATCGAGCCCGAGCGGCACCCGGTCCCCCCGCTGCCGGCCCAGCGCCTCGTCGGGGTCATCGAACCGCACGGCGAACGCCTCGTTGCCGATCGTCCAGTGGTCGAGGGGGGTCTCGCAGACGTGGACGGCCCACAGCCCCTCGGTCCGCAGCTCGAGCGAGCCGGGCGGTCGGGGGAGCGGCGCGCTGTCGTCGATGATTGCCACCGGTCCCCCACCGTCGCCCACCAGGTAGGCCCAGTACCACGTGGTGCCGAGCGCGGGGAACAGCGTCAGCGTCACGTAGCCGCCGAGACCGGCATCGGTGAGGAACTCGAACGACCAGCTCTCACCCCAGTCGGGGTCGTCGCCCGGCGGATGCTCGCGTTCGTCGGCCGCGGCGGGAAGGGCCACGGCCATACTGTCGCACGGCTCACGCCCCCGGTGAGTAGGTCCCGAAGGCGAAGACGACGGCCGAACCGTCCCCCGGCAGCTCGACCCGGAGCGGACCCCGGCCGAAGACCCCGTCGAACGAGCCCAGCCCCCCGGTGATCCGGTAGGTGCCCTCGAAGACGAAGCCGCCGCCGCCGTCCGGGCAGAGGTGGCCCCGGGCCGTGTGGCCGATGCTCTCGTCCGGGCCGGCGCCGAAGATCCCGGCGTAGCGGGCCCGGACACAGCGGTCGGGGTTGGCCGCGCCGTCGTCGTAGACGACCGAGTAGAAGGTGCCCTCGACGGGCGTGCCGGTGAGGCTGCCCTTGAGCGCGAAGCCGCAGCGGCCGTCGCTCAGGACGCCGGCGGGTCGGATTCCTAGTTCGGCTGCGAGACTGCGGGGCCGTGCCCCGCTTCCTGTCGTCCGAGTGGATCGAAGCGCTCGACGCCTCGTTGGCGTCGAGCGTCTTCGCGTCCGGCGTTCGCCTGGTGATCCAGCACCTCGTCGACGACGACATCGCCTACTACGTTGCGGTCGATGACGAACGGGCCCGGGTGCGGGCGGGGCGGGCCGAGGACCCCACCGTCACCTTCACCCAGGACGACACCACCGCGGCCGCCATCGCCCAGGGCCGGCTGTCGGCCCAACAGGCGTTCATGTCCGGCCGGCTGGTGGTGCGGGGCGACCTGCCCGCGCTGAACGGGGCCCGGGACGTGATGGACGAGCTCGACCGTGCCTTCCGGTCGGTTCGCCAGCAGACTGAGTTCTAACCCATGCCCGAGCTCCCCGAACTGCAAGCCCACGCCGAACGGCTCGAAAGGGAGTTCGGCGGCGCCGTCCTCGAACGGTTCCTGCCGCTGACGTTCACCGCGCTCAAGACGGTGACGCCGCCGCCGGACGCGGCGTACGGCCGGCCGTTGGTGGGGATCGGCCGTCGAGGCAAGTACCTGCTGGCCGACTTCGGCCCCGCGACCTTCGTCGTCCACCTGATGCAAGGAGGCCGGCTGCGGGTCGACGAGAAGCAGTCGGCCAAGCCCAGGTTCGGACAGGCGCGGTGGAAGTTCGCCGACGGGCGGGCCTGGCTGCTGACCGAGGCCGGCACCGAACGCAGGGCCGGGGTGTGGGTGGTCGAGGGCGACCCGGCGTCGCAGACACCGCTGGCCGCCCTCGGACCGGACGCCGACACGCTTGATCCGCCCCAGCTGCTGAAGCTGCTGCACGCAAACTCGATGCGGCTCCACGGGTTTCTCCGCGACCAGCACATCGTCGCCGGGGTGGGCCGCCGGCTGGCCAACGAGGTCTGCCACCGGGCCAAGCTGTCGCCGTTCGCGTCGACGGGCAAGCTCACCCAGGACGACGCCGAACGGCTGGTGGCCGTCATCCGCGAGACGGTCGAAGAGGGCCTCGCCTACGACCGCAGGCGCGACGACATGAGCAGCTCCGGCGACCGCCCCGGCGGCGTGCACCACCGGGTGGGCGAGGCCTGTCCGGTGTGCGGCGACACCATCCGGTCGGTCGAGTACCGCACCTACACCGTGGCCTACTGCCCGACGTGCCAGACCGGCGGGCGGGTCCTGGCCGACAACACCACGAGCAAGTTCCTGAAGTAGACGCCAGAATCGCCGGGTGCGGATCAGCGCCAAGGTCGACTATGCGGTGCGGGCCATGGTCGAGCTGGCGGCCTCCGACGGGCCGGTGAAGGCCGAGGAGATCGCCGACCGCCAGCACATCCCGGTGCACTTCCTGCTGAACATCCTCGGGCGACTCAAGCTGGCCGGGCTGGCCGAGAGCCGCAGGGGGTCGGACGGCGGGTACTGGTTGGCGCTCGACCCGCTCGACATCTCGATCGCCGACGTGATCCGCGCCGTCGAGGGCCCGCTCGCCGATGTCCACGACGTCCCGCCCGAGGAGCTCGACTACCCGGAGCCGGCGGCCGCGCTGCGCGACGTGTGGCTCGCCACCCGGGCCGCGCTGCGCCGGGTGCTCGAGCAGGTGAGCATCGCCGACGTGGCCGCAGGCAAGCTCCCGGCCGGCGTCGCCGACGAGCTCGCCGACCCCGGCTCCTGGCACCGCCGCTGAGTCGTCGCCTCGCCGCCATCGGAGCCGCCCGCCCGCCCACAGCCACGATTCGAGGTTTTCGCGCCTGACCACCACGGTGGTCAGGCG
>JBOGGX010000193.1:0-10844 GCA_050744245.1 Acidimicrobiales bacterium
CATCACGCCACCTGCCGCTGCATCGAGCCGAGCGACGAGCGCAGGCTGAGCGCCAAGGCCACTGCCTCGGGCCTGACGAGATCGCCCGATCCGTGCAGATCGGCGATCGTGAGCGCCACCGCCCGCACCCGACTGAAGCCGCGCGCCGTGAGTCGGCCTCGCCGCATGGCCTCGTCGAGCAGCTTGGCGGCGGCCCGATCGAGCGGCGCACACCGCTCGAGCTGGGCGCCGGACAACTCGCCGTTGGCCAGGACGCCTCGTGTGACCGCGCGCTGGCGGGCGGCGGCCACCCGCTTGGCGACGGCGGCGCTGGGTTCGCCCGGTATTCCCGCGATGAGCTCGCCCGGATCGGGCTTGGTCACCTCGACGCGGAGGTCGAATCGGTCGAGCAGCGGGCCCGACAGCCGGCGGTGATACCGGCTGCGGGCCGCGTCGGAGCAACGACAGCTGGCGGGCGGTCCGCCGTCGCCGCAGGGACACGGGTTCATGGCTCCCATGAGCAGGAACCGGGCGGGGAAGCTCACCCTGGCGGCGGCGCGGACCACACGGATCACGCCCTCCTCGAGTGGCTGGCGCAGGCTGTCGAGCACGGACGCGTCGAACTCGCCGAGCTCATCCATGAACAAAACGCCGCGGTGGGCAAGCGAGATCTCGCCGGGTCGGATCCACGAACTGCCACCACCGACGATCGCGACCGCCGAGGCGCCATGGTGGGGAGCTCGCAGCGGCGGCCGGCGGATGAGATCGCCGGTGGGCAGCGCCTGACCCGCGGCCGAGTGCACGCGCGTCACCTCGAGCGCCTCGGGATTGTCGAGGGGCGGCAGCAGGCCGGGGAGGCGGCGGGCGAGCATCGTCTTCCCCGCTCCCGGCGGCCCCACGAGCAGCAGATGATGGTGACCGGCGGCCGCAACCTCGAGCGCGAAGCGGGCGAAGCCGTGGCTCCGCACCTCGGCCAGATCGGGCTCGGCCAGCCTGACGGGCGGAGCCGAGGCTGGCGGTGCGTCGGGCCACGGCAGCTCGCCCCGGAGCGCGCCAACCAGCTCGGCCAGGGTGTCGACCGACCGGATGCGGTGCCGCCCGACCAGACCGGCGTCGTGGGCCGCGGCGTGCGACACGACCACCGCTGGGGCGCCGATGGCGCCGACGATCGGCACGATGCCGGTCACCGAACGCACCGACCCGTCGAGCCCGAGCTCACCGACGAACGCCAACCCGGCGATGCTCTCGACCGGCAACTCGTCGGCGGCGACCATGAGGGCGATGGCGATCGGCAGGTCGAGGCCGGCGCCGACCTTGCGCAGCGACGTCGGCGCCAGGTTGACCGTGACCCGTCGAACGGGCCAGGGCAGGTTGCTGGACAGGAGCGCGGCGCGCACCCGGTCGCGGGACTCACGACACGACGTGTCGGGCAGCCCGACGATGGTGAAGCCGGGGATGCCGTTGCTGACGTGGACCTCGACGACGACGGGCAGCCCGTCGACCCCGAGGAGCGTGGCCGATGGGACGGTGGCGAGCACGGTGGCCTCCTTGGACTCGCGAAGCGGAACCCAGGAGGGTCTTGCCGACCGGCCACACGCCGGACCCTCGACCGGCAGCGTTCAGACTACGCCAGGGGTACGACAACAAACGCCCGGCGGGGGCGAGGCGACGAAGCGGCGGTGGATTGTTCCCCTTTCTGGGAACGATCCACCGAACATTCGCTCGAGCTGGCGGCTACCCCGAAGCGACCCGGCGAGCCGGTTTCCCCTCCGACGCGGCGTCCTGGATCGAGCGCCAGACCCGTTCGGGGGTGAGCGGCATGTCGATGTGCCGGACGCCGAGATGGGCCAGGGCGTTGCACACCGCGTTCTGCACGGCGGGCGTCGACCCGATCGTGCCCGCCTCGCCGATGCCCTTCGCCCCCAACGGGTTCAGCGGTGTCGGCGTCTCCATCGCCACCAGCTCGAAGGACGGCAGCTCCGATGCCGCCGGGATGAGGTAGTCGGCGAAGGTGGCGGTGAGGGGAGTCCCCTCAGGGCTGTAGGTGAACTCCTCGAACAGCGCCTGGGCGATTCCCTGGGCGATGCCGCCGTGGCGCTGGCCGTCGAGGAGCAGCGGGTTGAGCACCCGCCCGGCATCGTCGACCGCTACGTGGCGCAGCAGGTTGACCCTCCCGGTCTCGGTGTCGACCTCGACCACCGACACGTGGGCGCCGAACGGGAAGGTCGTGCCCGTGCCCTGGAACTTCCCGTCGACGTCGAGCGGTTCGCCCGCCTCCCGCGCCGCGGCGACCACTTCGGGCCAGGTCAGGGAGACGGCGGGCGTGCCGGTCACGTGGAACTTGCCTTCGATCTTGTCGAGCACGACGTCGTCGGGGTCGGCCTCGAGCACCTCGGCCGCTCGCCGTCGGGCCGCCTCGGCGAAGTCGACCGCGACCTTTTGCACCGCCGGCCCACCGAGCTGCAGCGACCGGGAGCCCATGGTGCCCCCGCCGTGGGCGACCACATCGGTGTCGCCGTGGACCAGCCGGAACTGGTCGACCGGCACCCCGAGCTCCTCAGAGGCGATCATGGCGTACGCGGTGGCGTGACCCTGCCCATGGGGCGAGGTGCCCGAGTAGATGGTGAAGCCTCCGTTGCCGCCGGTCTCGCCGGCCTCGATGCGGGCGTACTCGTCCATGACCGGCGTGGCCGCAGTGATCTCGACGTAGATCGACAGCCCGATGCCCAGCGCCCGGCGGTCGCCGTCCTCACGGCGACGGGCCTGCTCGGCCAGCAGGTCCTTGTACCCGGCGGCATCGAGCACCAGGTCGAGCGCCCGGGCGTAGTCGCCCGTGTCGTAGGTGGTCCCGACCGAGGTCGTGAACGGGAAGGCGTCGGCTGGCGGGAGGTTGGCCCGGCGCACGTCGGCCGGGTCCATCCCGATCTCCGCGGCGAAAAGGTCGACGGCCCGCTCGATGGCGGCCGCCGCCTCGGGCCGGCCCGCGCCGCGGTAGGCGCGGGTCGTGTTGGTGTTGGTGACGAGGGCCCGAGCGTTGGCTTCGACCTTGGGGATGTCGTAGACGCCGGGTGCCATCATCCGGGTCAGCGCGGGCAGGAAGGCGCCGATCTCGGGGTATGCGCCGCTGTCGGCCGCCACCGTGATCCGGTAGGCCTCGATCGTCCCGTCGGGCCTGCCGCCCAGCTCGACGTCCTGGATCTGGCCTCGACCGTGCCCCATGGCCAGCATGTTCTCGGTGCGGGTCTCGTGCCACCGCACGGGTCGGCCGACGGCCCGAGCGATCCATGGCAGCAGCAGCTCCTCGGGATGGGCGCCGATCTTGGGCCCGAACCCGCCGCCGACGTCGGGGGCGATCACCCTGATGGCCGAGGCGTCGAGGCCGTAGATGCCGGCCAGCGCGCCCTGGATGTCCTGGACGTGCTGGGTCGAGGCCCAGAGCACGAGCCGACCGTCGCCGGTCCAGGCCGCGGCGCCGCCCCTGGGCTCCATCGGACACCCTGCGAGCCGCTGGTTGTGGATCCGCTGGCGGACCACGACCTCGCAGCCGTCGAACAGGTCGTCGGTGTGCCCGACGGCGAGATCGAAGGCGGTGTTGGTGCCGGCGGCCGGGTGCACGAGCACCTCGTCACGGTTGGCGTCGTCGAGGTCGATGACGACAGGCAGCTCGGTCTGATCGATCCAGATCGACTCGGCGGCGTCGGCGCCGGCCTCCGGGTGCTCGCTGACGATGACGGCGATCGGCTCGCCGACGAACCTCGCCCGGTCGGTGGCCAGCAGCGGCCGGGGCATGTCGTGGTTCAGACCGGGGAACGGCGGCGGGGCCAGCGGGGCGAGGCCGAGATCGGCTCCGGTGAAGACGGCGACAACATCGGGAGCCGCCCGCGCCTCGTCGACGTTGATCTTGCCGATCTCGGCGTGGGCCACGGCCGATCGAACGTAGGTGACGTACGCCGCCCCGGCCAGCAACGGATCGGCCAGGTCGGCCAGGTAGACGCCGCCCGTGGTCAGGAACTTGGCGTCCTCGATGCGCAGGACGCGATTCCCCAGGATGCTCATTTCGCTCCCCCGTTCCGGTCAGCAGCCCTCGAACCTCGGTGCCCGCTTCTCGACGAATGCTGCCATAGCTTCGGCCGTGTCCGCGGTGGAGAAGTTGATCGTCTGGGCCATCCCCTCGCCATCGAGTGCCTGTTCGACGCCGGTTTCGAACGACTGGTTGAGCAGGCGCTTCGTCATCGACAGCGCCAGCGGCGGACCGGCGGCCAGGCGTGTCGCCCAGTCGTCGACGAACGCGTCGATCTCGACCTCGGGCACCACCCGGTTCACGAGCCCGAGTCGTTCGGCTTCGCCGGCATCGATGATGTCGGCCAGCAGCGCCAGCTCCTTGGCCCGGTGCAGGCCGATGAGCCTGGGTAGCGCCCACGACGAGCCGAAGTCGATCGTGAGGCCCCGCTTGGCGAAGACCGTGGTGAAACGGGCCTGATCGGAGGCAACGATCAGGTCGCAGGCCAGGGCCAGGCTCAACCCGGCGCCGGCGGCCACCCCGGTCACCTTGGCGATCACCGGCTGGTCCATCCGGTGCAGGGAGGCGCAGACGTCGCCGATGTGGCGCATCCAGCTGAGGACGGGCATCGCCATGTCACGCGCGTCGTTCAGGTCGGCTCCAGAGCAGAACGCCCCGCCCGTTCCGGTGATGACGACGGCCCGGTCGTCGCGCCGGTGGGCGATCTCGCCGAACGCAGACTCCAACTCGCGCCACATCGTCTGATTGATCGCGTTCTTCTTCTCCGGCCGGTTGAGGGTGACCGTGACCACGCCGTCGGCCCGCTCGATCTGCAGGTTTTCCACGGAGGCGGAGGATAATGAGGCGGTGGGCTTCAATCCGTTTGCTCGCGTTGCTGGTGGCCTGGGCCTTCCTCGGGTGATGTCCATGAGCACGCACTGGCTCGACACCGACGTCGGGGTCCGCAGGGTCCAGCCCTTCCAGGCGAACAAGACGTATCTGTGCCCGGGCTGCAACCACGACATCAGTCCGGGGACGGGCCACCTCGTCGTCGTCCCGCTCGATGCGCCCGACCTTCGCCGCCACTGGCACCACCCCTGCTGGTCGCATCGCGACCGCCGCCGGCCCGGTCGGCTGCGCTGATCGGTTGCAGCTCCGTTCTGTGGCGAGTTTCGCTCGTCTGTCCCGCCCAATCCGACACAGAGGTGGACTTGGGGGGGATCTCGTCAGAAGGCGCCGGGGAAGATCTCGACGTGGCCGTCGAGCACCGTGACCACGTCGAAGCGGATCTCGCCCACGGGTGAGCGCTGGTCGGCCAGCCAGCGGGCCGCCAGCCGCCGCAGCCGGTCGCGCTTCTCGCGGGTGACGGCCTCGATCGGGGCACCGAACGCGGTCGAGGTGCGGGCCTTCACCTCGCAGAACACGACGGTGCGGGCCCGGCGGGCGATCAGGTCGATCTCGCCCAGCCGGCAGTGCCAGTTGCGGGCCAGCACCTCATAGCCGTTCTCCTCGTACCACGCGGCGGCGGCATCCTCGCCCGCCCGCCCCAGCGCCCGGCGCGGCGTCGTCACGCGACCAGGCGGCGGACGCTCAGGTCCGCTTCTCCTTCACCTTCGCCGCCTTCCCGACCCGGTCGCGCAGGTAGTAGAGCTTGGCCCGGCGGACGTCGCCACGGGTGACGATCTCGATCCTGGCGATCACCGGCGAGTGGACGGGGAAGGTGCGCTCGACGCCGACGCCGTAGCTCACCTTGCGGACGGTGAAGGTCTCGCGGATGCCGGAACCCGACCGGCGGATGGCCACGCCCTGGAACACCTGGACCCGCTCCTTGTTGCCCTCGACCACGCGCACGTGGACCTTCAGCGTGTCGCCGGCGGCGAAGTCGGGGATGTCGTCCCGCAGGCTGGTCTGGTCTACGACGTCGGTCGGGTTCATGGCGCGCCGTCTCCGGGGTGCTCGTCGGGGAACGGGACATGGTACGGGATGCCACCGTCGTTCTCCAATGCGGCCTGCTCATCGGGCGTGAGCCCGCCGCGGCGCTCGATCAGGTCCGGCCGCTCCTCGATGGTGCGCCGCAGCGCCTCGACGCGCCGCCAGCGGGCGATGCGCCCGTGGTCCCCGGACCGAAGCACGTCGGGCACCGTCCAGCCCCTGAACTCGGCCGGCCTCGTGTACTGGGGATACTCGAGGAGGCCGTCGCTGAAGGACTCGTCGTCGGCCGAGGCCCGGTTGCCCATGACCCCAGGAACCAGCCGACCGACCGCCTCGAGCACCACCATGGCCGCCACCTCTCCACCGGCCAGCACGTAGTCGCCGACGGAGAGCTCGCCGTCGACCAGGTGGCGACGCACCCGTTCGTCGACCCCCTCGTAGCGACCGCACAACATCGAGAAGCCGCCGCCGGCCGCCAGCTCGGCGGCCAGGCCCTGATCGAGCCGGCGGCCGCCCGGGCCGAGCAGGTAGAGGGGCCGAGGCGGGTCGACCCTCTCGACCGCGGCGAACAGCGGCTCGGGGGTGAGGACCATGCCCGCGCCGCCGCCGAACGGCGCGTCGTCGACCGACCGATGGGGATCGGTGGCGGCCGAGCGAAGATCGTGCACGCGCACGTCGAGCAGACCATCGGCCACGGCCCGCCCGAGCAGGCTGAGCCCGGCGAAGTGCTCGACCATCGCCGGGAAGATCGTGAACACGTCGATCCGCATGCCGACCCGATGCTACGGCCGGCGAAAAGGACTGGCGCTGCTACGAAACGTAGGGCTACTGTGTCCCTCTGTAAAGGTCCTCCCCACCCCCCGGGCGGGGGCGGCTGCTGTGCTCGAACTCCTCCCCTTGACCGTCCTCGAGCGCAGCAAGCAACGGTCGTGCCCGTCCGGGGGGTGCTTCACCGCAGGTCGAGCAGGCCATCCGGCGGATCGATCACCAACCGGTGACGGTCGTCCCAACCCTGGGCGAAGCCCACGGGCACCACCGCGCCGCTGTCGAGCAGCAGCAGGTCGTCGGCCCCCGACGCCTCGACCGCGTCGACCCGACCGACGCCGGTCCCATCGGGGAGCACGATCTCGGCACCGAGCAGTTCGTGGACCCACAACGCGTCCGGATCGTCGAGCCGGGCCGCGCGGAGAACCAGCCCGCGGATGGACTCGGCCCCGTCGCGGTCGACGACACCAACGAAGGTGACGACGTGGCGCCCCCCGTGGGCCCGGCTGCGGTCGACGGTCAGCGGCCCGCGATCGGTGTGCAGCACTGCACCCGGGTCGAGCCGTTCGGAGCGATCGGTGACGAGCTCAACCACCACGTCGCCGCGGAGGCCGTGCGGCTTGACGACCCGCCCGATCTCGAGCAGGTGCTCGTCGGGCCGCGACGGCTCGTCGCTACTCGACGAACTCGACCTCGACCGAGACGCCGTCCTTGACCGCAGCGGCCCGAACCACGGCCCGGATGGCGTGGGCCACACGGCCCCGCTTTCCGATGACGCGGCCCATGTCGCCGGGGGCCACGCTGACGTCGAGGGCGACCGATCCCGATCGTCCACGCGACTCCTCGATGGTCACCACGTCTGGTTGGCTCACGACCGCCTTGACCGTGTGCTCGAGGACGGCCCTGGCTCTGGGGGCGGCGCCGGCCGGAGCTGCGGACTCGGCGGCTTCGAAGTCGTCGTCGTCGCCCTCGTCGTCGTCGCCCTCGTCGACGTAATCGAGGTCGTCGAGGTCGTCGTGGTCCGCGTCGTCGAAGTCGGCGGGTTCGTCGGTGTCGGTCACGATGCCGCCCCGCCCTTGAAGTCGGTCCAGGCGCCGGAGATCTCGAGCAGGCGACGGACGGTGTCGGTGGGCTGGGCCCCCTTGCGCAGCCACTCGACGGCCTTGTCGTTGTCAATCTCGATGTGGGCCGGGTCCTGGCGCGGGTTGTACACGCCGACGATCTCGATGAATCGCCCGTCGCGGGGCGACCGGGCGTCGGCCGCCACCACCCGATAGGTCGGCTGCTTCTTCTTGCCCATCCGCATGAGGCGGAGCTTGACGGCCACGATGCCTACTTCCCTGCTCGTCGTTCGCTTGCGTTGTCGTCGGGGGACCCGACATGGTTGCCGGTGACGCCCGGCCTCATCAACTTGTCGCCGTTCATCTCGGGCCGAACGGGCCACCCGGCGGCCCGCCGGGGAGCCCGGCCAACGGCGAGAGGCCGGGCGCGACCGCAGCCCCCTTCTTCGGTGTGACCCGGCCACCCTTCTTCTTGTTCTTCTTGCCGCCCCGACGCGTCAGTCCGGCCATCGGGCCGAGCTGCTTCATCATCGTCCGCACCTGCCGGAACTGGTCGACCAGGGCATTCACCTCCGACGGCTGGGTGCCGCTGCCGTCGGCGATGCGCCGCCGGCGCGACCCGTCGATGAGCTCGGGCCTGGCCCGCTCTTCGAGGGTCATCGACCGGATGATGGCCTCGATCCGGTGGAACTGGCTGTCGTCGATCTCGGCGTCGCGTAGCTCCTTCGGCACCCCGGGCAGCATGCCGACCAGGTTGCTGAGCGGGCCCATCTTCTTGACCTGTTGCAGCTGCCCGAGGAAGTCCTCGAGGGTGAACTGCCCCTCGAACAGCTTGGCCGCGGCCGCCTCGGCCTCGTCCTTCTCGTAGACCTCCTCGGCCTTCTCGATGAGCGTCAGCACGTCGCCCATGCCGAGGATGCGGCCGGCCAGCCGATCGGGGTGGAACAGGTCGAAGTCGACGAGCTTCTCACCGGTGGAGGCGAAGGCGATCGGGCGGCCGACGACTTCCTTGACCGACAGGGCGGCGCCCCCCCGGGCGTCGCCGTCGAGCTTGGTGAGGATGACGCCGTCGAGCTCGAGGGTCTCGTGGAAGGCCTCCGCGGTGGTGACTGCGTCCTGACCGGTCATGGCGTCGATGACGAGGAACGTGTAGTCGGGGTCGGTCGCGCCGGAGATGAGGCGGACCTGGTCCATCATCTCGGCATCGATCGCCAGCCGGCCGGCCGTGTCGCAGATCACGACGTCTCGTCCGAGGCGCTTGGCCTCGTCGATGCCCGCGCCGGCGCAGGCCACCGGGTCGCCCGGCTGGCTGAACACGGGCACGTCGACCCGCCGGCCGAGCGTTCGCAGCTGCTCGACCGCAGCCGGGCGCTGGAGATCGGCGCCGACCAGCAGCGGGTGGCGCCCCTGTTGCTTGAACCAGCGGCCAAGCTTGGCCGCGGCCGTCGTCTTGCCCGAGCCCTGGAGCCCGGCCAACAGCACCACCGTCGGCGGTTTGCCGGCGTAGGTGATCCGGAGGCTCTCGCCCCCAAGCGTGTTGACCAGTTCCTCGTGGACGACCTTGATGACCTGCTGGGCCGGGTTGAGAGCCTTGGACAGCGCCACCCCGACGGCCCGCTCCTTGATCCTGGCCACGAAGCTGCGGACGACGTTGAAGTTGACGTCGGCCTCGAGCAGGGCGACCCGGATCTCGTGGAGGACGTCGTCGACGTCGGCCTCGCTGAGCCGCCCCTTGCCGCGCAGACGCCGGAAGATGCCGTCGAATCGATCGGAGAGGGCCTCGAACATGCGGGCCGCAAGGCTAGCGGCTCGCCGTGGCGGCCCGGCCTCCGGTCGATCCCTGGGCGTGGGCGGCGTTACTCGAAGAGGGCGTCGACGAACTCGTCAGGATCGAAGTCGACCAGGTCGTCGGCCTGCTCGCCGAGACCGACGAGCTTGACCGGGATGCCCAGATCCTGCTGGATGGCGAGCACGATCCCGCCCTTCGCCGACCCGTCGAGCTTGGTCAGCACCACGCCGGTGACGTCGACCGCGTCGGTGAACTGTCGCGCCTGGACCAGCCCGTTCTGGCCGGTGGTGGCGTCCAGCACGAGCAGCACCTCGGTGACGCGTCCTGGGTCGCGATCGGCGACCCGTCGCACCTTGCGCAGCTCCTCCATGAGGTTGACCTTGGTGTGGAGCCGGCCGGCGGTGTCGGCCAGCACGAGGTCGTGGTCGCGTGCCGCGGCCCGCTGGACGGCGTCGTAGATGACCGACGCCGGGTCGCCGCCCTCGCTGCCCCGCACGAACTCGGCCCCGACCCGGTGGGACCACAGCTCGAGCTGTTCAGCCGCCGCGGCCCGGAAGGTGTCACCCGCGGCCATGACCACCGTGCGCCCACCCTCGATCTCCCGTCGGGCCACCTTGCCGATCGACGTGGTCTTGCCGACGCCGTTGACCCCGACGAACAGCCACACGTTGGGCCCGTCCGGTGCGAAATTCAGCGTCCGGTCGGCGGCCAGCCGGTCCTTGAGCTCGGTCTTCAGCGCGGCGAGCAGCTCGTCCGGTGCCTGGATCGACTCCTCCATGACCCGGCTGCGCAGGTGGTCGAGCAGGTCGCCGGTGGCGCCGACGCCCACGTCGGCCCGGATGAGGGCCTCCTCCAGGTCGTCCCAGGTGTCCTGGTCGATGCCGGTGCGTGACCGGACCGAGATCAGGTAGCCAGATAACAGGCTGCGGGCCTTCCCCAGCCGATCGCGCAGCGTCGGGCGCTCGACCTCGACGACCGCAGGCGGCTCGACCGTCGGCGCCTCGACCGGGGCCAGGGTCTCCTCGACCTCGGCGACGGTGGCCTCGTCGACCACGGCGACCTCGGCCGGCGGGGTGGGCCGGCCGGGCGCATCGAGGTCGGCCGAGGGCGGCGGGGGTTCGAGCTCGACGGTCGACCGCCGGCGCCGGGGCAGCACGAGCACCGCCGCGGTCGCCGCCCCCAGCACGAGCACGGCCAAGACGACGAGCAGGACGGGATCCATGGCCGGTCAAGCTACCGGCGCCGCACCGCCCCGCCCCGCATCGCCCCGCCGCACCGCCCCGCCGCACCCCCGCACCGCCCCGCCCCGTCCCCGCCC
>JBOGGX010000194.1:0-42601 GCA_050744245.1 Acidimicrobiales bacterium
CGTTCCCTCCAACTCCTCGTCGATGAGGTCAGGCCACGCCCGGTAGAACGCGGCGAGCCGGGCCGCCTCGCTCAGGGTCAGGTCCTGCACCACCGGTGCCTCGTAGCGGACCCAGCGGGCGGGCGGCGCCCCGTCGTCGATGGCGAGCTCGAGCCCTTCGGCCAGGCGAGAAACGTGGCCTGACGCCTGACGCTCGAGCGCGGCCGTACCCGACGACGAGAGGAGGAGCGGGACGGCCGCCATCGACGCGGCCAGCACCAGGCAGGCTCCGGCCGCCGACGCGAGCACGATGGGCCGGCGCAACAGGAGCAGCGGCGCTCGACGCCACGGAGCCGACGTGAGCGTGGCCGCGGCCCGACGAACCACGACCGGCTACGCCAGCTCGCCGGCGGCGGCCGGGTCGACCAGCCACACCACCCGTTCGCCGCGGATCCTGGCCGCCGGCAGGTCCTCGCCGGCCGCGAGCCGCGCCACGATCTCGCGCTTGTCCTCGCCGGCCACCGTCACGAGGACCAGCCGGGAGCGGCTGATGCCGGTGAGGGTGAGGGTCATCCTCGGCAACGGGTTGGCGCCGGTCGGGTCCTCGTTCATCACGACGAGCCGCCCCGGATCGGCGTCGAGGGCGGGCGAGCCGGCGAACAGCGAGGCGGTGTGCCCGTCGGCGCCCAACCCGAGATGGATCAGGTCGAGCTTGCCCAGCTCGCCCAGCCGGAGCTGGTACGGCTCGGGCCCGTCATCGCAGCGCATCGGGTAGGTGGCGTTGGCCGCGCCCACCGGGTCGAGCAACGCCTCCCTGGTCAGGCGGTAGTTCGACCGCTCGTCGTCGAGGGGGACGCAGCGCTCGTCGCCCCAGTAGACGTCGACCTTCCACCAGTCGATCTGCGTGTCGCCGTCGACGGCCAGCCGCTCATAGCAGCGGCGCGCCGTCGGGCCGCCCGAGAGCGCGATCGAGTAGCTGTCGTTGGGCCGGGCGTGAAAGCACTCGATGAGGCGCTCGGCGAACTCACCGGGCACGTCATCGACCACGACCAGTTCGCCAAGGCGCTCGGGAAACATCATCGTCGTCATCGGGGCGGCATCGGAGGCGCGGTGAAAAGCAGAGGGTAGCTGTGCGCCCGGCGGCGCGGTCACATTGCGCCACTCGGCCTTCGGCAACCAACGAGAGTCTCGCCGGCTGCTCCGCCTGGCAGCTGGGCGGCGTTGGCTAGGGGCGGACCTCGTCGGCCTTGGCCTCGAGCGCGGTGAGCAGCTCGTCGTAGGACTTGGCGAACGAGGCGACACCCTCGTGCTCCAACGTGTCGGCCACGTCGTCCATGTCGATCCCGAGGACGGCCAGGGACTCGACCACCTGGCGGGCCCCCTCGGGGTCGGCGTCGACCGTCCGGAGCAGGGTGCCGTGGTCATCGAAGGCATCGATGGTGTTCTCCGGCATGGTGTTGACACTGTCCGGCCCGATGAGCGCGTCGACGTAGAGCGTGTCGGGATAGTCAGGGTTCTTGGTCGACGTCGACGCCCACAGCGGGCGCTGCACCTTGGCCCCGAGGGCCCGCAGCCTGGCCCAGCCCTCGCCGCTGAAGCGCTCGAGGAACAGCTGGTAGGCGAGGTGGGCGTTGGCGACCGCGGCCTTGCCCCTCATGGTCATGGCCTCGTCGGAGCCGATCTCGTCGAGCCGCCGATCGACCTCGGTGTCGACCCGGCTCACGAAGAAGGAGGCCACGCTGCGCACGGTCGAGACATCGGCGCCCGCATCGGCCAGAGCCTCGAGGCCGCCGATGTAGGCGTCGATCACCTCCCCGTAACGCCGGAGCCCGAACAGCAGGGTGACGTTGATGCTCCTGCCCTCGCCGATCATGGTGGCGATGGCCGGGACACCGGGCGCGGTCCCTGGGATCTTGATGTAGAGGTTCGGCTCGTCGATCGCCTCGTGCAGCACGCGGGCCGACGCGATCGAGCCGTCGGTGTCGAGGGCGAGGGCGGGGGCGAGCTCGAGCGAGACGAACCCGTCGACGCCTTCGCTCTCGTCGTACACCGGCCGCAGGATGCGCAGTGCGTCCTCGATGTCGGCCATCGCCATCTGCCAGTAGCTGTCCTCGACCGAGTGGCCGCCCCCCATCAGGTCGCCGAACTGGGCGTCGTAGTCGTGGCCTCCGGTGATCGCCTTCTGGAGGATGGTGGGGTTTGACGTCACCCCGCGGATCCCGCGGTCGACCATCCGTTGCAGCTCGCCACCGGTGATCCAGCCGCGCTTGAGGTTGTCGAGCCATGGGCTCTGGCCGAACTGGTCGTGGAGGTCGTGCAGCTTGGTCATGGGTCGGTCCCCCTGCCTCTCGTCATCTCTCTCCCGCGGCCAGCAGCGTGCGGACGGCGCCGACGATCGCCGCCGCGTCGATCCCGGCCGTGGCCAGCAGCTCGTCCGGCTTGCCCGACGTGGGCATGTCGGTGACGGCCAGCTTGACGACCGTCGGTGGGTGGGGATCGCCGGCGAACGCCGACAGGACGGCCTCGCCCAGCCCACCCTCGGCCCAGTGGTCCTCGACGGTGACCAACCGACCGTGGGTGGCCGCCGCCGCATGGTGGAGCCCGTCGACGTCGATGGGCTTGATCGAGTAGGCGTCGATCACCCTGACCGCGGTTCCCTCCGCGGCCAGCGCGTCGGCCGCCTTGAGCGCCTCGTGGAGGGTGATCCCGGCCGCGACCACGGTGGCCGCGTCGTCGTCGGAGCGGCGCACCACCGCGCTCCCGCCCACCTCGAAGGACGCCTCCGCCCCGTAGATCACCGGCGTGTCGGCTCGGGTCGTGCGCAGGTACGAGATGCCGTCGACGTCGGCCAGGGCCGCGACCAGCTTCGAGGTCTGATTGCCGTCGCAGGGGTACAGGACCGTGCTGCCGTGGACGGCGCGCAGCATGGCGAGGTCCTCCAGACCCATCTGCGACGGACCGTCCTCGCCGATGGAGACGCCGGCGTGCGAGCCGCAGAGCGACAGGCGGGCCCGGCTGACCGCGGCCATCCGCACGAAGTCATAGGCCCGGCTGATGAACGCGGCAAAGGTGGAGACGAAGGGGTACCACCCCCGCACCTGCATCCCGACGGCATCGGCCACCATCTGCTGCTCGGCGATGAACGCCTCGACGAAGCGCTCGGGATGGGCCTTCTGGAAGATCTCAGAGAACGTCGAGTTGGCCACCTCGCCGTCGATGGCGACGACCGACCCGTGGTTCGACCCGAGCGCGGCCAAGGCCTCGCCGTAGGCCTTGCGGGTGGCCACCTTGGCGCCGATCTCGTAGGCCGGGTAGTCGGAGCCCGGTGCGTCGAACGTGTGCGGCTTGGCGTCGGACTCCGGCCGGGCCACCGGGACCCGAATGGAGCGTTCGCCGCCCAGCTCGGCGATGGCCGCCTCGGGATCGGCCAGGGGCTTGCCGTGCCAGTTCTCGGCGTCGGCGACCTCGGCGACGCCCTCGCCCTTCCGGGTGCGGGCCACGACCGCGGTCGGCCGGCCCGACGTCGCCCGGGCCTCGGCGAGGGCGGCGTCGATGGCTCCGGGGTCGTGCCCGTCGATCGTGATCGCGTGCCAGCCGTTGGCCCGGATCCGGCCGGCGAACGACTCGAGGTCCCACCCGTGCATCGTCGGTCCCCGTTGGCCCAGGCGGTTCACGTCGACGATGGCGCACAGGTTGCCGAGGCCGTGGTGCCCGGCCTGCTCGAAGGCCTCCCACATCGAGCCCTCGGCCATCTCGCTGTCGCCGCAGACCACCCAGACGCGGTAGGGGAGCCGGTCGAGCAGCCGGCCGGCGAGGGCGACGCCGACACCGATGGGCAGCCCCTGACCGAGCGATCCGGTGGCCACGTCGACCCACGGGATGATCGGTGTCGGGTGGCCCTCGAACCGGCTGCCGAACCGCCGGAAGCTCAACAGGTCGTCGTCGGTGATGGCGCCGGCCGCCTTGAACATGGCGTAGATCAGCGGAGAGGCGTGACCCTTGGAGAAGATCAGGTGGTCGTTGTTCGGGTTCTCCGGGTCGTCGAAGTCGTAGCGCAGGTGCCCGGCCAGCAGCCCGGCCACGAGATCGGCCGCGGACATCGACGACGTCGGGTGGCCGGAACCGGCGGCGGCGGCGGCCCTGATCGAGTCGACGCGGAGCTGCTGGGCCAGTTCGACGAGATCGACGTCAGGCATGGGAACCTCGCTGCGGGACGGTACCGGACGGTCAGCTCACCCTACCCAGTCACCTGAACAGCAGCACCGATGCGGTGAAGCCGTGGACGAAGCTCCTGGCGCCGACCGGTCCGACTTCGCCGGCGCAGAACATGCCGGCGGTGGCGCCGCCGGTGACCGCATCGACGAGCTCGGCGTCATGGCCGGCCCGACCGAAGAGGTGCGAGCCCCGCCCGGTACAGGTGAACAGCAGGGCTCCCGACGCCCGGCGGCCGGCGAGGAGGTGGCGCAGGTCGTCGTCGGCGCTGGCTGCGTCGCGGAGCTGGAACTGCACCGTCGACCCGATCTCGACCGGTCCGCTCACCACGAGGGCGCCCGCCTCCTTGTTGCCGCCGAGGAGGTTGCGGATGAGGAAGTCGCCGCGTTCGAAGCGCTCCTTGTGCTCATCGATGACCCAGCCGACGTGGAGCCCCCGCCGGGCCAGGTCGCGTTCCTGTTCGCTCATCCCGGCGACCAGGTCGGCCAGTCGGTCCAGGGCGGGCTTGCCGGCCAGCTCGAGCACGACCCGACGGTCGGCCTTCGTCACCACCATGGGCGAGCCGACGGGCCGGCAGCCCTGGGACACCACCGTGGTGGCCCCGGATCCCGAGGGGAGGAGGACCCCGACCGCCCCGTCGGTGTGGACCTCGCCGTCGAGCACCAGCCGGTTGCCGCCCGGCCCGGAGGCGGCGGAGGCGAGTCCGCCGATGACCCGGAGCGAAGGGAAGCGCTCGGCGGCCAGCTCGACGAAGGCGTCGGCGGGGAAGCTGAAGGGGTCGGCCACCAGGACGAGATGCTCGACCGGGCCTTCGTCCCGGCCACCCTCGCCGCCGCCGTCGACGTGGGGCAGGCCGGCGAACGCCCATCCCTCCGGCCCGGAGACGGCGTCGAGCCGGACCGGTGTCGGCGCCGCGCCGAACCGGGCCGCCCACAGCACGAGGGCCGACGTCTCCTCGACCTCGCGGTCTCCGCCGACGACGGAGGAGGCGGCCGCGCCGATCAGCGTGGCCGGCCGCAGCAGCCGACGCACCGCCTGGGCGATGTCGGTGACCGCTTCCCGGTGCGGCGCGGTGAGGAAGAGGACGGCGAGGTCCGGCTCCGGTCCTATCCGTTCGAGCAGCTCGCCCAGCACCTCGCCCGCGGCCTGGCCGATGTCGGGGTGCTCGGAGATGGCGGCGGCGAACGTCATCCGGTCAGGGGCGGCAGCAGGGTGAACGGCACGATCACGGGCAGCCCGCCGTCGACCCGGCAGCTGGCCTCGACGGTGCCGTAGTCGCCGAACTCGAGCTCGGCTCGGACCAGGCGGTAGTTGAACTTGCCCGGCTCGACCGACACGAGCTGGACGTTGCGGGCGACCTGCTCGCCGTCGCGGTAGTAGACGACCTCGAGCGCGGCCTCGCCCTTCTCGTCCGGCGGGCAGTGGAGCACGACGATGAGGTGGGGGGTGATCGTCACCGGGACGGCCGTCGCCGCCGGCTCGGAGAACTTCACGCCGGTGAGATCGATGCGGGTCGACGGCCCGGGCACCTGGCGCAGGTTGAGCTCGTCGATGAACAGGGCGGCCAGGATCCGCACCCCCCGACCGTACCGTGTTGTCTGCGCCACTCGGCCTTCGGCCTCGCCGGCGCGGCGTTCGGCGACCGACGAGCGCCGGTCCTGCGGCTCCGCTGTGTTGTCTGCGCCACTCGGCCTTCGGCTCCGCCTGGCGGCTGCGCCGCGTCACTTGTGCCACACGGGGTTCGTTGCGTGGCGCAGGCCTTGCACTACCGTCCGCGGGTGTGGCGACCCTGTCCGAGGCCGAGTCGAAGCGGCTGCTGGCCGGGTTCGGGGTTCCGTTCGCCGAGGAGCGGTTGACGGCAACGCCCGAGGGAGCGGTGGCCGCGGCCGAGGCGATCGGGTACCCGGTGGTGGCCAAGCTGTGCGGCCCGGCGATCACCCACAAGACCGAACGAGGCCTGGTCCGGCTGGGTCTCGGCTCGGCCGAGCAGGTGCGGGCGGCGGCGGCCGCGCTGCTGGCCGCAGCCCGCTCGGACGACGGGGACGTCGGCCTGCTGGTGGCCCGTCAGATCCACGGGACGAGAGAGCTGATCGCCGGCCTGGTGCTCGACGACGCGTTCGGGATGACCGTGATGGTCGGCGTCGGCGGGGTCCTGGCCGAGGGGGTCGCCGACGTGACCTTCCGGCTGGCGCCCATCAACCGGGCCGACGCCCTGGAGATGATCGACGACCTGGCGACCCAGCCCTACCTCGACGCGGTCCGGGGCGAGCCCGCGGTCGACCGCGACCAGCTGGCCGACGTGCTCGTCGCCCTGTCGGACGCGGCCACGGCGAACCCCGGCATCGTCGCCGCCGACCTCAACCCGCTGGTGATCTCGAACGGGCGGGCCGTCGCGGTCGACGCCCTGGTGGAGGTGACGCACGGACCGGAGCCGGCTCCGGGCCCCGCAACCCCACGTTCCGTCGACGAAACCAGGAACTTCGGTGCGCTGTTCGAGCCGGATGGCGTCGTGGTCGTGGGGGCCTCGACCCATCCGGGCAAGTTCGGGTTCGCCGCCCTGCACAACGTCCTGGCCGCCGGGTACCAGGGCCGCGTCTTCGCCGTCAACCGAGACGGCCACTCCGTGCTCGGGCTGACGACGCTGGCCGACCTGAGCGAGCTGCCCGACGGTGGCGCCGACCTGGCCGTGCTGTGCACGCCGCCGGCGGCCAACGCCGAGCTGATCAAGCAGGCGGCGGCCAAGGGGGTGCGGGCCGTCTACGTCGCCTCCGGCGGCTACGCCGAGGCCGACGAGGCCGGACGCCGGGCCCAGGCCGAGCTGGCCGCGGTCGCCCGCGAGGCCGAGGTCCTCCTGGTCGGGCCGAACGGCCAGGGCGTGGTCTCGACTCCGGCGAACCTGTGCGCCCAATTCGTGGCGCCGTACCCGCCACCCGGCCCGATCGCGGTGGCCAGCCAGTCGGGGAACATCTCCTCGTCGCTCATGAACTACGCGGGCCGCTTCGGCGTCGGCATCAGCCGGGCGGTCTCGGTCGGCAACGCCGCCGCCGTCGACGTGGCCGACCTGGTCGAGTACTACGCCGACGACCCCGCGACCCGGGTGGCGGTGGCCTATGTCGAGGGGGTCGCCGACGGAAGGCGACTGATCGAGCGGCTGGGCCGGGTGACGCCGCGGCTCCCCGTTATCGTGATCAAGGGTGGGCGGTCGCCCGCCGGGGGCCGGGCCGCGGCCAGCCACACCGGCGCCCTGGCCAGCGACGACCGGATCTTCGACGGCGCCTGCCGCCAGGCCGGCGTGATCCGCGTCGACGGCGTCGAGTCGGCCTATGAGGTGGCGTCGGCCCTGGCCACCCAGCCGCGGCCGGGCGGCGACCGGGTCGCGATCGTCACCACCGCCGGAGGCTGGGGCGTGCTCGCGAGCGATGCGGTGGCGGGCACGTCCGGCCTGCGGCTGGCCCCGATGCCCGACGATCTGATGGCCGCGCTCGACGGACGGCTCCCGCCGCGGTGGAGCCGCCGCAACCCGATCGACCTCGCCGGGGGCGAGACGACCGACACCATCCCCGACGTCCTCGGGCTGGTGGCCGGTCACCCGGACGTGGACGCCGTGGTCGTGCTCGGCCTCGGGATCCAGGGCAACCAGGCGCGGCTCGAGGCGGACGGGCCGTTCTTTCCCGACCACGGCCTCGGGCGGATCGTGGCCTTCCACCAACGCCAGGAGACGCGCTACCAGGAGGCGGTGGCGGCGCAGGTGGCGGCCACCGGCAAGCCGATCCTGGTCGCCACCGAGCTGGTCGTGTGCGATCCGGGCAACCCGGCGATCGCCGCCGCGACCAGGACCGGGCTCGGGGTGTACTCGTCGGCCGAGCGGGCGGTGCGGGCCCTGGGTCACCTGCGGTGGTATGCCGCCTGGCGTGAACGCCGGGTCGACAGGGAACGACGGGAGCCGGCGCCCCGATGAGGAGGAGCCGGCGCCGCCGGGAGCAACGCCGCCACGGCTGGCGGCGCGCGGGCCGGATCCTGTGGACGGCGGTGCCCATCGTGCTCGGCGCGGCCGTGGTCGCCGCCGCGTCGGTGGTCGCCGTCAACGAGTCGGAGGACGACCCCGAGGCGGCATCGGCCACGACGGGTGCGCTGGTGACGCCGGTGCTGTCGGCCCGCAGGGTTCCCGAACTGCTGACCACCCCCGTGGCCGACCGCCGCATGCAGGCCGCCCTGGCCGGGCTCATGGCCGAGGTGCCCGGAGCGAGCTGCCTCACGGTCAACGTCGAGGGGCGCGAGGTGTTCGCCGACGAGCCGGGCGCCGCGCTCACCCCGGCCTCGGTCGAGAAGTTGCTGACCGCGACCGCTGCGCTCGAGGTGATCCCGGCCGACTTCCGCTATCGCACCGCGGTCCACGCCGTCGCCCAACCCGAGGGCGGCGTGGTCACCGGCAATCTGTACCTGGTCGGCCGGGGGGACCCTCTGCTGATGACCGACGACTACGAGCAGACGTTCCGGGATCCTCCGACGGTGAGCACCGACCTCGAGGGGTTCGCCGACGCCGTCGTGGCCGCCGGCGTGCAGGTGGTGCAGGGCGGCGTGATCGGCGACGAGAGCCGGTACGACAACCTCAGGGCGGTCGGGGCCTGGCCCGCGCGGTACGCCGGGCAGAACGTCACTGGCCCGCTCGGCGCGCTCATGTTCAACGACGGCTACATCTCGGTCACACCCGAACCGCCGCGGCCGGAGACCGAGAGCGAGGACGAGCCGGCGCCGAACGCGGCCCCACCCCAGCAGCGGGAGCCGGCACCGGATCCGGCGGCCCACGCCGCGAAGGTCCTGACCGGGCTGCTCGAGGCTAGGGGCGTCGACGTCCAGGGCTTCCCGGCCACCGGTGTCGCCCCGCCCGGGCTGGTGGAGGTGGCCGGCATCGACTCCCCGCCGTTCGAGGACGTCGTCGGGCAGATGCTGCTCACCAGCGACAACACGACGGCCGAACTGCTGGTCAAGGAGCTGGGCGCGGTCGCAGGCGGGGGCGGCGCGACCGTCGCCGGGGTCGACGCGATGCGCTCGACCCTCGCCACGCTCGGGCTGCCGATGGAGGGGGTCGCCCTGGCGGACGGCTCCGGACTGGCCGACGTGAACCGGGTGACCTGCCGCCTGGTGCAGGCGGTGCTCGACCGGGCCGGCCCGGCGTCGTTCATCGGCACCGCCCTCCCGGTGGCGGGCGAGACGGGCACGCTGGCCGAGCGGTTCGAGGGGACGACGGTCGAGGGCCGGATGCGAGCCAAGACCGGCACGCTGCGCCAGTCGACGGCGCTGGCCGGCTTCGTCGACGCGCCCGCCGGACCAACCCTCTCGTTCGCCTACATCGTGAACCTCACCGGGCCGGATCTGGTCAACACCCCCGACCGTCGGCTCCAGCGCCAGCTCGGCGAGATCATGGTCCGCTACCCGGAGGTCCCGCCCGTCACCGAGGTCGGCCCCCAGAGCACCCCGTGACCAAGGTGACACGATGGGACGGTGGAGCTCCCGATGTTCCCGCTCGGCACGGTCCTGTTCCCGTCCGAGTTCATGCCGCTGCACGTGTTCGAGCCGAGGTACCGGGCCCTGGCGAAGGACTGCCTGGCCGGCGAGCGCGAGTTCGGCGTGGTGCTGATCGAACGGGGAAGCGACGTCGGCGGCGGCGACACGCGCACCGGTGTCGGCACCGTGGCCCGGATCATGGAGGTGGCCGCGCTGCCCGATGGACGCTTCCTGCTCGCCACGTTCGGCATGCGCCGGATCCGCGTCGAGCGCTGGCTCGACGACGCTCCCTACCCCAGGGCCGAGATCACCGACTTTCGCCAGCCCCCCGCCGGCCCGGACGCCGACTCGGTCTACGCCGAGGTGCGGGCCGTGCTGCGCCGGGTGTTGGCGCTGCGTTCAGAGCTGGGCGAGTCGGTCACCGAGGCGACGATCGAGCTGGCCGACGATCCAGGCGTCGGGAGCTTCCAGGCCGCGGCGGTGGCCCCGTTGGGCCCGATCGACAAGCAGCTGCTGCTGTCGATCCCGACCGCGGACGAGCGGCTCCGGGTGCTGCTGCGCCTGCTGGCCGCGGAATCCGACGTTCTGCAGCAACGGCTCCGTCTCGGGTGACGCCGGAGTTGGCGTCGAGGTCGAAGGGGCAGGGTGATAGAACGTTCGCCCACGTGAGGGGAGGGATGACGGTGCCCATCAAGCAGGACAGGGGGATCACCCAGGTCGCGGTGGAGCTGAAGGACCTCACCATCGCCTACGCCAAGCAGGAGACGGTGGCGCCGCTCAAGCTCCTCGGTCGCTACGTGAGCCTCGGCGCCGTGGGGTCGGTCCTCATCGGGGTCGGGCTCGTCCTGCTCACGGTCGCCGGGCTGCGAGCCCTCCAGGCCGCGACCGGCACCGCCCTCACCGGCAACTGGTCGTGGGTGCCCTACCTCGCCGCGGTGGCGTTCCTCGCCATCATGATGCTGATCTTCGCCAGGATGATCTCCCGCAAGCCCAAGAAGGTGTCTCAGTGAACGAGCCCGCAGGGCGAGCGAACCATCGACACAGCCGTGTTAGCCGCGGAGCGGCGAACCGCTCATTGGTGCCCCTGTCTGGTGCCAACGGATGTCGCGGAACGACGAGGAGGATTCACCAATGAGCGTGCAGACCGTTCGTCAGGCTCGCATCAAGCCGGCCGACCTCGAGCAGAAGTTCCGCGAGCTGAAGGGCGACGTCGACGAGGAGGTCAAGAACGCCAAGGGTTACGCCATCGCCGCCGGCGTCGCGGTCGTCGTGGTCGTGGTCACGGTCTCGTTCCTGCTCGGCAAGCGGCGGGGCCGGAAGAAGAGCACGTTCATCGAAGTCCGAAGGGTCTGACCGGACCGAGACGGATCGAGCGTGGATCGTCGACGGCGACCGATGGGCATCGTCAGGTACACCAAGAGCACGGCCTACCGGCGCGGTGTCGTCGGGTCGAGCAGGCCCTGGCTCGCCATCTGGATCCTCCTCACCGCCGTGAACTGGTTGCGCCGTCACGCCGGCAAGGCCGAGGAGCCGGTCCTCCGGTTGAAGATCGAGCCGGGCGAACGCCTGCTGATCACCCATGAGCCTCCACCGGTGAAGACCCGACGCCGAGATCGCGAGGGCGGCGGTTAGCGTCCAGGGATGGGCCGGCCGTTCCGAGCCGGGGAACAGGTGCTGCTGATCGACGGGAAGCGGCGCCTGTACCTCGTCACCCTGGTCGAGGGTTCGACCTTTCACAGCCACGCGGGGATCGTCGCCCACGACGACCTCGTCGGCCGGCCCGAGGGCACGGTGGTGCGATCGACAATGGGCGCCCGGTTCACCGCCTTCCGGCCGACGCTCGCCGACTTCGTGCTCAAGATGCCGCGGGGCGCCCAGGTGATCTATCCGAAGGACCTGGGCCCGATCCTCATGATCGCCGACGTGTTCCCGGGCGCCAGGATCCTGGAGTCAGGCGTCGGTTCCGGCGCGCTCTCCATGACGTTGCTGCGGGCCGGCGCCGAGGTCGTCGGCTACGAGCTGCGCGACGACTTCGCGGCCCGGGCGGTGACGAACGTGGCCCGCTTCCTCGGCGAGGACGCCTCGGCCAGGTATCGGGTCGAGCCGCGTGACTGCTACCAGGGGATCGACGAGACCGACCTCGACCGCGTGCTGCTCGACCTGCCCGAGCCCTGGCAGGTCGTCAAGCACGCGGCGCGGGCGCTGCACCCGGGCGGCATCCTCGTCGCCTACACGCCGTCGATCGGCCAGGCCACGCAGCTCCGCGAGGCGCTCGACGACTCGACGTTCGCGTTCGCCACCACCGTCGAGGTCCTCCAGCGCAGCTGGCACATCGAGGGCCAGTCCGTCCGCCCCGATCACCGCATGGTGGCCCACACCGGCTTCCTGACCTCGGCCCGGCTCCTGGGCGGCGCCTGACGTGGTAGCGGCATGAACCTCCTCGACGTCCTGATCGTTCTGATCGCGGTCGGAGCCGCCATGGGCGGCTGGCGGCTGGGCTTCCTGGCTCGGGTGGCGTCGTGGATCGGTATGGGCCTCGGCCTCTATCTCGCCGTGCGGCTGCTGCCGACGGTGGTGTCGGCCTTCGACGGCGCGCCCCAGCTGCAGCTGTTCCTGGTCGCCGTGGTCCTGCTCGTCGTGGGGGCGTTTGCCGGCCAGGCGCTCGGCCTGTTCGTCGGATCGAAGCTGCAGCTGGCCCTGCCGCGCGGCCGAAGCCGGACCGTCGACCGGACCGGCGGCGCGGTGGCCGGCGTCCTCGGGGTCATGGTCGTGGTCTGGTTGTTGTCGCCGGTGGCGGCGGAGATCACCGGCTGGCCGGCCGACCAGGTCCGCAACTCGAGCATCTCCAGGACGGTCGACCGGGTGTTCCCGAGTGCGCCCGACCCGCTGCGCACCCTGCGGAGCGTCATCGGCGACGACCGCTTCCCGCAGGTCTTCGAGGCCCTGCGCCCGACACCGGATCCTGGCGTCCCGCCGGGTGAGTCCGGGATCGGTCCCGAGGTGGCGGCACGGGTCGCGGCCTCGACGGTCAAGGTCGAGGCCGCCGCCTGCGGTCGGCTCCAGGACGGCAGCGGCGCGGTCGTCGGCGACCGCCTGATCGTGACCAACGCCCATGTGGTCGCCGGGGCCGAGGAGCTGGTCGTGTTCCGCGGCGACGACGGCCGGCGCATCCCGGCCGACCTGGTCGCGTTCGACCCGAACCGCGACCTGGCCGTGCTCCTGGCGCCGGAGGTGGACCGACCCGCGCTCCCCATCGCCGACATCGACGTCGGCGCGTCGGGCGCCGTGTTCGGCTTCCCGGGTGGCGGCGAGCTCGCCATCTCGCCCTTCGAGGTCGGCCAGCGGATCGACGCCCGGGGCACCGACATCTACGACGAGCGGCCGACCGTACGCGACGTGTTCGTCCTGGCCGCCGAGCTGCGGGCGGGGGACTCCGGCGCGGCGATGGTCAACCCGTCCGGCGAGGTCGTCGGCGTCGCCTTCGCCATCGCTCCCGATCAGGACCACGTGGCCTATGCCCTCACCCCGGACGAGATCGAGACGGTCCTGAGCGGCGACCTCTCGGGTGAGGTCGACGCCGGGCGTTGTCTTTGAGCGCCACTCGGCCTTCGGCCTCGCCGGCGCGGCCTTCGGCAACCGCCCGGCCTCCGTTGGCTGCTCCACCTGGCGGTTGCGCAGCGTCGCTGGCGCGACACGGGCGCCGTTGGACTGGACGCGACACGGCCCCCGTCGGACGGGGGCCGTAGGGTCGACGTCGGGCCGAAGCCGGCCGGCTGGGTCAGGCCTCGTCGACCTCGATGAAGATGCACTCACCCGGGCACTCCTCGGCCGACTCGATGACCGCCTCGAGCAGCTTCTCGGGGATGGGCGCCAGGCCCTCGGCCCCCTGCGGGTGGCCCTTGGCCTCGGCGTAGACGGTGTCGCCGTCGCGCACGTACGCCAGGCCGTCGTCGAGGAGGACGAACACGTCAGGGCAGATCTCCTCGCACAGGCCGTCGCCGGTGCACAGATCCTGATCGATCCAGACCTTCATCTCGGGTACCGGTTCCTCTCGTCACGTCGAGCTCGGCGGTGTCGCCACCCTAGCGCGCCCCGCCCAATAAACCCGGCGAAGTCAGGGGAAACCCTATCGCGTCGCGATGGACGGCAGGTAGCGTTCCGGCAATCAACCGGTGACCGGCGCTCACACCGTCGTAAACAACGCAGGTGTAGGGTCGCCGGAGCCGAGCCGAAGGGAGGTGGTCCCCGTCAACCAATCGGCATACGAGCGACGGCTGGCCGCCTACGAGGCCGAGATGTCCGAGCTGCGGGAGCAGGCCAAGGCGCTCGAGGAAGAGGTCATCGCCCTCCGGCGCCGGCTCCAGGACGCACCCAAGCGGGTGAGGACACTGGAGGAGCGGCTCCTCGAGACCAAGGGACAGCTGGCCCAGGCGGTCGCCCAGAACGAGAAGCTCACCTACACCCTGCGGGAGGCCCGCGAACACATCGCCGCGCTCCGGGAGGAGGTCGACAAGCTCACCCGGCCGCCGTCGGCCTACGGCACGTTCCTCTCCACCAACGACGACGGCACCGTCGACGTGTTCTCGGGCGGGCGCAAGATGCGGGTGTCGCTCCACCCCGAGATCGAGTCCGACGAGCTCAAGCGCGGCCAGGAGGTCGTGCTCAACGAGTCGCTCAACGTGGTGCTGGCGCGTGGCACCGACCTCACCGGCGAGGTCGTCACCCTCAAGGAGATCCTCGAGGACGGCACCAGGGCGCTGGTCCTCGGGCGGGCCGACGAGGAGCGCGTCTGCGAGCTGATCGACGACCTGATCGGCAGCAAGCTCCGGTCGGGCGACACGCTGCTGATGGACATCCGGTCGGGCCTCATCCTCGAGCGGCTGCCCCGGCCGGAGGTCGAGGAGCTGGTGCTCGAAGAGGTGCCCGACATCACCTACGACGACATCGGCGGGCTCGACGAGCAGATCGAACAGATCGCCGACGCGGTCGAGCTGCCCTTCCTCCATCAGGCGCTGTTCGCCGAGTACCGGCTCCCAGCACCCAAGGGCATCCTGCTCTACGGCCCGCCCGGGTGCGGCAAGACGCTCATCGCCAAGGCGGTGGCCAACTCGCTGGCCAAGAAGGTGGCCGAGACGTCGGGTGACAACGCGGCCCGCAGCTACTTCCTCAACATCAAGGGCCCGGAGCTGCTCAACAAGTACGTGGGCGAGACCGAGCGCCAGATCCGGCTCGTGTTCCAGCGGGCGAGGGAGAAGTCGGAGGAGGGGTGGCCGGTCATCGTGTTCTTCGACGAGATGGACTCGATGTTCCGCACCCGCGGCACCGGCATCAGCTCCGACATCGAGTCGACCATCGTGCCCCAGCTGCTGGCCGAGATCGACGGTGTCGAGAGCCTGCGCAACGTCATCGTCATCGGCGCCTCCAACCGTGAGGACCTCATCGACCCGGCGATCCTGCGCCCCGGGCGGCTCGACGTGAAGATCAAGATCGAGCGGCCCGACGTCACCGGCGCCCGGTCGATCTTCGCCCGCTACATCAAGTCCGACCTGCCGATCGCGGGCGACGAGATCGACGGCGCCGAGGGCGACGCCGACGCCGCGATCGGCTCGATGATCGACGCCACCGTCGAGGCCATGTACGCCGACATCCCCGAGAACCGGTTCCTCGAGGTGACCTACCAGAACGGCGACAAGGAGATCATGTACTTCAAGGACTTCTCCTCGGGCGCCATGATCGAGAACATCGTGCGGCGGGCCAAGAAGCTGGCCATCAAGCGCCAGATCGCCGGCGGACCGAAGGGCATCGGCACCGACGACCTCATCGCCTCGATCGCCCAGGAGTTCAAGGAGCACGAGGACCTGCCCAACACGACCAACCCGGACGACTGGGCCAAGATCTCGGGCAAGAAGGGCGAGCGCATCGTCTACGTGCGCACGCTCATCAACAAGGAGGAGGACAAGGCCGTGTCCGGTGGCCGGTCCATCGAGAGGGTCGCCACCGGCCAGTACCTCTGATCGGTGCGCTCGCGTTCTGTCGCCCTGCGGCCCGGTTTCCGGGCCCCAGGGGCGACAAATCCGAGTTGCTGGAACCCGCGATCGACGTCATCGGGACGCGCCCGAACCGCCGGCGGTTCTCGCCGGGCGACACCACGTGCCTCATGGTGGGCGTCGCCGTCACCATCGTCGGGCTGATGCTGACGACTATCGGCCGGCTGACCATCCGGGGCGTCCAGGCCGACCTGGCCCTCGCCCTGTCGAGGCTGCCCAACCGGACCACATGGCCGACGCGACCGGTCGCCGCTGCTTCGTCAAGCTGCGGACGCCGCACGATCGCAACGCCGACCTGCTCAACCGGCTCTACCGGGCGGTCTGGTTCCGGTCGGCCGGCCTCGGCAGCCCGTTTGCCTCGCTCAAGCGCGAGGTCGAGCACGAGGCGCTCCTGCTCGGCATCGCCGAACGCGCCGGCGTCCGGGCCCCCAGATCCTCGGGCTCGGCGTCACCTGCGGCGACGCCGGCGAGCGAGGCCGACCTGGCCGACGGGGACAAGCTCCGTGACGTGCGGCGGCAGGTGGCCACGTTGCACCGCGCCGGCGTGACTCACCGCAGCCTGGCCATCGAGAACCTCCTCGTCGACGACGACGGCGCCATGTGGCTGGTCGACTTCGACGAGGCCGAGACCGCGGCCGAGCCGCGCGACCAGGCCCGTGACGTGGCCGAGCTGTTGGTGGAGTCGGCCCTGGCCGCGGGCCCGGGCCCGGCGGCCGACGCCGCGGTGGCGGCCATGGGAACGGTCAAGGTCGCCGCCGACCTCGACCTGGCACCAGCCGCTGGCCCTCGCCTGGCCGACCCGCCGGCGGCTACGGACGCACAAGGAGCTGCTGCGCGGCCTGCGCGACGACGTGCGTGACCGGACCGGGGCGGACGAGGTGCAGCTCGAACGGCTCGAGCGCATCAGGCCCAGGACCCCGCTCGTGATCCGTGCGGCTGCGCAACGTCGGTCGAGCGCGCCGGTAGCTTCGTGGGGGTGGCAAATGTGGTCATCCGGTCGCTGACCGGACCTGAGCTGGAGGCGGCGACGCTGTACGGCCTGTTGCGGTTGCGGGCCGAGGTGTTTGTCGTCGAGCAGGCCTCGCCGTACCTCGACCCGGACGGGCGCGACCTCGAGCCGTCGACCATCCACCTGTGGGCGGAGGGTGCCGGCGAGGTGGTTGGCTGTGTCCGGATCGTGGCCGAACCGAGCGGCGTCCGCCGCATCGGGCGGGTGGTGGCGGCCAAGCCCCACCGGGGCACCGGCCTGGCGGCCGAGCTGATGGGCCGGGCGGTCGAGCTGGCGGGCCAGGAGCCCATCGTGCTCGACGCCCAGGCCCACCTCGAGGGCTGGTACCGGAAGCTCGGCTTCGTGCGCACCGGCCCGGTGTTCGACGAGGACGGCATCGCCCACGTCCCGATGCGCCGAGGCTGAGTCACCGGGGTAGCGTGCGCACGTGGCGCTGCGCAAGGTGCTGGGGATCGAAACCGAGTACGGCATCCTCGTTCGCGGCGCACCGGACGCCAATCCGATCGCGGCCTCCTCGGTCCTGATCAACGCCTACATCAACGAGCTGGCCCACGCCGCGGGCAGCTCCGGTCCCGGTCCCAAGGTCGGGTGGGACTTCGAGGACGAGAACCCGGCCAACGACGCCCGCGGCTTCGTGCCCGAGGGCACGCTCGCCCCCGAGGTCGAGACCCATCTGGTGAACGCCGTGCTCACCAATGGCGCCCGCTTCTACGTCGACCATGCCCATCCGGAGCTGTCGACGCCCGAGTGCGCCGACCCTCGCTCGGTGGTGCTGTTCGACAAGGCCGGTGAGGTGATCCTCCAGCGCTCGATGGTGGCGGCCAACCGCACCACACCGCCGGGCCAGGAGATCGTCATCTACAAGAACAACTCCGACCGCAAGGGCAACAGCTACGGCTGCCACGAGAACTACCTGATGGACCGGCGGGTGCCGTTCGGGCGGATCGTCACCCACGTGATGCCCCACTTCATCACCCGCCAGATCTACTGCGGGGCGGGCAAGGTCGGCTCGGAGGCGCCCGGCCTCGGTGTCGACGAGGTCCCGTTCCAGCTCACCCAGCGGGCCGACTTCTTCGAGGAGGAGGTCGGTCTCGAGACCACGCTCAAGCGGCCGATCGTCAACACGAGAGACGAGCCGCACGCCGACGCCCAGAAGTACCGGCGGCTGCACGTGATCGTGGGCGACGCCAACCTGGCCGAGGCGGCCACCTTACTGAAGGTCGGGTCGACGGCGCTGGTCCTGGCCATGGTCGAGGACGACTTCCTGCCGAGGGAGTTCCACTTCCTCGCGCCCGTGCAGGCGCTGCGCCGGGTGTCGTACGACCTGAGCCTGCGCCACCCGCTCGAGCTGGTCGACGGCACCACGGTGACCGCGATCGACGTGCAGTGGGAGCTCTACGACCGGGCCCGCAAGTACGCCGACGCCTACGGGCTCGACTGCATCGGCGAGGCGGCCGGGGCCGACGTGCTCCGACGGTGGGAGTCGGTGCTCACCGCCCTCGAGACCGATCCCATGTCGCTCGCCGACCAGCTCGACTGGGTGGCCAAGTACCGGATGATCGAGGGTTTCCGCGAGCGCCACGGCGTCGGCTGGGACGACCCCAAGGTCGCCGCTGTCGACCTGCAGTACCACGACCTCCGGCCGTCGAAGTCGCTGTTCGCCCGGCTCGGGATCGAGACGGTCGTCGGCGCCGACGAGGTCGAAGCGGCCGTCGTCGACCCGCCGCCCGACACGAGGGCGTACTTCCGCGGCACCTGCCTGCGGCGGTGGGCCGACAGCATCGTCGCCGCCAACTGGGACTCGATGGTGTTCGACCTCGGGGTCGACCCGCTCCGTCGGGTGCCGATGATGGAACCCATGCGAGGAACACGGGAATCGGTGGGTAGCTTGATCGAGGAGTGTTCGACCGCAGCCGAGCTGATCGATCGGCTTGGCGCGTAGAGGAGCTGAGACACCAGCATGGCTGAGCGAGAGCAAAAGAAAAAGCCGGCGCCGAGAAAGAGCGACGAGGTCGTCGAGGAGGCACCCGCCACCTCCGAGTCCGGCGAGAAGATCAAGGCAGAACTCGACGATCTTCTGGACGAGATCGACGAGGTGCTGGAGTCCAACGCAGAGGATTTTGTCAAATCTTATGTCCAGAAAGGTGGGCAGTAGAACCACGAGCGGTGCGTTGTGTGCACTTCACCACATCCACTGTGGCGGGACGCACCCAACGCTGATCCCTCGTCTCCACCGCGCGTCGACATCGCGTGAAATCTCCGCACTCCGCTAGCGTCGCCGCGGTGAGCCTGCCGATCTTCCGAGCCGCCGACGATCCGGGCCCGAGCTTCGTCGAGCTGCTGCGTCGGGCCAACCTGGTACCCGCCGCGCCGGCCCCGTCCGCCGACCATCGGCTGACCATCACCCACGGCACCACGGTGATCGCCATCCGGTACGCCGACGGGGTGGTGATGGCCGGCGACCGCCGGGCCACCAGCGGCAACCTCATCAGCCATCGCACCATGGAAAAGGTGTTCCCCGCCGACCGCCACAGCGGGGTCGCCACCGCCGGGGCCGCGGGGCCGGCGATGGACATGGTCAAGCTGTTCCAGCTCCAGCTCGAGCACTACGAGAAGGTCGAGGGGGTCGGCCTGTCGCTCGAAGGCAAGGCCAACCAGCTCTCCGGGATGGTCAGGGCCCACCTCCCGGCGGCGATGCAGGGCCTCGTCGTCGTCCCGCTCTTCGCCGGCTACGACCTGCGCCGCCAACAGGGGCGACTCTTCCAGTACGACGTCACCGGCGGGCGCTACGAGGAGACCAACTTCGCCTCCACCGGTTCGGGCAGCCTTCACGCCGGCACGGTCATCAAGCTCGGCTGGAGCGACGCCATGAACCGGGGCGACGCCGTCGACCTCGCCATCTCGGCCCTGTTCCAGGCGGCCGACGAGGACAGCGCCACCGGAGGGCCCGACCCGATCCGCGGCATCTACCCGACGATCGCCACGATCACCGGCGACGGCTTCGGACGGGTACCCGAATCCGAGGTCGCCGACCGCTTCCGGCAGCTCGTCGACCGGCTCTCCACGCCGGAGAGCACGGCCACGGTCGGCCCCGCCCCGACGATCGGGGGGGTGCGCCAGTGAGCATGTCGTTCTACGTCCCGGCCGAGCAGGCCATGCGCGACAAGGCCGACTACGCCCGCAAGGGCATCGCACGGGGCCGCAGCCTGACCGCCCTCGTGTTCGACGGGGGGCTCCTCATCTGCGCCGAGAACCCGTCGAGCACGCTGCACAAGGTCAGCGAGATCTACGACCGCATCGCCTTCGCCGGCGTCGGCCGGTACAACGAGTACGACCAGCTCCGCCGGGCCGGTGTCCGCAGCGCCGACCTCACCGGCTACTCCTTCAGCCGCGAGGACGTCAACGCCAGGAGCCTGGCCACGTCGTACGCCCAGTACCTCGGGCAGGTCTTCACCCACGAGATCAAGCCGATGGAGGTCGAGATCCTGGTTGCGGAGGTCGGCGACGAGCCCGCCCGCGACGAGCTGTACCACATCCTCTTCGACGGCACCGTGATGGACGAGGACAACTTCAGCGTGCTGGGCGGGGAGACCGAGCAGATCGTCGAGCGGTTGGAGAAGGGGTGGAAGCCGGGCCTGGCCCTGGCCGACGCAATCAAGGTGGCGGTGGCCGCCCTGTCCGGGCCCACCAGGAGCCTGGCGGCCGACGACCTCGAGGTGGCCGTGCTCGATCGACACGACGGCCAACGCGTCTTCCGGCGGATCGCGGGAGGCGAACTCGCCAAGATCGTGCCATCGGTGAAACGAAAGCCGACGCACGCGGGCGAGCCCAAGGCCGACCTGCCCCCGGCGATCGACGACACCGAGCCGGCCGCGGCGACGCCGGCGAAGAGGTCCGCGGCCGCCAAGAAGTCGGCGGCCGAACCCGGATCAGAAGAGTGAGCCCATGCGGGCCAGGGTGAAGACGATCACCAAGGCCACACCGACCACGATCCACCACCCGCCGCCCCGAGCGGGGGGCCCGGGCTCGGGCTCGTTCTGGTCGGCGAACGACGCCTCCACCTCGTCGGCCAGCAGCAGGTCGCGAGCCGCCTCGTAGTCGTCCTCGACCACCAGCACCGTGACCTCGCCGCCCGGCAGCGAACCGAGCGGGCCGTCGAGGCTGCCCCTGAACTGCCACACGATGCCGTCGGCCCCGAGCCGGGCCGCGATGACCCGGGCTTCGAACGAGCTGCTGACCGTGGCCACGGGCACCATTCGGGGCACGCCACGACGCTAGCCGCCCATCTCGGCGCCGCCCCGGTACCGTGTCGCCGCAACCGGGCCTCCACGGTCCGCTGAGCGGAGGGTGATGGAGCGGCGCATCTTCGGCCTCGAGAACGAATACGGCGTGACCTGCACGCTGCGCGGCCAGCGCCGGCTCAGCCCGGACGAGGTGGCCCGCTACCTGTTCCGGCGGGTGGTGTCGTGGGGCCGCAGCTCCAACGTCTTCCTGGCCAACGGCGCCCGGCTCTACCTCGACGTCGGATCCCACCCGGAGTACGCCACGCCGGAATGCGACTCGATCCTCGATCTCGTCACCCACGACAAGGCGGGGGAGCGGATCCTCGAACAGCTCCTGGCGTCGGCCGAGCAACGGCTGCGGGAGGAGGGCATCCGGGGCGTCATCTACCTGTTCAAGAACAACACCGACTCCGCCGGCAACTCCTACGGCTGTCACGAGAACTACCTCACCAGCCGGCGCGACGACTTCGGTCACTACGCCGAGGTGCTCATCCCGTTCTTCGTGAGCAGGCAGATCTACGCGGGCGCGGGCAAGGTGCTCCAGACGGCTCGAGGCGCCATGTTCTGCATCAGCCAACGAGCCGAGCACATCTGGGAGGGGGTTTCGAGCGCCACCACCAGGAGCCGGCCCATCATCAACACCCGCGACGAGCCCCACGCCGACGCCGACCGCTACCGCCGGCTCCACGTCATCGTGGGCGACTCCAACATGAGCGAGTACGCCACCTTCCTCAAGGTCGGCTCGACCAGCATCCTGCTCCGCATGCTCGAGGACCCGAGCATCGTCCTCCGCGACATGACCCTCGAGAACCCCATCCGGGCCATCCGTGAGATCAGCCACGATCTCACCCTCAAGCGAAGAGTGAGACTGGCCAACGGTCGCGAGCTGACGGCCCTCGAGATCCAGACCGAGTACCTCAACCGGGCGATGCGCTACGCCGAACTCAAGGGGCTGTCGCCGCTCGAAGAGCAGGCCCTGGAGATGTGGGAGCACTGCCTGACCACCCTGGCGCGCGACGCGTTCTCCCTCGACGGCCAGTGCGACTGGGTGATCAAGCACAACCTGGTCGAGGCGTACCGGGCCAAGCACAACCTCCCGCTCTCACACCCCCGCGTCGCCCTGCTCGACCTGCAGTACCACGACGTCAACCGCGAGCGCGGCGTGTTCTACAAGCTGCAGGAGAAGAAGATGGTCGAGCGGGTGTGCAGCGACGAGGCCATCGAGGAGGCCATCGAGCAGCCGCCCCAGACGACCAGGGCCCGCCTCCGCGGCGAGTTCATCCGGCGGGCCAAGGAGCGCAAGCGCGACTACACCGTCGACTGGGTCCACCTCAAGCTCAACGACCAGGCCCAGCGCACCGTCCTGTGCAAGGACCCCTTTCGCGCCCACGACGATCGGGTAGAGAAACTCATCGCTTCGCTGTGACATTGCGCCACTCGGCCTGCGGCCTCGCCGGCGCTGGCCTTCGGCTCAGGCATGGTCGTCCACGGCTGCTCCTCCTGGCGGCTGCGCAGCGTCGAGCCCATGTCACGTGTCGTCGCCCGAGGTCGGGCGAGCCCGCTGACGTTTGAGCTGTGAACGCCGTCGCTTGCTCTCGATCCGGCGTTGTTCGCTGCTCTTGGTTGGTGCCGTTGGGTGGCGGGGGCGCCTCTCCCTCAGGCCCTCGGCGAGTTTTGATCTGAGGCGTTCCAGGGCCAGGGTGCGGTTGCGGGACTGCGACCTTTCGTCGTCGGCTACGACCCCTACCACGTCGCCCAGCCGCTCGATGAGCCGGGCCCGCTGGCGGGGGCCGAGGCTGGGCGAGCCGGCCACGTCGAACCGGGCCTCGACCCTCGTGTTCGACCGGTTGGCGTGCTGCCCGCCCGGCCCACCCGACGGCGTGAACCGCCACTCGATCTCGCTGATCGGAATGACACAGCTCCCGGACACGCGCAGGACGTCGTCCATGCCCCCAGCATGGACCGCGGGCCGGGTCCGGCGTGCGAGAGTTCCCCGATGCCGTCGTTCCGCACGGGGACCGTCACCGAACTGCTGCAGGAACGGCGCGGGCTGCAGCGGGTCGGCACCACCCTCGGCCGGGCGTTCGTGCTCACCGATCTCACCGGTCCGGTCGACGTGGGCGACGACGTGGTGCTCAACACCACCGCCGTCGACCTCGGGCTGGGGACGGGTGGCTGGCACATCGTCCACTGGAACCTGGCGCGGCGCGGCTGGGTCGAGCCGGGGCCGGGCCACATCATGAAGCTTCGCTACACGAGCCTCCAACGCGACACCGGCGCGCACGAGGAGGCGATCGCCGAGCTGCCGCCCGAGCTGGCGGGCACGCCAGTCGTGGCCTGCACCGTCCACAGCCAGGTGGCCTGCGTGGCCGCCGCCGTAGCCCACGCCCGACCCGGCACCCGTCTGGCGTACGTCATGACCGACGGCGCCGCGCTCCCGATCGCCGTGTCCGATCTGGTCGCCACCTTGACCGAGCGGGCGCTGCTGGCCGGCACGATCACCGCCGGCCACGCCTTCGGCGGCGACCTCGAGGCCGTCACCGTCCCCTCGGCCCTGCTGCTGGCCCGGGCCGTGCTCGAGGCCGACGCCATCGTGGTCGGCATGGGGCCGGGCGTGGTCGGCACCGGGACGGGGCTCGGCACCACCGCCATCGAGGCGAGCGGGGTGCTCGACGCGGCCGACGCCATCGGTGGCGATCCGATCCTCGCCGTCCGGGCCTCGAGCGGCGACGCCAGGGATCGCCACCGGGGCATCTCCCACCACGCCCTCACCGTGCTCCGCCTGGTGCGCGCCCAGGTCACGGTGCCCCTGCCCGTCGGCTTCGAGGGCCGCGACCCGCGGCCGCCCGACCTCGACCGCCATGCGATCGAGGAGGTCGACGTTCCCGACATGGGCTCGGTGCTCGACCGGGCGGGGCTCAGGGTCACCACCATGGGCCGCGGGCCGGCGACCGACCCGCTGTTCTTCGCGGCCGCGGGGGCGGCGGGCATCCTCGCCGCCAACCGGGTCGAGGCCTCCTAGATTCTGGTCGATGGCCCAGGCCGACAAGCTCGAGCGGCTGATGAACCTGCTGGCCACCATGCTCGAGACCCCGAAGCTCCTGTCGGCCGACGATCTCCGCCGGCGGGTGCCGGGCTACCCGGACGAGCTGTCCGCCTTCCGCCGGGCCTTCGAGCGGGACAAGGACGACCTGCGGGAGATGGGCGTCCCGGTCGAGAAGGCGGAGATTCCTGGCACCCATCCGCCGATCCCCGGCTACCGGGTACGGCCCGACCGGTACTACCTCCGCGACCCTGCCCTGGACCCCGACGAGCTGGCCGCCCTCCACCTGGCCCTCGAGGCGGTGCGGTTCGACGGGATCGAGGGCGGCGGCGCGCTCTGGAAGCTGGGCGGCCGGCCCGACACACCGGGGCCGCGGCCCGCGGGTCCGGCCGAGCTGGTCGACCTGCCCGCCGACGCCAACCTGGTCGCCCTGTTCTCGGCGGTGAGCGAGCGCCGGTCGGTCAGGTTCTCCTACCGGGGCCCGAAGGGCGTGACCGAGCGGACGCTCGATCCCTACCGGCTCGACTTCCAGCGGGGCCGCTGGTACGTGACCGGTTACGACCACGACCGTGAGGAGGAGCGCCACTTCCGGCTCGACCGGATGATCGGGGCGGCAACAACGGGCCGGCCCGGTGCGTTCACGCCCCCGGCGACGACCGTGCCCGGCGTGCGGCTGGCGCCGTGGGAGCTGGGGGAGGGCACCCCGGTCGTGGCCCGCGTGCTGGTCGACGCCGATCAGGCCGCCCTCGCCCGCACCATGGTGGGCCCAAGCATCGAGGTCGACTCGCGCCCGGACGGCTCGGTGGTGGTGTCGTTGCCGGTCACCAGTCCCGACGGACTCCGGTCCTTCGTGCTCGGCTTCCTCGACCACGCCGAGGTGCTCGACCCGCCCGAGCTTCGCCAGGAGATGGTCGGCTGGCTCGAGCGGATCGCCGGTTAGGACGATGAGCCGGATCTCGGCCAGCCAGCGGGTGCAGCGGCTGCTGTCGCTGCTGCCATGGGTGGCCGCCAACGCCGGCCCGAGCATCGACGAGGTCTGCGCCCGGTTCGGCATCGGCCGGGCCCAACTGCTCGACGACCTCAGCCTGGCGTCCATGGTCGGGATCTACCCGTACTCGCCCGACGCCCTCGTCGAGGCGGTGATCGAGGACGACAGGGTCTGGGTGTACTACCCGCTGTCGTTCGACCGGCCGCTGCGGCTTAGCGCGGCCGAGGCGCTGGCCCTGCTCGCGGCGGGGCAGGTCGTGCTGCAGGCGCCGGGTGCCGATCGGGACGGCCCGTTGGCCCGCGGGCTGGCCAAGGTGGCCGGGTCGCTCGACGTCGATCCATCGAGCCAGGTCGACGTGCGGCTGGGCTCGTCGGCGACCACCGTGCTCGAGCGGCTCGACCGGGCCATCCGCGATCGGCGCCAGGTCGAGATCGACTACTACACCTACGGCCGCGACGAGCTGACGACGCGGGTCATCGAGCCGTACCGCCTGTGGACCAACCTCGGCACCTGGTACGTCGTGGCCTGGTGCCACCGAGCGGGCGGCGAGCGGCAGTTCCGCGTCGACCGGGTTATGAGGTCCGAGGTGCTCGAGACGCCGTTCGCCCACGACGGCGAGGAGCCGACCGTCGCCGCCTACGAACCGCGGCCCGACGACCCACGGGTCACGATCGAGCTCCCGCCCGACGCCGGCTGGGTCGTCGAGCAGTACCCGCTGGAGGCGGTCGACGAGGTCGGCGAGGGACGGCTCAGGGTGACGATGGCCATCAGCGGCCGCCCGTGGCTCGAGCGGCTCCTGCTCCGACTGGGCCCATCGGCTCGTCTCGTCGACCAACGGGGTGGCGCCGACGACCTCACGACCGCGGCGGCCGAAGCGGCCCGACGGCTCCTGGCCAGATACGCGCAGAACGCCGGCTGACCTATCCCCGAGCGGCCCCGAGCGGCGCTACCCTCGCCGCAGTGTCCGCGGCGGAACCCACTTCGGCCCCCGAGGGGCCAGAGCTGCAGCCCGTCCCCGCACGCGAACCGGCCGAGCCGACGTCGCCGATCATGACCGAATCCGAAGAGCTCACGTCCACCGGCATCCGGCGGTCCCGCCGCAAGCAGGCGAGCCGCCGCAACGCGGTCGAATGGGCGATCGTGATCTTTGGCGCCGTCCTGGTCGCGATCGTGCTGCGGTGGCTGGTGGTCCAGGCGTTCTACATCCCGTCGGCCTCGATGGAGCCGGCGCTCGAGATCGGCGACCGCGTGCTGGTCAACAAGCTCGCGTACCGGTTCGGCGAGCCCGGTCGGGGCGACATCGTCGTGTTCGAACGCCCCCCGAACTCGAGCGCCGGGGTGGTCGACGACCTCATCAAGCGGGTGATCGGACTGCCGGGCGAGACGATCGAGGCCCGCGACGGGGTCGTCGTCGTCGACAGCGTTCCGCTCGAGGAGCCGTGGTTGCCGGAGGGAACGTTCACCCCGGACTTCGCCCCGGTCGAGGTGCCGGACGACCACGTGTTCGTGCTCGGTGACAACCGCCCGAACTCCGAGGCGAGCAATCGGTTCGGGCCCGTCGACGACGATCTCGTCGTCGGCCGCGCCTTTGTCAGGATCTGGCCCCTCAACCGGGCCGGCGGCATCTGAGCACGACCGCGCCCGGACCCCGGCCGGGTGGTCACCCGGCGACGCGGGCGATCGCGGCGGTCATCCGATCGACGTGGTCGCTGTAGACCCCGTCGATGCCGAGGTCGAGCAGGTCATCGAGCACGCGGTCCAGCTGGGCGTCCCACCCGAACGCCAGCACGCCGAAGCGGTGGAACAGCGTGGTGTGGCCGCCCGTCCAGTCGCTGTGGTGCAGATTGACCGCGTCCACCCCGGCCGCGGCCAGGTTGGCGGCCCGCCGCTCGGGGCCCTCCGTGACCGCCCGCATCCGGGTCGAGTCGACCAGGTGGACATCGGGGAAGCGGGCGCGCCAGCCCGCCACCGTCCGCCAGTCGTGATGGCACAGCCAGAGCCGCCCGGCGGCGTCCGCCCCGGCCGCCCGGGCCACGGCCACGACCGCGTCGACACCCGCGGGATCCATGACGTCGAGGGAGAGCTCGAACGCGGTGCCGCACTCGGCGTAGAGATCCCCGAGTGACGGGATGTGGCGGGGCAGCGCCGACCGGGTCATCGTGGGCAACCGTCGTCGCCGCAGGCCGACCTGGCCGTCGTGGTCGAGCACCGGGACGCCGTCGGCGGTGAGCCAGACGTCGCTCTCGAGCCCGGCCGCACCCAGCTCGATCGCCAGCCGGAACGCCTCGAGCGTGTTCTCGGGGGCATCCGCCCTGGCCCCGCGATGGGCGAACCCGATCGGAGGATGGCGAAGCGACGGGAGCCTGGACGGCATAGCTTCGCGACGCTAACAACGTCGTTCCTGGAGGTGGCACGGATGACCGACCAGCTGCTCGCCATCGGAACCCGCAAGGGCCTGTTCCTGGCCAGGAGCGGCGACGATCGGTCGACGTGGGAGCTCGATGGGCCCCATTTCCCGGCGCATGCGGTCTACTCGATCGCCGTCGACACCCGCCGCGACCCGGCCCGGGTGCTGGCCGGCACGCACAGCGAGCACTGGGGCCCGACCGTGTTCCGCTCCGACGACCTCGGACGGAGGTGGCAGGAGACCGAGGGCGGCGCGGTTCGCTTCTCCGCCGGGAGCGGCGGCGCCCTGCAGCGGGTGTGGCAGCTCCGGCCCGGACCCGCCGACCAGCCTGACGTCGTGTGGGCGGGGGCCGAGCCCGGGTCGCTGTTCCGCTCCGACGACGGCGGGGCCACCTTCTCGCTGGTGCATGGGCTGTGGAACCACCCGCACCGCCCGAAATGGGAACCGGGCGGCGGCGGCCAGTGCCTCCACACGATCGTGCTCCACCCGACCGACCCCGACCGACTGCTGGTGGCCATCTCGACGGGAGGCGTGTACCGCAGCTCGGACGGCGGAGCCACCTGGGCACCGTCCAACGCCGGCATCGGTGCCGGCCATCTGCCGGACCCCCAACCCGAGTACGGCCAGTGCGTGCACAAGGTCGCGGCCCACCCCGAGCGACCCGAGCAGCTGTTCCTCCAGAACCACGGTGGGGTCTACCGCAGCGACGACGGCGGGGCGACGTGGCTGCCCATCGAGGACGGCCTGCCCGCGGTCTTCGGGTTCCCCGTCGTCACCCATCCCCACCGCCCGGGCACCGCGTACCTGTACCCCCTGGTGAGCGACGAGCACCGGATTCCGCCCGACGCCCGCGTCCGTGTCTACCGCACCGCCGACGCCGGCGAATCATGGGAGCCGCTGACCGAGGGACTTCCGCAGATACATGCGTTCAGCACAGTTCTGCGCGACGCAATGACCACCGATGACGCCACCCCCGCCGGCGTGTACTTCGGGACCAGGACGGGCGACGTGTTCGCCAGCCGCGATGAGGGCGACACGTGGTCGGCCGTGGCCAACTTCCTGCCCGACGTGCTCGTCGTGCGGGCGGCGACGCTGGCCTGATGCCCGCCACCGTCGGGGTGCGGGTGCCGGCCAGTCTCAGGGCCTACGCCGGCGGGTCGGCCGTGCTCGACGTCGAGATCGGCGCCGAAGGCGACGAGGCGACGGTGCGTGGGGTCCTCGACCGTCTCCTCGTGAGCCATCCCGATCTCGAGCGTCGGGTCCGCACCGAGCAGGGCGACCTCCGGCCCCACGTCAACCTGTTCGTCGGGTCCGAGAACATCAGGGACCTGGGCGGGCTGGCCACCCCAGTGGGGGACGGGGCCGGCCTCACCATCCTCCCGGCGGTGTCGGGCGGGGACCTCGCCCGCTGAGCCCCACCCGTTAGCCTGCCTGGCATGTTCAATCTGGGCGGCGGCGAGATCCTGGTGATCCTGCTGCTCGCCCTGATCGTGCTCGGCCCGCAGCGGCTGCCGGAGGCGGCCCGCAAGCTCGGCACCGCCGTCGGCGAGGTCCGGCGCATGGCCACCGGGTTCCAGAACGAGATCAAGGCCGCCCTCGACGACGCCGAGATCACGACCGGCTCAACGCAGGCGACCAACCGCGCTCGACCCGCTACCCGGGCCGCGCTCACGGCCGAAGCCGGATCGACGGCGACGCCACCCACGGCCGAGACGGCCGATGGGCCCGACCTGGCCGACCTGGTTCAAGCGGAACCGGCCGACATGGCCGATGTCCCGGCCGTGACCGGTGAACCGCCCGACCCGGCCGACCTGGCCGACATCGTCGAGCCCTCGGCCGACCGGTCACGGGGCGCGAACGACGAGGCCGCCATGACGCCCGACCCCGCCGCGCCCGGCCGCGACGATGCGGTGGCCTAGGCGCAAGGCGCGTCCGGTCCGGCCCCCCGAGGGTCGGATGACGCTCATCGCGCACCTGACCGAACTGCGCAACCGGCTCATCAAGGTGGTGCTGGCCGTGGCCATCGGCGCGGTCGTCGGCTTCGTCGCCTACGAATGGATCTTCGACATCCTCATCGAGCCGTACCAGCAGCTGTGCGAGGCCGGCATCGGTCAGACGCTCGACGACAACTGCCGGCTTCTGGTCACCAACCCGCTCGAGGGGTTCTCGGTCAGGATCAAGGTGTCGACCTATGCCGGCGTCGCCCTGGCCATGCCCGTCATCCTCTGGCAGATCTGGCGGTTCGTCACGCCGGGCCTCTACGCCCACGAGAAGCGCTACGCCATGCCCTTCGTGACCTCGGCCATGATGCTGTTCATCGCCGGCGCCGGCATCGCCTACTGGACCATGCCGAAGGCATTGCAGTTCCTCACCGAGATCGGCGGCGAGAACCTGGTGAATGCGTTCTCGCCCGCAAGCTACTTCCACCTGATCGTGTACATGATGCTGGCCTTCGGCGTCGGCTTCGAATTCCCGATCGTCCTCATCTTCCTGCAGATGGCCGGCGTGGTCACCACCGCCACCCTGCGCCGGTTCCGCCGGTACGCCATCGTCGGCATCGCCGTGATGGTGGCCATCGCCACCCCGAGCGGTGACCCGATCAGCATGCTGGCCCTGACGATCCCGATGGTGCTGTTCTACGAGATGGCGATCGTCGTCGGTCGGGTGATGGAGCGGCGCCGGGCCACGACCGTTGCCGCCCCGGCGTGACCGTGGCCAACGGCGGCCGGCGGGCCCGGCGCCAGCTCATCGAGCGGATCGACTTCGAGCTCGACGAGTTCCAGGTCAGGGCGCTCGACGCCGTCGACAGGGACGACTCGGTGCTGGTGGCGGCGCCGACCAGCGCGGGCAAGACGCTGGTGGCCGAGTACGCCATCGACATGGCGCTGGCCTCGGGGGCCAAGGCGTTCTACACCACCCCGATCAAGGCGTTGTCGAACCAGAAGTACGGCGACTTCCTGCGCCGGCTCGGCGCCGACCGGGTCGGGCTGCTCACCGGCGACAACGCCATCAACGGTGACGCGCCCGTGGTGGTGATGACCACCGAGGTGCTCCGCAACATGATCTACGCCGGATCACCCGCCCTCGACAACCTGCGCTACGTCATCCTCGACGAGGTCCACTACCTGCAGGACGCCTACCGGGGCCCGGTGTGGGAGGAGGTCATCATCCACGCACCGCCGTCGGTCCGCCTCGTCTGCCTCTCGGCCACGGTGTCCAACGCAGGGGAGCTGGCCGAGTGGATCTCGACCGTGCGGGGCGCCACCGAAGCGGTGGTCGAGGAGCGGCGGCCGGTCGAGCTGCAGAACCTCTACATGGTCGGCGATCGATCGGCGCCCCGGCTCCACCTGCTGCCGACCATCGTCGACGACCGGCCCAACCCGGAGGCCAGCCGTCTCGACGCCGAGTCGCTGCGCGCCCCGGTGGGCCGGAACCGGCTGCGGCGGCGCTACTTCACGCCGGGTCGGGTCGACGTCGTCGAGCACCTGGCCGAGGCCGAGCTGTTGCCGGCCATCTACTTCATCTTCAGCCGCGCCGCCTGTGACGACGCGGCCCAGGCGTGCGTCGCCGCCGGGCTCAGGCTGACCGGACGGGACGAGCGCGCACGGATCCGCGACATCGTCGAGGCGCACACCGCCGCCCTGTCCGATGCCGACCTGACCGTCCTCGGCTACGACACCTGGCTGACCTCGCTCGAGCTGGGCATCGCCGCCCACCACGCCGGGATGGTCCCGCCGTTCAAGGAGGCGGTCGAGGCCTGCTTCGCCGAGGGCCTGATCCGGGCGGTGTTCGCCACCGAGACGCTGGCCCTCGGCATCAACATGCCGGCCCGGACGGTGGTGATCGAGAAGCTGAGCAAGTTCACCGGTGAGCGCCACGAGTTCCTCACCCCCGGCGACTACACCCAGCTCACGGGGCGGGCCGGACGGCGGGGCATCGACCAGGTGGGCTATGCCGTCGTGCTGTGGTCGCCGTTCGTCCCGTTCGACCAGGTGGCGGCGCTCGCCGCCAGCCGGTCGTTCCGGCTGACATCGTCGTTCAGACCCACCTACAACATGGCCGCCAACCTGGTGTACCGCTACTCGGCCGAGGAGGCCCACCACCTGCTCAACCTGTCGTTCGCCCAGTACCAGGCCGACCGGTCGGTGGTGTCGATCGAGTCGAGGCTGGAGAAGCGGCGCCGACTGTTGGGCGAGGCCGATGCCGCCAGCGGCTGCTCTCGGGGCGACACCACCGAGTACCACGGCCTGGTGCAGGCCGCGGCCGAGGCCAGGCGGCACGCCTCGCCCAAGGGTGAGATCGCGTTCGCCCTGTCGCAGGTGCGGCCGGGGTCCGTCCTCCACGTCGACACGCCGAGGATCCACGGAAAGGTGGCGGTGCTCACCTACGCCCAGCGCCGCAACGAGGCCAAGCTCAAGGTCATCACGACCAAGGGCAAGGTGCTGACGCTCGGCGTCGACGACTTCCATGAGACGCCCGAGGTGCTGGGCGAGATCGAGCTTCCGCTGCCGTTCGCCCCCAACAACCACAACTTCCAACATCGCGTCGCGCGCGATCTGCAGCGGGCCCGTGTCAGGCGCCGACGCCGCATCGAGCACGACCGCGAGTCGGCGGCGGCGGGGGCCGAGACCGCGGTGCACGCGCACCCGGTCGACGGCTGTCCCGACCGAGCCACCCACGTGCAGGCCCAGGCCCGCGCCGAGCGGCTGCGCCGCGAGATCGACGAGCTCCAGCTCTCCGTGCGGGGACGCACCGAGTCCCTCGCCCGCCGGTTCGACCGCGTTCTGCGGGTCCTCGAGGCCTGGGGCCATCTCGACGGATGGGAGGTCACCGACAAGGGCTCCCGGCTGCGTCGCCTGTACCACGAGTGCGACCTCCTCATCGCCGAGTGCCTGGACGACGGCGTCTTCGACGGCCTCGACCCGCCCGAGCTGGCCGGGCTGGTGTCGGTCTTCACCTACGAGCACCGCAGCCCCGACCAGCCGGCGCCGCCCCGGTTCCCCTCGCCGGCCGTGCGCACCCGCTTCGGCCGGGTCGTCGAGTTGACCACCGAGCTGAACGCCGACGAGCAGGAGGCGGGACTGCCGCTCACCCGGTCGCCCGATCCCGGGTTCATCGGCATCGTCAGCGGATGGGCCGCGGGTGGCGACCTCGACCACGTGCTGAGCGACGACGACATGTCGGGCGGCGACTTCGTCCGCAACGTCAAGCAGGTCGTCGACCTCCTGCGCCAACTGGGCGACGCCGCCCCCGGCACCCCGACCCGCCGGGTCGCCGACGAGGCGGCCGACGCCGTGTTCCGCGGCGTCGTCGCGGCCTCGGCCGCGGTCGGGGAGGAGGACGCCGACGATCTCGAGCTGGCCGAGGACGGACGGGTCGACGACCCACCGACCTGGGGCGGCCATCACCTGGCCGCCGAGCGGTGACCGTCGAGAAGGGACGACCCTGGGGCCGCCCGGGGCCGGCGCCGACCGATGCGGTGGTCGTGCGCTCCAACGCAGAGGCGCAAGCCGTGGTGGTGGCGGCCCGCCGGGCCGGAGAACCCGTGCCGGTGCTCGCCCTCCTCGGCGGTGACCTGTGCCGCACTCTCGGCGGCCGGGGTGACGAGCGGCGGCTCGGTTCCGGCGACGGCATCGAGGTGCCGATCGACCTCGGCGTCGCCCTACTAGACGGGCGGGAGACCGTGTTCCTCGCTCACCTCGTGGCCCGGCGATCGTGGTGGTTCGGCCGGGTGTTCGTCGCGATGAACGCCCAGTTCATCGGGCCATGGGACGTGGCCCCGCGGTCGCACCCGAACGACGGGCGCATCGATACCCTCGACCTCAACTTGAGGTTGGGAGATCGGTGGAAGGCCTGGTCGCGGCTTCGGACCGGGACCCACGTGCCGCATCCCGGCATCGAGGAGCGGCGGGTCCGCTCGCTCAGCGTGCGCTTCGAGCGGGCGGTGCCGGTGGAGGTCGACGGGGTTCGGGCCGGACGAGCCCGGGAGATCGAGGTGCGGGTCGAGCCGGACGCCGTGCGCGTCGCGGTGTGAGCCCGTCCGGCGGCGTCAGCGACCGGCTCGGCCGGCCGAGCTGCGGCCCCGGATCGCGCCCCAGATGGCGAGCACGATCACGGCGCCGATCGAGCCGATGACCCCGCTCGGGCGGATCCGGAACCCGTCGCCGAACAGCAGGCTGAGCACCATCCCGCCGAGGCTTGGCATTGACCGACCGGCACTAGCTTGGCCCGGTGGCTGACCGGGCCGATATCGATGTCGTCAAGGAACGGGTCTGCCACGAGGTCGACCGCCGGGCCGGGGCGCTGGTCGACGCCTCCCGGCAGATCCACGCCCATCCAGAGCTCGGCTTCGGGGAGACCTTCGCCCACGGGTTGCTCACCGGCCTGATCGCGACGGACGGGCTCGAACCCGAGCGCGGCGCCTTCGGTCTCGACACTGCGTTCGCGGCCCGGGCCGGCAGCACCGGTCCGGTGATCGCCGTCCTGTGCGAGTACGACGCCCTCCCCGGGCTGGGCCATGCCTGCGGCCACAACATCATCGCCACCGCCGGACTCGGCGCCGGGCTGGCCGCCGCGGCCATGGCCGACGAGCTCGGCGGGCGGCTGCTCGTGCTCGGAACCCCGGCCGAGGAGGGCGGGGGCGGCAAGCAGCTGCTGGCCGACGAGGGCGCCTTCGCCGGCGTCGACGCGGCGATGATGATCCACCCGGCCGGGCTCGATCTGAGCGGCATGCACACCCTGGCCGTGCGCCAGGTCTTCGCCGACTCTCGGGGCGTGGCCGCCCACGCCTCGGCCGCACCCCACGCCGGGCGCAACGCCCTCGACGCCGCCGTGCTGGGCTACGTCGGTGTCGCCGCCCTGCGCCAGCACATTCGATCGACCGAACGGATCCACGGCATCTTCACCAAGGCCGGCGACAAGCCCAACATCGTGCCGGCCGAGGCCCAGGCCCTCTGGTTCATCAGGTCAGACGATCTGACCACCCTGGAGGCGCTCTCGGAGCGGGTCGACGCCTGTCTCCGAGCCGGCGCCGCCGCCGCCGGCTGCGAGCTCGTCCTCCACGAGGAGGCGCCGAGGTATGCCGACGTCGTCCACAACGAGCCGATGGGGGACCTGTACATCGCCAACGCCGCCCGGCTCGGACGCACCGTCCAGGACCACCGCACGGTGCCGGGCGTCGTCGGTTCCACCGACATGGGCAACGTCAGCCAACTGGTGCCGTCGATCCACCCGATGATCGCCGCCTCACCCCCGGACGTGCCCATCCACTCGACCGAGTTCGAGCGGTGGGCGGGCTCGGCGGACGGCGACCGGGCCGTCCTCGACGGGGCCAAGGCCCTGGCCATGACGGTGGTCGACCTGTGGCTCGCACCCGGTGCGATCGACCGCGCCCGGGCCGCCTTCGAGGGCTCGGCCCCATCCACCGATCCAGGCCCGCCGGCGTCCTAGAGTCGCTCGCCTGTGAGTGAGCCCGACGGGCGAGCGAACCATCAACAACGCCTGTCTTCGCCGCGAAGCGGCGAAGATGCTCATTGGTGCTCCTCGGGTCGGCGGCGACGGCAGTCGGTGTCAGACGACGATGGGGCACCAATGAGTGAGCGGAGCGAGCGGCGATGAGCGTCTACATCGCCGAGGAGTGGACGCCGGAGGAGTCCGACGTGCTCCGGCGCTACTTCACCAACCTGGACGGGCCGGTGTTTGCGCTGGTCAACCTGCCCGAGGTGGTGAAGGGCGCCCTGTTCGCCCGCTACAGCCGGTCGCCGAAGAGCCTGCGCCGCCTCTTTCTCGACGAGTTCGTCGGCGACCTCGACATCTCCGGTGACCAGAGCGTCGATGCCACCGTCGGACTGCGGCGGGCCGAGGAGCTGTACGACCGGGTGTTCTTCGAGTACGGCGACGACTCGGTGGCCCAGCTCGGCGGGGTCCACCTGGCGTGTGAACAGGCCTCCAACCTGCTCACCAAGGTGCTCGAGTGGGGCCGGCTCATGGCCTATCTGGAGCAGTCCACCCGCTACATCGCCTACGACAGCCGCCTCGGCGGCCGCTACCGCTACCACCGCCCACCGTCCGTGCTCACCTCTCGGCTCGGCACCCGGTACGTCGGCGAGATCGACCGGCTGTTCGAGGCCTACGCCGCCCTCGTCCCCCGGATGGCCGACTTCTTCCGCGAGCGGTTCCCGAAGGACGGCGCCGATTCCGACTTCGTCTACCGGCAGGCCATCTACGCCAAGGCCTTCGACTCGGTGCGGGGCATCCTGCCCGCGGCGTCGCTGTCCAACCTCGGCATCTACGGCACCGGCCAGGGCTACGAGCAGCTGCTGCTGCGGATGCGGGCCCACCCGCTCCCCGAGGCCAGGAGCTACGCCGAGCTCATGCTGACCGAGCTGCGCAAGGTCATCCCTTCGTTCCTCAAGCGGGTCGACGTGGCCGACCGGGGCATGGCCTGGAGCGCCTACCTGGCCGGCACCCGTGAGGACATGGAAGACCTCGCCGGGCGCCTCGTCCCGCCGACCGAGCCGGCCCGGCCGGTGCCGGCCGTACGGCTCGTCGACTTCGACCCGGACGCCGAGCTCAAGATGATCGCGGCCATGCTCTATCCCTTCACCCACCTGCCCGAGCACGAGCTGCTCGACCGGGTCAAGGCCATTTCGGTCGAGGACCGGTTGGCCGTGGTGCGGGCCTACGTCGGCGAGCGGACCAACCGCCGGCACAAGCCGGGCCGGGCCCTCGAGCGGGTGAACTACCGGTTCGACGTTCTCGCCGACTACGGCGCCTTCCGCGACCTGCAGCGGCACCGGATGCTGACGATCGAATGGCAGCCGCTGAGCCCGGCCCACGGCTACACCCGACCGGAGGCGGTCGACCTGGCCGGCTGGGCCGGCGAGTTCGACGAGGCCATGGAACGCTCGGCCGAGCTCCACCGGGCCCTCGCCGCCCGCCACCCCGTCGAGGCGGCGTACGCCGTGTGCCTGGCGTACCGGGTGCGCTTCGTCATGGAGCTCAACGCCCGCGAGGCGATGCACCTCATCGAGCTGCGGTCGAGCCAGCAGGGTCACCCGGCCTACCGGGTGGTGGCCCAGGACATGCACCGGCTCATCGCCGAGGACGCCGGCCACCACGCCGTGGCCGAGATGATGCGCCACGTCGACCACTCGCCCGAACCGGGACTGGAGCGGCTCGTCGCCGAGCGCCGTGCCGAGCGCCGCCGCGCCGGCGCACCCCCGAGCTGATCCAGCCGCGACCGAGGTTTCGCGCTGGACCACCGTGGCGGTCGTTCGGCGCGCCAACAAGGGTTGGCCCGGCATGTCGCGTCGCGCGACCCGGCGGAGCGACCACCGTGGTGACCCAGACCGGGCCCGGCGAGGACCGCCCAAGGTTGACGCTGTGGCTGAAGTTGAGGCTGTCTCAACCTAGCGTTGATGTTACGAGTGAGCCGGGCTACGGTGGCGACGCCTGGCGGGCGGAGCCGATCGGGGAGGTTCCGCCATTCCTGCTCACGCCAAGGCTCGTCATCACCGTTTCGCTCAGACCGCCGTGACCGTGGCCGCCGTCGTGCTGGCCGCCACCGCCGGGCTGGCCGAGACCGGTTCGCACACCGTCCGCAGCGGAGAGACCCTGGGGCGCATCGCCCGCCGCTACGGCACCACCGTCGACGCCATCGCCCAGGCGAACGGCATCACCAACGTCAATCTCGTCGTCACCGGCACGGTGCTCGTGATGCCCGAGGGGACCGGCGCGCCGGCCGCGCCTGCGCCTGCCGTGGCCGCCCCCACCGGGCCGGTCCATGTGGTCCGCCGGGGCGAGACGCTCTTCATCATCGCCCGCCGGTACGGCTCCACGGTCGACGCCATCGTCGCGGCCAACGGCATTGCCAATCCTCGGCTCATCCACGCCCGCCAGCAATTCGTCATCCCAAGGGGCAGCCCCGCCCCGGCCGCGGCCACCGAGACGGTCGCCGCGGGGGGAGCGTGCACACGGTGGCGCCGGGCGAGACCCTCGGGCGCATCGCCCGCCGGTATGGCACCACCGTCGACGCCATCGTCGCGGTCAACCCGGTGGCCAACCGCAACATCATCCACGTGGGCGACCAATTGGCGATCCCGGTCGAGGCGCCGACACCGGCACCAGGCACGGCCGGCGCGCCCAACGTCTACGTCGTCCAGCCCGGCGACACGCTGGCCGCGGTGGCGACCCGGCACGGACTCGGCGTCGAGGCCCTGGCCGCGGCGAACGGCCTCGCCCCGCCGTATCCACTGGTGGTGGGGAACCGGCTCTTCCTCGCGGCCCAGAACCACGTGGCCCCGGCCTCGATCGCGGCCTGTCCCGTGCCCGGCGCCGAGTTCGGCAACGACTACGGCTACCCGCGCCCCGACGGCCGGTTCCACGACGGCGTCGATCTCTTCGCCGGGCCGGGAGCGCAGGTGCTGGCGCCGGTCTCGGGCCGGGTCCAGCAGCTGTCCGGTCCGTTGGGCGGCAACCAGTTCATTCTCAGGGGCGACGACGGCCATCGCTACGCCGGCAGCCACCTGTCGGCCTTCGGAGCCGGCGGTCGGGTGGCGGCGGGCACGGTCATCGGCTACGTCGGCGATACGGGCAATGCCGTCGGGAGCCGACCGCACCTGCACTTCGAGATCCGACCCGGCGGGGGCGCGTCGGTCAATCCGTTCGCCATCCTCGACGCCGCCTGCTGACGCGGCCGGAGACAGGCTGGGTTGATGGTTCGCTCGCGCTTCGGGCTCGCTCTCGGCGCGGCAGGTTGCATTCACAACAACGGTGTCTATGATCCCGGCGCGAACGTCCCCGAGATCACGGACACGAGATGCCTTCCGACCTTGAAGAGACGCCCGAAGACCTCGCGGAAGCCCCCGAGGAGCCCGACGACGACGAGCTCGTCGAGGACGAGATCGTCGAGGAGGAGTTCGACGAAGAGACGTTCGAAACCGAGCTCGACGACGACCTGGCCGACGATGAGGAGTTCGAACCGGACGGCGACGAGGTCGATGACGTGCTCGTCGAGGCCGAGGAGGACGGGGTGGAGCCACCGACGCCCGCTCCGACCAAGGAGGACGGCGACGAGGAAGAGGACGAAGACGAGGAGCTGCTCGACGCGGACGATGTGGAGGCCGATCTCGACACCATCCTCCGGGAGCGGATCGCCGCCCGTGAGGACGAGGAGGAAGACGAGGAGGAGGCGGCAGAACCCGAGGAGCGGGGGGAAGCGGGCCGGGTGCTGCCGCGACGACCGGGCGAGTTCGTCTGTCAGAGCTGCTTCCTCGTGAAGCACCCGAGCCAGCTCGCGGATCCGAAGCTGATGTACTGCCTCGACTGTGTCTGACGCCGACGACCAGGATCGGTCGACGAGCGAAGGCCGGACGCCGCTGGAGCAGGCGCTCGATCTCCTCTTCTATGCCCCGATCGGCTTGGCGCTCAACGCCGAGGAGATGGTGAGCCAGATGGCGGAGCGGGGCCGCCAATCCGTGGCCGCGGGGAGGTTCATCGGGCGGGTGGCGGTGCAGCAGGGCCGTACCCAGGTCGACAAGGCGCTCGACCGGCTCCAGGACCAGGCGGCCACGCTCGTCGAACAGCTCGGTCAGCTCGGCGGCGCCGAGGTGCGATCGAGCCCGGCCGGCGAGCCGGCACCGACGGCACCCACCGCCGACATGGTCGACGAGCCCGAACCGCCTGCGGCCGGCGCCGACGAGCCGCGGCCGGGCGAGCCCTCGGTGGCCGAGGTGAACGTGGCGATCTCCGACTACGACAGCCTGGCCGCCTCGCAGGTTGTGCCCCGGCTGGCGGGGCTCAGCGTCGACGAGCTCGAGGCGGTTCGACGCTACGAGGCGGCCCGTCGCCGGCGCATGACCATCCTGAACCGCATCGCCCAGCTCCAGCGGCCGTAGGACAGGGGCCTCGCGGCATGGAGGGCGTCCGCCGGGCCGGCCGAGACGATCTGCCGCGCCTGGCCGAGCTGGCCGAGGCCGCCATCGCCGAGCTCACGTCGACCAAGGGCGGCGCCGTGTGGAGCCGACGCGAGGCGCGCCCCAGCCCGGTGGACGACTCGTTGGCGGCCGCGCTGGCGGCCGACGATCACCTCGTCGTGGCGGGCACGGTCGACGACGTCGTGATCGGCTACGCCGTCGTCCGGATCGAGATGCTCCGCAACGGCGAACGGCTCGCGGTCGTCGACGACATCTACGTCGAGCCCGGTGCCCGCGGCGTCGGCGTCGGGGAGGCCATGATGGACGCCGTGGTCGAGTGGTGCCGCGGCCACGACTGCATCGGTGTCGACTCGCTCGCCCTGCCCGGCAACCGCGAGACCAAGAACTTCTTCGAGTCCTTCGGACTCGTGGCCCGGGCCATCGTCGTGCACCGGTCGCTGCGACCTCCCCACGAGCCGGCGGGGGCCGATCCTGGCTCATGAGCGCGCCCGTGCGGCCGGTGGTGTGCGTTGGGGCCGTGGCGGTCGACGACGGCCGGCTGCTCATGATCAAACGGGGCCACGGTCCCGCGTTCGGCGAGTGGTCGGTGCCCGGCGGGCGGGTCGAGCCGGGCGAGACGTTGGCCGAGGCCGTGGTGCGGGAGGTGGCCGAGGAGACCGGCCTCGACGTTGTGTGCGGCGACCTGGTCGGCTGGGTCGAGCGCATCGGAGGCGACCACCACTACGTCATCCTCGACTTCAGGGTGACCGTCCTCGACGATCGGCCGCCGGCGGCCGGCACCGACGCATCGGAGGCGGCGTGGGTGCCGCTGCACGAGGTGGGTGAGCTCCAGGTCACCGAGGGCCTGGTCGAGTTTCTCCACGAACACGGCATCGTCGACACCATCGCCTGACCGGAGTCAGGCTCACCGGCCCAGCCACGTCGGGGGGCGTTTCTCGATGAACGCCCGAGGGCCCTCGTGGAAGTCCTCGGTCCTGGCCACGGTTCGGAACGCGTCCGCCGTCAGCCGCCAGCCCTCGTCGTCGCCCTGACCGAGCGAGCCGAGCAGCACCTGCCGGCTCAGCCGCACCGCGACCGGCGCATTGGCGCACACCCGCTCGGCCAGGTCGACGGCGGCCGCCCGCGCCTGGCCCGGCTCGCACAGCTCGTTCACCATCCCCAGCTGCCACGCCCGCTCGGCGCTGATGGGCTGCCCGGTCAGGACGACCTGCTGGGCGACGGCGAGGGGCAGCGTCCTCGGCAACCGGAAGAGGCCGCCGGCGGCGGCCACGAGGCTCCGGCTCACCTCGGGCAGCCCGAACGACGCGGCGGTGGAGGCCACGGTGAGGTCGCAGGCGAGCACCACCTCGCACCCGCCGGCCAGGGCCGGACCGTCGACCGCGGCGATGAGCGGCTTGGTGCGTTCGCGTCGTACCAGGCCGGCGAACCCACCCCGCTCGGTCGACAGCCGGGCCGCGTTACCGGCCGCGATCTCCTTCAGATCGGCGCCGGCCGAGAACACCGGGCCGACGTGGCCAACCACACCGACCCACACCTCGTCGTCACCCTCGACGCGATCGATCGCGGCCTCGATCCCCTCGGCCACCTCGCCGTTGATGGCGTTGCGGGCCTCGGGCCGGTTGACGGTGATGACCGCGATGGGTCCGTGCCGCTCGTAGTCGACCATGACCGGGACGATATTCGTCGTCCACATCCGCCCGAGCCGCAGAGATCGTGGCTACGGTTGGGCGGAGCGACGGGACCTACCCCATTGAGGTAGTCATCTTGGCGGAACGAAGCTTGTTCGAGTGCCCGTACTGCACGTCGTCGTACGTCGACCGCCTCTTCCTGGCCTCACTCAACCTCGACACCTGCGCCTGCCTGGCCTGTGGCGCCCGGTGGGACGAGGACGCGTCGACGGGTGAGTTCCGCGGCCGGGCCGCGACCGGCTCGATGCTCGGCCACGACTGGGGGACCGGCCGCTCCTCTTAGCGGTGGAGGGCCTCGCCCGCCTCGAGCTCGGTGCCGGCGGGGTCGGATTCGACGGCGTCGTCCGCCTCGGGTGTCGGTGGAGCTTCGGCCTCGGCGTCGGCGGCGTCGGCCGCACGCGGCTCGATCCCCACCTCGGCCTCGGGCTCACCCACCGGTTCGGCTGCTTCGGGGGTGGGGTCCGGCTCGGGGTGGGTGGACGCGGACGGCGCCGCCGCATGGGCACCGGGTGGCGGAGGGGGTGGTGGGGCGGGTCGGGCCGGCTTCGACGTGGGTCGGGTGGGCGGCCGGCGGCGGGTTCGGCGGGCCGGCTCGGCCTGCGCCTCGATGCCGAAGGCGGCGGCCACCTCGGGGAGCCGGCTGGCGAAGCGCTGGATGGTGGCCTGCAACTCGGGCGACGGGTTGGTCGGCACCGATCGGGGGGTGACCGCCCGCCGCACCGGGGCGAAGGACAGGGCCTCGAGCACCGCGGCCCACCGGTCGGCGCTGGCCTCGGCGGTGAGCGATGCCGCGGTCGACTCGGCCAGCCGCGCCGCCATGTCACGCGGGAAGATCGTGCCCGCCTTCGGTGGACGGGAGCTGAGCCGGAGGGCCCTGACCACGCGACCGTCGTGCAACGCGCCGGTGATCTCGTGCAGCCACGTCCGCTGCTCCTCGTCGACGCGACGGGCCAGGGCCTGGCGGAGCAACGCGGCCAGCTGGCGGGTCTCGTCGTCGCGGGCGGCGACGTCGGCGGCGACGACAACCGACCGCAGATCGCGCAGGTCGAGCTCGGCGAGGTCGCCCAGCGCGGCCTCGGCCCGGTCGCGCCACTCTGCGGTTCGCAACCGAGGCAGCAGCTCCTCGGCCAGGGCCAGGAGGGGGGCTGCCTTGATCTCGGGTCGACCCTCGGCGGTCGAGGTCGTGTTCTGCTTCTCGATGGCCAGCCGCACCGCAGGGATGCCGCCCTGCAGCACCTGTTCGGCCACCGGACGCTGCTCGGGGGGCAGCGACTCGAGCACGGCCTTGCGGTGGGCGCGCCCGGCCCTCAGCCGCTTGGGCTTGGGTCGGGCCGGCTCGGCCGGCGGTCGGCTGCGGGTTCTCGGGGTGGGCGACCGGCCCGCGCGCTCGGGGCGCTCCGGTGGCTCCGATCGGTTGACGTCGTCGGTCCTGGCGGCCTCGCCCCCTTCGGCCCGGCGGGGCGGATGCTCGCGTCGACGCCGGGTGGAATCGGCGGGCTGGCCG